>JBGPJK010000117.1:0-11904 GCA_041485425.1 Terriglobia bacterium | reverse complement strand
CTCCGGCCGCCCTGCTTTAGCGGCCGTTACTTAATTGCCAAGGGGGTGACAGAGTCTCGTTGCAGTTAATACGACATTTTCTCGTTGCAACAACATAGCGCTGAGGCGGTGCCCACGCGGGAGCTGAGTTGAGCCTGTAAAAACCGCTGTGTTAGCATCTTAGGTTTTGGCAGGCGGTTCGACCTTGGCCTATATCTCCTCTACTTCCTGGCCCACCGGGATCCCTGGCGATGTGCTGGGGAATCGTGAACCCACGGGAGCGGAGCAGCCGCGCCAACCTCTAAAGGAGCCAACCCGTGAAAGTTTATGAAGGCGCGAACGTCCGGAATGTAGCGTTGTTGGGGCACGGGCATGCCGGCAAGACCTCGCTCGTCTCCGCCATGTTGTACACCGCCGGCGCCAGCCAACGGCTGGGGCGGGTGGACGACGGCACCGCCACCACCGACTACGACGACGAAGAGATCGCGCGCAAGATGTCAATCGCCAGCAGCCTGGCGTACGTCGAGTGGGGCAAGACCAAAATCAATCTGATCGACACGCCCGGGTTCAACATGTTCGTCCACGAAGCCAAGATGGTGCTGCCGGCGGTGGAGGCAGCCATTGTGGTGGTGGACGGCGTGGCTGGTGTGGAAGTCGTGACCCAGCGTGTGTGGAGCTATTGCGAGGAGTATCAGACACCGCGGTTGATTGTGGCCAGCCGCATGGACCGTGAGCGCGCCGACGCAGGGCGCGTGCTGGAGTCGCTGCAAAAGGCGTTCGGGCGGACGGTGATCCCGCTGGAACTCCCCATCGGCAGTGAGAAGAACTTCACCGGCGTAGTGGACCTGGTCAGCATGAAGGCCTACACCTATGAACTCGGCGGCAATGGCAAAGCCAAAGAAGCCGAGATTCCCGCCAACCTCAAAGATGAGGCCCAGGCAGCCCACGAGAAACTGGTCGAGATGATCGCCGAAGGCAACGATGCCCTGATGGAAGAGTTCTTCGAGAAGGGAACGATTCCCGAGGAGCACCTGATCCCGGCGCTGCATGACGCCATCCGTGAGGACCGTATCTTCCCCGTGCTGTTCGCTTCCGGCTTGGGCAACGTCGCCGCGGACCACGTCATGGACTTCATCGTGGACTACACCCCGGCGCCGACGGAAAAAGGTGCCGTCCGCGGCGAGGTCACCTCCAGCAATGGCGAGCCGTCAACTCACAAGATCGCGGACTCTGAGCCGCTTTCGCTCTACGTCTTCAAGACCGTTTCCGATCCCTTTTCGGGGCGCATCTCCTATTTCAAAGTTTTCTCCGGTGTGCTGAAGAACGACGTCACGGTGCAGAACTTCACTCGCAGCTCTCAGGAGAAGCTGGCGCACATCTCCATCATGCAAGGCAAGACCGCCGTACCCGTAACCGAGCTGCACGCCGGGGATATTGGTGCTGTGGCCAAGCTGAAGGACACGGTGACGGGTGACACGCTGGGGGACAAGTCAGCGCCCATCCAGTATCCGAAGGTAAAGCTGCCGGAGCCGGCGATCACGTTTGCCATCGAGCCCAAGAGCCGCGCCGATGAAGACAAGCTGGGCGTGGGCATTCACAAGATGATGGAAGAAGATGCCATGCTGCGTTTCTTCCGGGATGGGCAGACCAAAGAATTTCTCATCGCGGGCACGGGACAGCAGCACATCGAAGTGGTTGTCTCCAAGATGAAGAAGCGCTACCACACGGAAGTGAACCTGAAGGCGCCCAAGGTGCCGTACCGGGAGACGATCCGCGGCAAGGCGGACGTGCAGGGACGCCACAAGAAGCAGACCGGTGGCCACGGGCAGTATGGTGACTGCAAGATCAAGATGGAACCGATGCCACGCGGCGGGGAGTTCGAGTTCGTGAACGACATTTTTGGCGGCGCAATCCCGAAAAACTACATTCCCGCTATCGAAAAGGGAATCAGGGATGCGGCGTCACGCGGATATCTGGCGGGATTTCCCGTGGTGGATTTTAGAGTCATCCTCTACGACGGGTCGTATCACGACGTGGATTCGAACGATATGTCCTTCCAGATGGCGGGCCGCATTGCGTTCAGGAAAGCCATGGAGCAGGCCAAGCCCACGCTGCTGGAGCCGGTGATGGCGGTCGAGATCACGGCGCCGGATGAGTTCGCGGGCTCGATTATGGGCGACCTGAACAGCCGGCGCGGGCGCATCCAGGGCATGGACAATAAGGGCGGCAACACGGTGGTGAAAGCGGAAGTGCCGATGGCAGAGATGCTGACCTACGGCGTCGATCTGACCGCCATGACCCAGGGCCGCGGCAGCTTCAACATGGAAATGCATCACTACGATACGGTGCCGGCGCTGTTGCAGGAGAAGATCATCGAGAAAGCGAAGGCGGCAAGGGGCGAACAACCGGAAGAGGAAGAGTAGTTTCCGCTCGCTTGGGCCTATCTGAATGCAGGCGTTTTACCAGAATATGACGCAACTCCTCGATGCAATCGAGGACTGCCTGGCGAAGGGTCGACTGATTTCGTGTCTCACTCTTCTGTATTCCGGCATGGATGTCACTGCATCGCTAGAGCGCAGGCCCGACGAAGGCACCAAGGCAGCATTTGTTCGGTGGGTTGATGAAAACTTGCTGAAGGTGCACCCACTGCCGTGCACTGCGTTGGAGCTTTACGCTGCGCGCTGCGGCGTCGTTCATACCTTCACGGCAGAATCTGATTTGTCGCGCCTGGGATCTGCGCGCCAGGTTATCTATGCGTGGGGAGGCGCCAAGACGGAGGACCTAGCGGCTGCGACGAAGCTTCTTGGTCGTGCCGACGTTGCGGTTCACATCCGCGAACTCATCGATGGTTTCCGTGCCGGGCTGGCGACTTACCTGGAGGAGGTGGCGCGCAGCCCCGAACGACAGCAACGGGTTGAGGCTGGAACCGGCCTATGGTTCGAACACATGGATCAGCAACTCGTCAAGAAGTTCCTCGACGTTTCGCAACAGTCTAGCAGCTGACAAGGTATTACAGGCCCGGCGCTTATAATATGGACAGCAACGCATTTTCGCTGGAGGGGCTCACGAGCTCTTCAGACCCACAGCCTGCGCCAACTTGGCCTGCCGTTCGTCGAAAGTCCAGAACTGCTCCGACTTGAGCTGAAGGGCGGAGGCCACGTGCAGGCTGTCGAGGGTGCGCACCCCGAGGCGTGCCCCGTGGCGGCGAGCCAGATCGGCGCAGACTTCAAAAACCTGTTCTGGCATGGTTGTCTCGACCCACAAACCAGAGGTCCGGTCTTTTTCTAATTCTCGATGAACCTGTCGCGCGTCCACCGCTAACATCCCGCCCCGGAAGACTAGTTGCGCGATGGCATGCGCCCATTCCGCGTGGTGAAGCGGGGTGAACCAGACGCGCGGACGTGAATCGATGAGCCGCTCTGCATCCACCGAATGCCGATCTGCCACATACAAAGAAACGAAGAAGCTGGTGTCGGCGTAAACCGTCAATAGCGCCCACGCTCCTTGATCACAAGGTCCGTTCCGGGCAGAACACGGTCGCCGAAAATCTTCTTACGCCGCGCCGAGAAATCCGGCCATTCAACTGAAGACTGTCCTCGTTCTTCAGGAACGATGCGGGCGATGACCCGATCCCGTTCCCTAAGCTCGACGGTGTTTCCAGCCCGCAGCCACGCTTTGAGGCGGCGAGTATCGCGGAGCTGGCGCATGTTGAGAGAAGGCATACTCTATAATGTGCCACATAATGTGTCACATTGTCAAGAAGGATCGCAGCGGCATTCTCGACCTCGCCTGGGCAAGTGACTTGCCCCCGCGCCAACCGCCAATTACGCGAGTGCTACATGCCCAGAATCTCATCCGCAGGGCGAGTGTCCAGATCGGGCAAAGCGTCGACCCGGCGCAAGAGGTCTTGAAGCTGGCCGCTAAGGACGCGGCTGTGGCGCTTCGTCTTAAGCCGCTCCCAGCGCTCTTCGAGAGCCCCCCGAATCGTCTCGGTCAAAGTCTCGCCGGTCTCGCTGGCGATTTGCCGCGCCAGGCGTTCGGTCGCGTCGTTGTTGATGCTGAGCGGCATAATATAGTTTATATACTAAAGAACATTCACATCCTGTTGGCTGAGGCGGATCTGCATGCAGCAGAGTAGTTTAGTGATTATGGCAGCAGTGGCAGTGGTTGGAATGTTCTCTGCGGCTGCGGGACAGCAGCCGCCATCTGATTCTCCCATGAAGTTCAGCGTTGACCATGCCGGAATCTGTGCCTACCAACTCGAACCCACCCAGAAGGCGTTTGCCAGCGTGGGACTGGAAACCGTGTATGGCGGGGCGCACGCGAGCGGCGGCACGCACAATGCTTTGCTCGGCTTCGATGACGGTTCGTATATCGAGCTGATCGCACCCCAGCATCCGGAGAGCTTGAGCGGAGCAGAGGCCCGGGATTATGAAGCAGTGAAGCCCGACCGGGCGCAGACTTGTTTCTGGGCTTCCGGAAGCGCGAATATCCTGAAAGATGTGGAGAGACTCCGGCAGCGTGGCATCGGGATCGAAAGCCCACAGCTGGGAAGTCGCAAAAGGCCAGACGGAATTCTGGTTGCCTGGGACACCGCCCGGGTCGACGAGAAAAACGGCGGCGACATTCTGCCTTTCTTTATTGAAGACCGCACGCTGCGCAGTACTCGCATCCAACGTTCGCCCAGCGTGAAGGGCAGCGAACTCAGGGGAATTGAGTGGGTGGTTCTCGGAGTAAAGGATCTGGACCAGAGCATCGCTCTGGTTCGCAAGGCGTATGGATGGCCGGCGCCGACCCTGGCCACCGATGCGGGTTTCGGGGCCAAGATAGCGTATTTCTCTGGAACTCCCGTGCTGCTTGCGAGTCCGCTGGATAAGAGTTCGTGGCTGGCGGCGCGGTTGGAGAAGTCCGGGCAAGGGCCGATCGCATTGCTGATCGGGACCAAGGATTTTGCCGGTTCCAGCAAACGCTTCAAGCTGTCCGGAGATGCTTCATGGTTCGGGCGCAAGGTAGGGTGGTTTGATGCTGAGAAGTTGCACGGGGCCAGGCTGGGAGTGGTGGAGTAAGGAAGCCCGAATGAGGTTGAAGCTGGACCGGCCAGGTACGCGTCACCCCCGATTCGGTGCACGGCTGTTCCTGGTTCTGCTTACGATTTCGATGCTCGTCGCGTGCCGTCAACATTCCTCAGCGCCAAAGGAGCGCGTGGAACCAAGCGCGCCGCTTGCCGAATCCTACGCTCCGACCGCAGGGGCGGTGAAATTCGACATCCTTCCGGTCAGCGGCTCGGAAGCCTCGCGCCAATGGCTGGCCAGCTATACCGACGAAGGGAGGACCACCCGGTTTCGGATTGAACTGGGCCAGCAGGGCAAGTTCCTCGCAGAGACAGGATCGGATCCGATACCTCTCCTGGACAGCTTGAAGAAGGCGCTTGGGGCAAAGCGGATGCCGCGGAATGTCCAGAAGGCGGATGTGTTGCCTTTTGACTATGAAGTTCTCGGCGAAGACCAGACCCGGTCGCCCGATGGCACCTTCACGGATAAGCCCAAAGGCACCTGGACAGCGATGAAGATTCTTCTGGCGAACGGGAGAGGCGAAGTTTTTCTGAACCTCAACCTGGCCGATCACCAGGGGGAGCTTTCCGTCAAAGACCCTGCTTATGGCGACATCGTCCTGGCCGAACTTGCCCGAGTCCTATGATTTGCCATCGAGCGCACCTTGGCGGATGCATTTTTTCAACCACCAAGGGCACGAAGGTACACGAAGGAAAGCCATGAGAGCAGTCCTTCGTGAAACGTCGCGTTCTTTGGGGTTGATCGCCTTTCCAGGCACAGATCAACCGGCGCGGGCGAGTCGCCCGCCCCCACAGGATGATTGCATCGCGCATGCTTTCGCTTTAGTATCGCCATAACGTGGCCACTCTCAAGAACGTTCCCAACCTGAAAGAGCGGCTGGTGTCGGCGGCGCCGGTCGAGGACGATTCGTCGTTTGAACTGAAGCTGCGTCCCCAGCGGCTGGCGGAGTTCATCGGGCAAGCCAAAGTCAAAGAAAACCTGGCGGTGGCGATCGAGGCGGCGCGCTCGCGCGGCGAGGCGCTGGACCACGTGCTGCTCTACGGGCCTCCGGGGCTGGGTAAAACCACTTTGGCCACCATCATCGCCAACGAGCTGGCTGTGACCTTCCAGCAAACCTCCGGGCCCACGCTACAAATCAAAGGCGACCTGACTGCGATCCTGACCAACGTCCGCGACAAACAGGTGCTGTTCATTGACGAAGTACACCGGCTGCAGGCGGCACTGGAAGAAATCCTGTACTCGGCGCTGGAGGATTACAAGCTCGACATCATCATCGGGCAGGGACCGGCGGCGCGCACCCACACTATGGATGTGAAGCCATTCACGTTTATCGGTGCGACCACGCGCGCGGGACTGCTGTCGTCGCCGTTGCGGTCGCGCTTCGGGATCGTGTTACGGCTGGAGTTTTACGGGCACGAGGATCTGCGCATCATCGTGGAGCGGTCGGCGGACATTCTCGGCGTCGAAGTGGATCGACCGGGTGCGATGGAGATTGCCAGCCGGTCGCGGGGGACACCCCGCATTGCCAATCGCCTGCTGCGCCGGGTGCGCGATTATGCCCAGGTACGTGGCGCGGGGAAGATCGATTTGCCGACGGCACAGGCGGCGCTGCAGATGCTGGAAGTGGATGGTCACGGCTTCGACGAAATCGATCGCAAGCTGCTGCTCACCATCATTGAGAAGTACCAGGGTGGGCCGGTCGGCGTAAACACTCTAGCTGCAGCGCTGGCCGAGGAGGCGGACGCGATTGAAGAAATCTATGAACCATTCTTGATCCAAATCGGCTTCTTGAACCGGACTCCGCGGGGACGCGTGGCAACGCAACTGGCGTACGAGCATTTTGGGATCACCCCGAACCGGCGGCAGAGTTCGCTGTTCTAGCATTCCAAAAGGAAAACCACAGAGGACACTGGGGACGCAGCGGAAACCCCAGGTCCCTCGCTGCGCTCGGGATGACAACATGAGTACGGGTGCAGCGAGATCTTCTTCCCGAGACGATTTTCCGAAAACAGAACAAACCCTGACAACTGTGTTGGGGTGTTGAGTTATGGTGTATGTTCCCATGGCGGAGCTTGTAGTTCGCAGGGTACGCCAGGGGGGAGTGCTTTCGGTTTCGTGCATAAGCGTTTAGAGATACTGCTCCTCGTCGGCATGCTCTGCTCCCTGGTTGGCCGAACCTGGGCCGGGTCCCCGCCCCAGAATGCGCATCGGCAGGCGGTTTCGTCTGTATCCACGCTCAGCATTCCACGCCTGGCGCGCGCTCCCGTGCTGGAACAATTTCTGAGCATGCAACCCGCGGGAGAAATCGCATCCCAGATGGTGAAGGTAACCGGATTCGTCCAGCGCAACCCGCACGACGGCCAGCCCGCCTCCCAGCGAACGGAAGCGTACCTGGGTTATGACGCAAAGAACCTGTATGCGGTGTTCGTGTGCTTCGATGATCCGGCGAAGGTGCGGGCGCGGATGTCGCGGCGGGAAGACATCTTCAGCGACGACAGTGTCGAGATCATGGTCGACACCTTCCATGACAAACGGCGGGCATACGCGTTCCAGACCAATCCGCTGGGGGTGCAATGGGACGCGATCTGGACCGAACAAGCGCACGAAGACAGTAGCGGCAACATCACCAATTTCGATTCGTCGTTCGATACCGTCTGGGATTCCAGAGGGAAGCTAACCTCCCAGGGTTACGTGGTGTGGATGGCGATCCCCTTCAAGAGTCTGCGCTTTTCTCCGCAGCAGCAACAGACATGGGGAATCATTCTGTACCGGGGGATTCTGCGGGAGAATGAAGACGATTTCTGGCCGGAGATTTCGCGGCGGGTGGAAGGACGGCTGGCGCACGCAGCCACGGCCAACGGGCTGGAAGGGATCTCCCCGGGGCGGAACATGCAATTCATTCCGTATGGTGTGTTGCGCTCGTTTCACGCGCTCGACACCACGCAGACTCCGGCCATGCCGTTTTTCGACAATCGCACGGCAGAATTCCGCGGGGGACTGGATTCGAAGTTCATTCTGAAGGACAGCCTGGTGCTGGACGTGACCGCAAACCCGGACTTCAGCCAGGTGGAATCGGACGAACCGCAGGTCACAGTCAACCAGCGTTTCGAGGTGTTCTTTCCGGAAAAGCGGCCGTTTTTCCTGGAGAACCTGGATTATTTCAAGACGCCGATTGACCTGGTCTTTACCCGGAACATTGGAGACCCGCAGTTCGGAGCGCGGCTGACGGGAAGGGTGGGGCCGTATTCTCTGGGAATCCTGGCGTCGGATGATCGCGGACCGGGAGACATCGTTCCCAACCACAGCCCGCTGGCTGGAGACCGAGCGACGTTTGCGATCGCGCGGGTGAGCCGCGACCTCTTCCGACAATCGAGCGTGGGGCTGATCTACACGGATTGGGAGCTTCCCGGGGCCGGCGCATTTAATCGCATCGGAGGAGTGGACACCCGATTGAAGTTCAATGCCAACTGGACCGGCATGTTTCAGGCGGTGGCGAGTTCAACCCGGAATCAGGATGGGAGCTACCAGGCGGGTCCGGCGTACAAGGCGGAGACTTCCTACACCGACACTCACCTGGATTACGACACCACCTATAACGACATCAGCCCGGGATTCACGACTGAGGCCGGGTTCGTGAACCGGGTGGACATCCGCGAAGTGAAGAACAGCGTGAACTACCGCTTCCGGCCCAAGAGCGGACCAGTGCTGTCGTGGGGACCGGGCGTGTACACCGACAACGTGTGGGCGCACGACGGAACCCGGCTGGACACTTACTACAGCCCTGGACTGGCGGTGGGGTTCAAAGGCCAGAGTTTCCTTTCATTCACTCCCTATACCGAGTTTCGCGAGCGCTTGCGGCCTTCGGACTTCAGCGTGCTTATGCAAGATCAGGATTTCCACGAGCACAACAGCACCATCAACTTCGGGACGAGTTACCTGCCCAAGGTCACGGTGCAGGGCTACTACCAGTGGGGCGATGGGGTGAACTTTGTGCCGCTGACGAACAAAGCCCCATTCCTGGCGAGCGCGGATACGGCGAATGTTCTGGTCTCTTTTCTGCCGGTCACGGCGCTGAAGATTGACAATACCTATTTGTTCACCCGGCTGCGCGATCGGGCCAGCGGAGCGGCGGTTTTCAACAACCACATTCTGCGCAGCAAGTGGAACTGGCAGTTCAACCGCCAGCTGTCGGTGCGGATGATCCTGCAATACACCACGACACTGGCGAACCCGGCCTTGACTTCGCTGCAGACCACCAAGCAATTCAATGCAGATTTCCTGGTGACTTACCTGGTGCACCCGGGGACGGCGATTTACGTGGGCTACAACAGCGACCTGCAGAATTACGACCCGTCGCTGGCGCTGGATCCGACGGGAAACATCCGGCGCACACGCTATAGTTACATTAACGACAGCCGGCAGTTCTTCGTGAAGGTGTCGTACTTGTTTCGCTTCTAGCTCCTGGCTACTAGCTGCTGGCGAACCCGGCTACAATGCTTGCAGCATGATTGCCCATCTGCGCGGAAGGTTGCTAGCCAAGCATCCCAACCAGGCGATTGTTGAGACCGGGGGCGTGGGGTACGACGTGACCATCAGCGTGCCGACGTTTTCCGACCTGCCCGGCGTGGGGAGCGAAGTGGCGCTGCACATCCATACCCACGTGCGCGAGGATCTGATCGCGTTGTACGGATTTCTGCGCTCTGCGGAGAAACGACTGTTCGAAAAGCTGATCACGGTGAGCGGGATCGGGCCGAAGCTGGCCATCACCATCCTGAGCGGCATGCCCGCGGATGACATGGTGAGCGCGATTCGGGGCAATGATGTGGCGCGGCTGACACGCATCCCGGGGATCGGCAAGAAGACCGCCGAGCGCATGGTGCTGGAACTGCGCGACAAGCTGCCGGCGGAAGGCACTGGAGAAGTGGCGGCGCCCAAGATGACGGCGGTGGAGGAAGACGTACTGTCGGCGCTGATGAACCTGGGATATCAGCGGCCGGCTGCGGAGCGGGCGTTGGCGGGCTCGGCCAGGAACGGATCGTTTGAGGCCATGTTCCGGGGAGCGCTGGCGACGTTGTCGAAGTAGTCCAAAAGTCCCAACGCAGAGTACGCAGAGTCTAATTCCCCACAAATCTTAAGTACAAGTCACGGTCCTGCTGACAGGCTTGGGCCATGTCTTTGACCTTCTGCCAAGCCTCTTTCTGCGATTCATCGCCGGCGCGGTCGCGCACGCGCTCCCACTCTTCAAGGAAGACTTCCATCTGCAGGTGGTTGAAGACTGTCTTGCCGTAGGGATCGATGCAGCGGAGCATGGGGAACTCGCGCTCGCGCCGCGCAGGGACAACATGGTGAAGCATGACCCAGTCGCCGCGCTCGCCGAGATCGTCTTCGAGCTTCACCACCAGGGACATGGGGCCTCCAGCCAGAAGTCACTTTACTGGAAAGAATGTACCAACCTGACAGGAAAAATTCCAAGCGGTCCACTATTTCCCAATACAGAACGTGCTGAAGATGAGGTTGAGAATGTCGTCGGTGGTGGTGGCGCCGGTGATTTCGTCGAGCGGACGGAGGGCGTTGTAGAGATCAAGCAACAGCATTTCGTGCGGAACCCGGTTGTGGACCGCAGCGGTGGCGGCAGCGAGGGCAGTGACGGATTCACGAACCAGCCCCTGGTGGCGGAGGTTGGTGAGGAATCCAGTTTCGGTCTGGGCCCCGGAGTGTCCGCCAACGTGGCGGAGAATTTCAGCCCGCAGTTCGGGAATACCTTGGCCCGTTACCGCCGATGTTGTGACTCGGGGGAACTCGGTACCCGGTACTCGGTACTCGGTACTTGTGACGTCTGATTTGTTTTCGACCAGGATTGCCGGCCGTTGCGCTACTTGAGCGACCAGTTCCTGGTCTTCGGCAGCGACGGGCTGCGAAGAGTCGAGCACTACCAGCACAAGGTCTGCGTCGGCCAGCGCTTCCATGGACTTGCGGATGCCGATGCTTTCGGCTTCATCGAGGGCGCGGCGGATGCCGGCAGTATCGACGAGCTTAACCGGAATGCCGCCGATGGCCACGGTCTCACTCACCAGGTCTCGAGTGGTGCCGGGCGTGGCGGTGACGATGGCGCGGTCGCGCTCGACCAGGCGGTTGAACAGGCTCGACTTGCCGACATTGGGACGGCCCACGATGGCGAGCGTCAGGCCTTGGTGGACCATCTTGCCGTAGGCGAAGGAGGCGGCGAGTTCTTCGAGTGGCGCGCGCACGGCCGCAATTTGCTGCAGGATGTGCTCGGCCGGGAGCACCGAGACGTCGTCTTCGGCGAAGTCGATGCCGGCTTCGAGGCGGGCGATCAGTTCGATGAACTTAGTCTTGATCGGCTGCAGGCGGCGGGAGAGTGCGCCTTCGAGTTGCTGGGCCGCGACTTTGGCCTGATAGAGAGTTTGCGACTCGATGAGGTCGCGGACGGCTTCGGCTTGGGTGAGGTCGATGCGTCCGTTGAGGAAGGCGCGCATGGTGAACTCACCGGGCTCGGCCAGACGCGCGCCGCGGGCCAAGGCGAGCTCGACGATGTGTCGCAACACGACGGGAGAACCGTGGGCGGAGATTTCGACGATATCGTCGGTGGTGTAGGAGTGCGGCTTGACGAAGTAGGTGACGACGACTTCGTCGATGCGGGTTGCCGAGCCGGGCTCGGGCGGGCTGCCGGGGGCGGCTGTCCCCACGTGATCATTGCCCGGGTCGACCAGTTCGCCGAATACTGCGCGCCCGGGCTCGAGGGCTTGCTTCAAACGCAGCATGGGGAGCGCAATGGCGCGAGCTTCCGCGCCGGCGAGGCGGACAACACCAATGCCGCCGCGGCCGGGCGGGG
>JBGPJK010000116.1:0-11931 GCA_041485425.1 Terriglobia bacterium | reverse complement strand
CTGTTCATCCGCAGGTATTCCACCATCTGGCCATAGTGATCGAAGCAGTGCCCCACGGTGAGCGTGGCCATGCCCAGGCGCGTGACCATACCTTCCCCGAAGGGGCTCTTGATGGGCTCTAGTGCGTTCTTCTCGTCAATGCTGGCAGCGGCTTTGCGCACATAGGCAAAGGAGTCCTTGAGGAACTTCGCGATCTCAGTCTTGGTCTTGATGGCATCCGGCCCATTCTCGCCGCCCACCTCCACCGGGGGTTTCTCTCCCAGGATCGCCCCGCCAAGTATGTAATTGACGGCGGCGACGTGCTTTACCTGCTGGGCGAAGGTGCGCACGCCCTTGAACTCGCCGCTGGTTGGGGCGAAGGAATACTTGTCCTCCGGCATGGCATCGGCGGCCGGGACGAACTCGCTCTCCACGTTGCCGATCGAGCGATCCATCACCTGGCCGAGGGTGCGATGCTCCGTAGATGCCGGAGCTTGCGCCGAAGCGACCGCGCAACCGGCGAGCACAACCAAGGATGCGATTAACCACTTCATCTTCTGCATGAGAATTCTCCTTGTAGAACCGTAGTTGGGATTGCCAATTGTAGGGCCTGAACTAGTCCCGCACAACTGCGGGGGCAAGTTCCAGTTCCTGGGACGTGAGCCGGTAGCGCCGCACCGTGAAGAGTCCCGCCAAAAGCGCGACTGCGGAACAGAGAAATGCCGTCGGAATGCCCACTCGCGTGGCCAGCGCTCCCCAAGCCGCGCTGCCGATCGCCATGCCTCCCTGCAGCACCAGCAGGTACATGGACAGCGCCCGCGCGCGCAACCAGGGTGGCGACATAGTCTGGGCTGCGACGTTCAAGCAAGCCAGGATTCCGATCCACGCCGTCCCGCTGGTGAACAATACCAGGCTGAGCCAGCCAAATGTTTGCACGCGCCCCGCGGCGAAGGTCATGGCAGCAAACACGACGATGGCGAACGCCACCACTCCATCCACCGACAGCCGGCTGCGCAGCCGCGGCAGTACGGCCGCGCCGGCGAGGGCGCCGAGGCCGAACGATCCCAGCAGTAATCCATAACCCGTGGCGCCGTGCGGGCGGGCAAGGATCGGCAGCAGAGCCAGCAGGGAACTCGCTCCCAGGCTGAAGGCTCCGGTGCGGATCAACACGCAGCGCACCAGCGGGGCGGTGCGCCCGTAGCGAAGGCCAGCCAGCAGGGCATCGGTGACGCGCCCGGTCTCCACGTGTTCCACATGCGGGCGCTTCCAGCGATATAGAAAGAAGATGACGCCGAAGAAGGAAGCCGCGTTCAGGAGAAAGGCTACGCCGGATCCCGCCGCGGCGATCACCATGCCACCCAGGGCCGGGCCGACCGCACGGGCAACATTGAAGCCTACCGAATTCAGAGCAACGGCGGGAGCGTGCTGTTGCGGTGAGGCGATCTCCGGCGTGATGGCCTGCCAGGCGGGATCGTTCATCACCGAGCCCAGCCCCAACAGGAAAGTGAATCCCAGCAGTGCCCAGGGAGTGACCAGGTGGAACAAGGTGAGAATACCAAGCGCACCCGAGGCCAGCACCATCCAGCCTTGCGTGATCAGCAGGAACCGCCGCCGGTCCACCAGGTCGGCCAGCGCGCCCGCCGGCAGGATGACCAGGAAGACCGGAAGCGTGGTGGCGACCGTGACTAGGCTCACCATCAAGGGGGACATGGTGAGCTGGGTCATCATCCAGCCCGCGCCCACGTTTTGCATCCAGGTGCCGGTGTAGGAAATCACCGCCGCCACCCAGAGCGAGCGGAAGAGCGGCTCACGCAGCGGCTCCCAGGCCGAGCCAGGGTGTCCGGCCTGCAAGCTTCCCGGGATGTTGACCGACTCGGCCATGGTCAGTTGGGGGAGACCTCGACGGTGGCGGGCACGCCCCCGCCGAACGGCCACTCGCGATTGTGCCAGGCGCGCACCATGTAGATCGCCAGCCCGGTGATCAGAATGACCAGCGCATAACGAACCTGCTTAAGCGAATCGGTGCGCACAAAAAGAATAAAAACGAAACCAACGGAAGCGATCAATGCCGGAACAGGATACAGCCACATGCGAAAGGGCCGCGGCAGATCAGGACGGCGGATGCGCAACACGATTAAGCCTATCGCCTGCACCAGGAACTGCAGCAGAATGCGGATGACCACCAGCGCGGCAATCAGGTCCGCCAGCGAAAAAAAACAAAACAGCATGGCCACGCCGCCTAACGCGAGCAGTGAAACATAGGGAAACCGGTGTTCGGGATGGACGCGCGCGAATGCCTGAAAATAATTGCCGTCGAGAGCTGCCGCATAGGGCACGCGCGAGTAACCCAGCATCAAGGAGAACACGGAAGCGAAAGCCGTCCACATCACCAGGACGGTCGCCAGATTGGCGGCCCACGACCCATAGATACGGTTCATGAAAATGGAAACCACGTACAACCCGCTGTTGGACTGGCCGGGCTGGGTGAGGTCTTGCCAGGGCACCACACCCAGAATGCTGATGTTCATCACCACGTATAGACACCCTACCAGCACAATGGATAGCAGCAGCGCGCGCGGGATGGTCTTGCCGGGATTCTTTACTTCATCGCCGAGAAAGCAAACATTGTAATAGCCCCAATAATCATAGGCAGCAACCAGCATGGCGGAGCCCAGCCCCAGGAAGAAATTGTGCGAGAGCGTAAACGCGCCCGCCGGGAAACTAAAAGCGCGGGACGCGTCGAAGTGGGTCAGTCCGGCGAAAATGATCCAGCCTATGGTTCCGAGTACGCCGACCAGCATCAGCTTTGACATCCACCCGATGCTGGTGATCTTGCGATACAAAAGAACCACCGCGAGCAGCACGATAGCGATGGCGACAAACGTGGCACCGGAAACCAGCCACCGTAGTTGCAACCTCCCCAGCAGCGGGACTTGCAGGCTCCAATTGCGCGCCAGGTACTCGCGTTCCAGTCCGGGCCAGAAGTAGGATGCGTACCCCGCCAGCCCGATTGAACCGGACGCGATCGAGAGCGGCGCGCTAAACGAAAGCTGCCAGATAAAGAGAAATGAAATCAACCGGCCGAGACGATTCGGACCGTAAATTTCCCGCAGGTAGCGGTAGGACCCGCCCGAGCCCGGCATGGCCGCACCCAGTTCGGCCCACACCAACCCGTCGCACATGGCAAAGATCGCCCCCAGAATCCACCCCAACATGGCTTGCGGGCCGCCCATCGCGCTCACCATCAGGGGGATGGTAATGAATGGTCCCACCCCGATCATGTCGATCATGTTGAGCGCAGTCGCACTGCCCAGCCCGACCCCGCGGATAAGGTGCGGGGAAGCCTCACTGCGTCCGGGTTGACTCGAGGGCTGCATTCAGGTTTGAGCTTGCGTTTGGCTACTGGCCAAGTCTCAATGGCTGACGACCGACGACTAACGACTGGTTTCGTGCCCTGCGCTCAGCAGATTCACATAAAGACGAATGGCTCCCGGAACCCCTGCCGGCAACTGGCGGAAGAAGGCGTACCCAGTGTAGATGTACGTGCCCTTGCCGTACTGCGCCCGCAGCAGCCCGCCCTTGAGCGGGGGTTCGCCTGGATCATGCGATGCCAGCAGCGGCTTAAAGTTACCGTCCCACTGGTCCATGAAATACAGGCCGCGCTCCTGCACCCAGCCGTCAAAATCGTGCTGCGTGATCTGGTTGGGATAGTGCAGCACGCTGTCCGCGGGCGTCAGGATCTCGACCGGAGCTTCCTCGACCGACACCCGGCCGCGACTGAGTTGCGCCGGATAGGGCGTGAAGTGCCCACCATTGAAATCAGACACGCCGGCGTTGTACTGCACAATCAGCGTACCGCCAGCGGAAACGAAATCCAGCAGCTTCTTGTTGTTTGCCGTCACATCTTTCTGCGTATCGTAGGCCCGGATGCCCAGCACAATCGTTTCATACCCGCTCAGATCCTTGCCGGAGAGTGCCTCGGCCGGAATCATGGTCACGTTCATTCCGATCTGCTTCAGCACGGTGGGGATGTTGTCCCCCGCGCCCATGATGTAGCCGACCTTCAGATCGTGAGGGACCTTCACATCGACGATGCTGACCCGCTGCACGGCGGGCTGGTAATAGTAAGAGGCATCGAGGTCTGCGCGTGTGACCAGGCTGTAGCCCTCGCTGTACTTCTCCCCTGCGGAGTCGAGGACCGCGCCGATCTGGACCCGGCCTTCTTTCAAACTTGCCGGGAGAAGCTTGAACTGGAATTCCTGCTTCTGGCCACGATGATCGAATGCCACCTGCAGTTGTGAAGGCTCGACACGCCAGGTTGCTGGCACTTCCAGATGCAGCGTCCCTTTGATGGCCGCTGAACTGTTGCTGCTTACGGCCACGGTGACGTTGGTGGCGGAACCGCCTTCCACGGGAATCGCCTGCTCTCCGGGTTCGAGCATGACAGAAAAGACCGGCGCCACCGCCAGAGCTTGCTTGCGGTCCATGCCGCTGTCGTCGATGAACGGCACCACCACCGGGGCGAAAACCTCTGCGGTTGGGCCAAAAGCGTCCTTGGCTGGTCGGCGCGAATCGCTGGAGACCGACATATTCCAGTCCTTGCGATCCGGAATGGTAAAGCTGGCACGCGCGCGCAGCGGCGCAGGCGGGAAGGCCAGAGTCGCGTACTGCGGTTGGTCGATGCTGTTGAGGCTCTCTGTTTCCGGGTTGGTGCGATGCCAGTACGGGCGGGTGTAGGCAACTCCGCCCGGAACTTGCAGCCGGAAGTTCACAAAGTAGTACGCGCCCGCCGAGATCACACCCGCTTCAGCTCTGGTCACACTTGTAACCCAGCCAACGGCTCCTTCGAGCGAAACATCGCCAACCCGTACCGGATACTTGGATCCATTGTGAAATTTCACCAGCACGTTGAAGGTTTGTCCCGGCGAAACCACGGCTAGGGCGTCCTGCCGGTGTGGTAACTGCGGTCCTGGCCCCTCGGCGGGTGGAACCGTGGCTTCCAGGGATGTATTCAGAGCCAGGTTGAGCGCGGTTTCTGCCTGCTCCTGCTTGGTGTGCAGGTGAGTGAGCAGAACGAGCCTCGCCGGTTTGCTCAGACTGCTCTTCTCGACTCGCTGAATCAGTTCACGAAAGGAATTCACCACGATGAACAGTGGACCCGCAGCCGAATCAGGGTCTCGTTCAGTGTCGTCGGTGGCTTCCTCGATCTTGGCGGCGATGTCGACCAGCGCCGGGCGCAGAAATGGGATTTTGGATGCTTCGCTGGCAAGTCGGGATGCCAGCCCCGGCAGCGTGCTGTCAATCCCGTCGAAGAAATCCTTTTCGTGACCATCTTTGTCCACGGTCGGCGGCAACACCGAGTCCACCAGCTTGTAAAACGCGTAATGCGGGCCGGCATCCACCGACCAGCCACCCGCACCCTGCGAAAGCTGGTGCCGCAGGCCTTCGTTCACGGAGAACTGGACGTACGTCATCCCCAGTGCCGGGCTGAATTCCCCTGTAGGCAGCTTGACCGTGTAGTTCTCCGCGGGGCAGGTCGTCGCCCCGAACCCGCACACGTTGCCGATGTAAAGCTTCTTGGCCTGCCAGGGCAGCAACCCTTCCTTGATCTGCTCGGGAAAGCGGCTGGGGTCGGCGGCGGCGCGGAAGGCCTCTTTCGTCAGAATGCTGGAAGCCTGATGATGCCCATGCCCGTCGCGATCGGTCCCGCTGAATCGCGCAACCAGCACATCCGGACGGAAGGTACGAATCACCCGCACCATGTCGCCCAACGCAATATCGTGCCCCTGCCACTTCTGAAAGGTTTCTTCCGGATTTTTTGAAAACCCAAAGTCCGCCACCCCCGTGAATCTCTGCTCCACGCCGTAATACCGGTCCGCCGCCGTCAGTTCCAGCGTGCGCAAAACCCCCAGCACGTCGAACAGATTGCTCCCCACTTTGTTTTGCCCGCCTTCGCCGCGATTCAGGGTCAGCAACAACGTGGTCACGCCACGCCCGCGGGACTCCAGCGTCAGCATGCCGCCATCTTCGTCATCGGGATGCGCGGTGGTTTGCATCAGGCGGACCGTGGTGTGCAGCCGGAGCAGCATCTGTTTCAGCCCGGCGGCTCCCGTGTCTTGCGGCAGAGCATCAACCGGACTGATAGCAGCCGATTGGGCAAGTGAAAGCAACGACAGCAGTAGAAGAACAAAGATGCAGGCAAATTGCGGCGCCAGCGGGCGCAACCGCGCTCGCCCTCGCCAAACTCCAACACCGGGATTTGTCATAGGTATGGAACTGTTATAGTCGAAGATGGGAGACAAGATTTTTCCTGGTTCGTGCTCTTTCCGATTGATCGACTGCGCAGCAAATCAAGAGTTAGCAGGCCGCTGAAACTGATTGGTATCAGGGCACGGCTTCCGATCGGCGCAACCCACTCCCTAATCCTACCCGACTATTGGCTCGCGGAGATGCGGATAGCTTCCTGGCACTGGCTGGCTGTGGTCAGGACTTTGTCAAACTCCGGATCGGCCCGCAGCTTCGCCAGCAGTGGGTCCGACAACAGGTTCGAGTGGGCACAATAGTTTTGCTGAACCGCGCTCTGCAGCATATGCAGCGCGGCCTGCTTCTTGCCACAGTATCCGAAGAGAGCTCCCTGGTAGTACCAGATCTCAGGGTCGGGTTCTACCGGTTGGGTGGTTTCCGCCTCGTGCGCCATTCGGTCCAGTTCGGACGCCGGCCGGAGCCCGAGACAAGCTTCCAGCAGGTCACGGTGGTAACGAGGGTTCGTCGGCATGTGCTTTACCGCCTCCCGCGCTTCTGCCAGTTTGCCTTCGCGCAGAAGAACGGATGGCAGGATGTAAGCGGCCCATTCCGAGCCGGCGTCCAGCCGGACATAATCCGTCGCCCGCTGCGGGTTGCCCAGTTCCATAAAAGCCCAGGCGCACGAACGGAACTGGTAGTTCCCCGGATCCAAGGCCAGCGCGGTGTCGCACTCTTGCGTCGATTTCTCCAGCATTCCGGCGTAACGCAGAACATACGACAGAGCAAAATGCGCCTGCGCGCTCTCCGGCCGACGCCTGACCAGATCCTCCGCCAGTTCATGGGCCTTCCCCAACTCGCCTCGTTCCACGTGGTTGATGATCCTTTGGCTGGCTGCGGGAATCCGGTTCGGATCGAGTGCCAGCGCGCGTTCATAAGACTGGTTGGAACGCTGGAACATCTCTTCGCCACCATTCGAATAGTCCGCGTCATAGTAGCAACGCAGACCCAGCGCTTCCCAGGCAGGCGCGTAGTTCGGGTCCGTCGCCACCACATGCTCCAGCACTGCGATCGCGTCCTTGTTCGGCCCGGGATCATGGGACAGGGCGAGGCTATGCAGATAAAGATCGTAGGCCTCCTGGTTTCTCGGGCGGGTGCCGGTCTCGAGAAAGCCGCCGGCTGCACCCAGAATTGGCAGCAAGCCCTGGCGGACCCGGGTTGCCATCGCATCCTGCAAAGCGATGAAGTCCTGGGTGGCCGCGGTAAGGTTCGTCTGCCACAGAAGTTTATCGCTGTCTACGTCGATCGCCTCCAGCGTGACCAGAAGACGATCACCCTGCCGGAGGAAGTGCCCGGTCAGAACCGTGGCGACATGCAGTTCGCGGCCTGCCTGCTGCGGATCCAGATCTGCACCGACGTATTTTCGGGTGACCGAAGAAGGACGAACGTCCAGCGTCCGCGTGTAGGTGAGCACATTGGCAATTTCATCGGCCAGCGCCGAGCGCAGGTACTCCACGCTGAAATCGCCGTTGATGTTCTGCAGGGGAAGCACGGCGATGGTGTTCCTGGCTGCGCCGCCCCCAGCGCCCACCCGGTGCTTGAACCACCATGCTCCCACGGCCGCCAGCACCGTGACCAGCAAGCCGGTGACGAACAGCAGCAGATAGTTTTGCCGTTTGCTCGAGGTCTGAAACGTACCCGTCACGATGCGGTACGGCAAGACCGGGCGCCGTCCCGTCTTGCTCAATCCCGACTCGGTTTCCTTTTTGAGTTGCTGCAGATCAGCCTTCAAGGCCTCGGCGTTCTGGTAGCGGCTGCCGCGATCCTTCTCCATCGCCCTCCCGATGATGCCTTCCAGTTCGATGGGAAGAGCGGGGTTCAGTTTGAGCGGAGAGACTGGCTTTTGGTTGAGCACCGCCTCCAGCGTGGTTACCACGTTGTTTCCGGTGAAGGGCTTTTTCCCGGTGGCCATTTCATAGAGCACCACGCCGAAAGAAAAAAGGTCGCTCCGAGGGTCGAGTTCGTCGCTGCGCGCCTGCTCCGGGGACATGTAGACCGCCGTTCCGGGGATCACACCGATTGCGGTCAACGAGTCCTCCGCCGGAGTCTCTTCGCTGCTAGCCGGTTGCTGGTCGCGTAACAGTTTGGCCAGCCCGAAATCCAGCACCTTGGTGTGCCCGCTGGTGGTGAGAAAGATGTTGGCGGGCTTGATGTCGCGGTGAATGATCCCCTTGGCGTGCGAGGCCGCCAGCGCATCCGCCACCTGCACCGCGACCTCGAGCAGTTCATCGACCTCCAGCGGCTTGCCGCGGATGCGCTGCTTCAGGCTTTCTCCCTCCAGTTTCTCCATGACAATGAAGGGGTGCCCGTTGTGGTCTTCGATTTCGTGGATGGTGCAGATATTGGGATGGTTCAACTGCGAGGCGGCGCGGGCTTCGCGCTCGAAGCGCTCCAGCGCCTTTTTGTCGCCGGCCAGATTGTCGGGAATGAACTTCAGGGCGACGTGGCGCCCCAGACGGGTGTCTTCCGCCTCGTACACCACTCCCATGCCACCACCGCCGAGTTTCCCCAGAATGCGATAGTGGGAGATGGTCTCGCCGATCATGAGCAGCGCCCGTCCCTTCCGGCGGTAATGTTAGGCCCGGCGTGAAGGCAAGGTCAACTGCCGGAAACAGGGTGGAGAATCTCAATCCGCGGCGCTTACTAATTTTTGGACGGGAAATGCCGATCTCCTGGAAGAGGAGCCTGTTCCTGTGACCCGGCTCACAGCCAATCGCCGACTGGGCACGATACAGTTATAATGGCGGGCGAAAGCCGCGAAAACAGGTCAGTTAAGGGGGTACCGCCCATGACCACTGGTGTTCATTCAAGTCCTGTCGCGCCGACCGGCCGGCCAGACGGTTCTTCCGAACAGACCGTACAAGCCATTCGCCGGCGTGCTCAGGAACTCTACGAACGACGGGGAAGAGTGCCTGGTCACGAAGTGGAGGACTGGTTACAAGCCGAGGCCGAAATAAAAGGCGAAACTGCGTTAAGCAGTGATCGCAAAACGGCTCAGGTCGTGGTGAAGGTGAATGGCGTCTGCTACACCGGGGAATACGATCCCGACCACTGCCAGGGTTATAGGCCCGGTGAATTAGTCGCAGGGGCTCCCCTCCGCGTCCGCTTCCAGGGAGACAAAATGTACATCCAGCGTCCGAACGGCACGGAACTGGAGACAAGAATCGTCAGGAGGTAGATCAGCTTTCCAGGTACAGCCCAGCCGACGATCCCACCCACTCCATGTTCCGGTTGTGGTCCACCCCCATCATCAGGCCGCGCCCCATGCGGATGATGGTCATCACCGGCAGCAAGTCCTCCAGCCAAACATACATGATCCGCACCTCGGCCTTGGTGCCGCCGTGCGGCGTCTCGATGACCGGGGCAAAATTCATGCGTTCCTGCAGGATGTACTGCGAACGGTTGTCCTTGGGAATCTCCGCCAGGTCCTCTTTGCTGGGATTCATGAGGACGCCTAGACCGGCGAACGAGAATAAAGGCTTCACCACGTAATTCTCCAGATCGTTCGGAATGCGCTCCAGGCGGTCCAGGAACCAGGTTTTGGGCACGCACTCGTGCTTGAGGTAGGGCAGGGAAAACTTGCTCATGCGGAAGTACCAGTTGGGATGCCCCGCCCACTCCACTTCCAGGTCATCGGTGAAGCGGAAGCCCAGCTTCAGGCCTTTGCGCACCAACTCATCCACGATGGCGCGGTTATAGATGCGATGGATGGGGACCCGCCTGCCGGCACTCTCGTAGAACAGATAGCTGCCAACTTTCTTGATGTCGGTGATGGCGACGGTTTTGATCCCCAGCAGTTTCTCCGTCAAGAGAAAATCCGGCAGCGTCTTCTGATGCAGCGGGTCAATTTCCATCAGGATTACGTTTTGCGGATCGCGATCGCCTACGATGGCCCGCCGCAACAGCTTCTTGTAACCTTCCCAGTCCAAGCCGCTGAGCAGATATTTGAGGTTCCCATCCAGCCCGAAAACTTGCATGTACACTTGCGAGAGCATTGCCTGATAAGCGTACAGAGAAGGGAAGCCCTGCAATTCGACCAGCTTGGGGTGCAGCTTGCCAGAGTCGTCCTGCACCAGTCCGAAGTCCACTTGCACGAACAGGGGATGCGGCGTTTCCCTGGGCACGTTGAAATCCGGCGGGATGGACTCGAACGAAGCCTTGCGATACTCGAGGCCGTTCAGTTGATGAATCAACTCCTTGCCATACTGCGTCATCTGCTCGAGCAGTGGCTTGGGGAAGAAGCAGGGCGTCTCGCTCAGCCGGAACTTCACCGGCGTCCCGCAGAGCTCGTCCATCTTGTGGAGGAAGGCCTGGTATTTCTCCGGCGTGAAGTTCGTGTTGAACCGCTGTCGAAGGGAAGCAATCATGATTTTCGGGAGGGCATGACTTCAGTCGTGCCGGCAGTCGGTTTTTTGTAGCGCCGGCGTCCCGCCGGCTGTCGTTGGGGGCGTCCCGCCTCCGCTATGCTTCCAGCAAGAACTGCCCCTGCTGCATGATCTGCTCGGCGTCCACCCAGATGTCGAAGTTCCTCCCCACCACGTCAATGTGGGTGGAAGAGTACCACTGGGCGCCGGTGTGCTCCCCGTAGGGATTGCCGAATGCGATATGGATGCCGGGATACTTTTCATCTTGCAGGATTTGCCCGATCACATCCTTCAATTCGATGTTAGTCCCGATGGCAAACTCCCCTACGCGATCGCTGTTCTCATCCGTGTGGGTGTAGCGCCAGAAATCGCTTTCCAGTTCCCGGTTTGCGGAATGGGCCTCGGTCAGCCGGTTGCCTCTTACCTGGATGGTCAACGGGTTCTCGCGCAAGCCACCAAATTTTGCGCAGAGCCAGTCACCCACAACGCCATCGATCACGAACCTGCCGTTCACCTCACCCGGAGTAGTAAACACCTCTCCCCCGGGTAAGTTGCCCCATTTGTCAGGACTGATAATTCCGCTGGTCTTCAGCCAGTGGTAGTTCGGATTCAAGTCCGCGACCAGATCGGTTCCCGCCGCGGTCTTCGCCCGAATCTGCTTCGCCCGCCGCACCATCTCGACGACCTTGGTGCTGATACGATCCACTTTCAGAAAGTCCGCCCTCATGCCCTCCAGCATGATCTGGCGATTGATATTGACCATGTGGGCATGGCGAATCTTGCGGCGATTCACCACGTCGGTCATTTGCATGCGGGTGCGCAGTTCGTTGGCTTGCGCCTGCGCGGCGAAGATGCTGACCTGGCTGGTCTCCAGCTCTTCTGTGATCTCCGGCGGCAGGTTCACCAGCGGCCGCGCCGCCAGATCTTCCAGCAACCACGCGCGATACGGCGCTCCCACGTTTTCCAGTTCCCGGACCAGGCTGGCGGCGATTTCCTTGGTCGCCTCATCCGTGATGACCGTGACTTTTTCGCTGGGCTGGATGCGCAGGCACACGTTCACCGCATTGCGGGCGCCGGGAGTGAGTTCAGGGTCGAAGGCAAGCGTGTTGAGTTGCCGGTTGGCTTGGCTGACTGGAACGTTCATTACCCTGCTTTTCTGGCGGAAGTCGCCGCCGTCTCGGCCAGGCCCACTTCCGTCTCTTCCATAATATAGTCCACTACTTTCTTCAGATCGCCGGTTTCCTGGAACACGCGCAACTGGCGGTCGGCGCCAGTGCCCATCTCCAGG
>JBGPJK010000115.1:0-11996 GCA_041485425.1 Terriglobia bacterium | reverse complement strand
GCAGACTTTCCCACCGCGCTTGGAAATCCCGCAAAGTGCGCGGGATTCCCACTTTCCCACCGCCTCGACGGCGGCGGGAGATTAACCAAACCGGACATTTCACTTGCTACAAAAAGCGGACATTTTAATTTGCTAAGAACAGCAAATTCCAGGGACGGTTACCTCGGCGTTCGTGCCCTCTCTCCAGTTCGCCTAGTCAGGAAGGAGAACGCGCTCTGTTTTTCTTCATTCGTAGCGCAGCGCGATTCCCCGACGGAGGCCTCATCTGACGAAATGGCTTGAATTACCAAAATGGGCCGCCGACACAGGCCCACGTTCCCGCGGTCACAGCCTGCCGGGGGCTGAAAGAGTTACAAAGGAAGTGTACGTGGGAGGTGCTTCATGATTCGCAGTGCGGTTGCCACCTGGAAGGGGAGTCCCGTAATCGGGGAAGGGTTGGTCTCGACCTCCAGCGGGGTTATCTCCAACGCTCTGTACGCTGCTGCCGGATCCAGCACAGGAAGCGATCCGTGCACCAGTCCGTCGGAGATGCTGGCGGCTGCCGTGGCTTCCTGCATGTCGATGATGTTGGCGCGGGAGACAGCCAAGGCAGGCCTCAAACCCGACTACGTAAGAACCGAATCCGTGTTGACGCTGGAAGAGAAAAAGGGCCTCTGGGAGATCACCGGCATTGAACTGCATGTGACGGCCGGCATCCCGGAAATGGATGAGGAGAAGTTCCATAAGGCGAGCAAGAGCGCCCGGGCTCGATGCCCGATTTCGCGGGCGCTGAAAGTGCCGATCACGATGACCACCAAGCTGGAGGCGGTGAGGCACGAACTTGCCGCGGTCTGACACGGCCAAAGGCCCGTAGCGTAAGGCCAAAGGAGATTCCTTTTTGTCGCGGTGAGCCGAAGACGCTTGCGGCCAAATCACACACAGAGGAGTGGGATGAAATCAAGAAAGCAGACGGCCGGTTGCACGATTTGCCGAAAGCAGCCACTCGACTGGTAGACGGCGAACCATGCTGCGACGAGCATGCGGAACTGGTGTACGAAAATCAGGTGGAAGACTAAAACTCATCTCATAAACAAGCCACTTTGAGCATTACTGGTGTAATGGGGATGTTACAACAGCTATCTGAGTTCAGTGCCGATTGGGAAAAGCCGCGAGCCGCTTGGATAGTTTCCGGGTTGGCGACCATCCAGCATTTGTCCAGCGCATGGTACGATGCCGCATGAAACGAATCCGCGCTTTCTTGCGACCTCTCAGCGCGCTTCTACTCGCCTTGCTAGTCTTCCAAGGCTGCAACGCACTCAATCCCTTGTGCGGAAGTGCTCGGCCAGCCCCGATCATTGGGTCTCTTTCTCCCAACACGACTACGTTCGCTGAAGTGCAGCAGGGTTTGCTTCTCAGTGTGGATGGTAGTCAGTTTGTTTCGTCTTCTATCGTGGTCATCAACGGGACGACGCTAAGCACTAAGGTCAAGAGCAGTAAGGAGTTGCAGGTCACGATCACGACCGCCTTGATCTCCGCTCCTGGAACAGCAAACGTGGTGGTCAATACTCCGAGCGGGAACTCGGGCGATCTTGGCTGCACGAGCGGTGGAACCAGCCGCGCCCTCGTCTTGACTATCACTTAGATTCGAGACACAACGAATCGGCCCGAACGATATTCAGCAGGCTCTCTTGCCGACTCACACACAGTCTCCCGAGAGCATCCTGGCTGTCGTAATCACCCGATTGCTGGTGAAATCGCGTTAACAACAACCACCACGCTTTTCATTTCGCTGGCGGGTAATTGGGTGGAAACGGAACTGGATCGCGGAATGTTTCACTCCAAGTCCTAGCCCCTTGAAACCACCCGAATAGTACAGTTAGAAACACGAGTCTAGCGATCTCAGAAGTCCAGCCGAAAGCGTCGTGCCTTAAGAAATCGGCAGTAACAAGCGCCAATCCAAACGCAAGTCCAAACCCAAGCACTCCAAACATCAGGATGTACCGCAGTTTGCCCATCTGCTTAATGCGTTCTCGCCTGCCGGCGCGACCCTCAGCTTTTCGCTGGAAGAGGGCGATGCCGAACGCATGAAGCACATAAGCCCAAATTGCCAGCCAAGCAAGTTCCAACCGCAATTCCAGCGATGATGGAGACGAACTCGCGCACAGCCAGATTTTACTCTGCACGAGCGGCGAGGTATCAAGAAGAAAGGGAGAGACCAGCCCAGGGCGCATAGTTGACGTTAACAGGCGTGGCTGTTGAAAAACTCAAGATTTCAGAAATCAGGGAGAATTTGGGGGATAGAAAATGTCTAGCCGGGCAGAGAAAGCCGTTTGTAGGGCATCCTGACGCGATCTAATTTTCGCGGATTTCTAGAAAGTGAGTTTTTCAACAGCCACAGGCGATTACACCAACAACCGGGTCAATGAGTGTAATGGCGATGTTTCGCCAACTACGCGGTCGCGTGCGAGCGGAATCTCCGAACACCCCAGAACAGTAGCGAACAACACGTCACAATGATCAAGGCCCCCAAACTGCCATCGTAGGTTGCCATGATCCAAGTGAGCGGTGGGAACCATGAAAACAGTAGAAATCTGATCAACTCGTCAACGCGGGTTGGGCCAGAGAACCCGCCAGTTGCGGCTGATATGACTATGATGAATGGCCCGCCCAAAAACCAAACACCCAGCATCATGGCAACACCAAGTCTCCTATAGTCTCGGTGAGCAGCAATCCGTCTCAAGCTCAGGTACGCAATCAGGAATGTGGTCGGCGAAACGAGCGTAATCGCCCATACGTGTGGGAAATCAAAACCCCCTCGGGCGACAAGATGAATCACCACGTCGGGCAGCCAGAAACTGAGTGCTCCGGCGACCCCCAACATGAAGGCCAAACGCGGGTGTTCTATTCGAGGAAGCAAGGCCAATTCCCCCTCGCATTATGCTCCAACTGCTAACTGTTGTAATCAGGCGTGGGTGTTGAAAAACTCCCTCCCGAGAAATTCGTAGAAATAAATCGCGTCAGGACGCCCTATAAACGACTTTCTCGGGTCGCCTGGACATTTTCCATCCCCCAATTTTGGCTGTTTTGAGGGAAAAGCGACTTTTTCAACACCCACAGGCGATTACACCAACTACCCCGAACGGCCATTATGAGATAGCTGATAGCTTCTATGCCAAGAAACATCAGTCGAACGACGAGTGGCTGGAACCGGTTGGCGCCAAGTCGGGGGGTGGCGCCAAATCTTCCTGATCCAGTAGTGCACAGAAGGGTCCCTGAACCGTTGGGGGGAATCACTCTGTTCTGCTGCCGGCGCCATACTGGCCGCGAGAGCGTCGGGAACCGGGGCGTCGAGCGCCGCCACTTCGCGTCAAATCGAGCTGAAACAGATTCCGATTGCGAAGCTGGTCATTTAGCTTTACCGTTGGTTTACATCGTCCGACACTGACGCGACTCACGAATACGCAGAAGGAATGCAGACAACTTCATCATCCCAGGCCCTCGCCGAGACTCTCCCGCACAGATCCGTGGACACGACGGTGGTGGCATGGCCGGCATGGCTGGCTGTGTTTGTTCTGTTCGCGGTGGTCTACCTGGGCTCGGCTTTCTCGCCGGCTTTGCAGGACGATGCCGACTCCACCCACGCAGAAGCGGCTCGCGAGATGCTGGTCAGCGGCGACTACGTCACGCTGCACGTGAACGGAGTTCGTTATCTGGAAAAAGCTCCGCTGCTGTACTGGATGGTGGCATTCAGCTACCGCATTTTCGGGGTCGATGAGTTCGCGGCCCGCTTCCCCACGATCGTGGCCATGTTTCTGCTGGTGGTGTTGGCCGCGAACTGGGCGCGGCAAGCGTTTGGAAGTCGAGCCGGAGTTTATGCAGGACTGTTTGCGGCAACGGCAGCGGGCTACTACTTATTCACTCGCGTGCTGATTCCCGAAGCCATTCTGAGCCTGCTGATCGCGGCCTGCTTCTACTTTTTTCTGGGCGCGCTGGAGCGTCCCAGCCGTGCCTGGCAGTGGTATGCCGGCTATGCGTGCCTGGCATTGGCGGTACTGACCAAAGGACTGGTCGCACTGGTATTCGTTGGCGCTACTGCGGTGGTGTATGTGCTCGTGACGGGCGATTGGCGCCGATGGCGGGAGTTCCACCTGGCGACGGGGCTCTTGTTATTTTTTCTGATCGCAGCTCCGTGGCACCTGCTAGCGGGTCTCCGCAATGCGCACTTCTTCTGGTTCTACTTCGTCAACGAGCATTTTCTGCGTTTTCTGGGTGAGCGCTATCCCAAGGATTACAGCAAGGTCCCTGCTGCTCTGTACTGGAGCCTGCATCTGGTGTGGCTGTTTCCCTGGAGCGTGTACCTGCCGCTGGCTTTCCGGAACGTCCGCCGCGATCTTGGCTCGGTCCGGAGCCATGGTGGCGAGGTGGGCTTGGGCGCACGGACGCGGCTGGTGTGCTGGATCTGGGCGGGGGTGGTGCTGACATTCTTCGCCTTCTCCACCAACCAGGAGTACTACACGCTGCCCGCCTACCTGCCCATTATTCTTTTGCTGGCGGCGGCGATTGCGGGGGAAGAGGTTTCCGGCAGGGGCGCCTGGCTGGTTTCCAGCGCGGCATTGACTGCACTAGTTTCCATTGCCGCGGGAGGCATGTTGGTTGCCGGACTTTGGTCCTCGCGGAATCTGCCGTTTGTTCCCGATATCAGTACGGTGCTGGCCAAACACAGTCTGTCGGAAGACACGCTGTCGATGTCGCACGTTCTGGACCTGACGGGAGAGTCCTTTGCCGCGCTGCGGTTGCCCGCGGCGTTAGCGAGCTTTGCGTTGATCATGGGCCCGGCGATCACCTTATGGCTGCGGGCGCGCCGCAAACACTTCGTGGGCACCTGGATGACGGCCCTGGCGATGGGCCTGTTCCTGATCGCCGCACAGATTGCCCTGGGACGGTTTACGCCCTATCTCTCGTCGAAGAACCTGGCGGAGCGCATCGCGCAAGAGGCTCGGCCGGGAGACGAGGTAGCAATCTACGGGGACCAAGCCTTCGGATCCTCGCTGCTGTTTTATCTGCGGCGTCCGATTGAACTGGTCAACGGCCGGACCACATCCATGTGGTTTGGCTCGACCTATCCGGATGCGCCAAGAATCTATTGGGACGATGCTGACTTGCTGCGTGCCTGGAAGTCAGAGACGCGAGTCTTCCTGTTCGTGCCTTCCTACCAGAAGGCGCGGGTTGACGCGCTGCTAGGGGGCGAGAAATTCGTGGTGGCGGAAAGTTCAGGCAAGATTGTCTATGGCAACCGTCGCTGAGGCCGGCTGTTCCAAGGGCGCCGCCTGGGCTGGAGCGCTTCCGATGCGCACCATCTTGCCGCCATACTCAAGCCGGTAACGATCCGCGCGCCAGACGATACTGCTGCCCAGAAAGCTGCCGCACCATAAGAAAAAACCCATCAGGTCACGCACCGGATACAGCCAGCAGTCGCGGAGCGAGCGCGGATCACGGACCACTCCCCAACCCACAGCTACCGACATGACCATGCGGTTCAGCACCGCCCAGGCCAACAATGCCAGCCCCAAGCCAGGATAGCCTGCGGTAAATCCAGCTACCATCCCCAGAAGACCGCAGGGCATGGCGAAGGTCAAACCGGTTCCGATGTGGCCCCTGGGCCGCGAAAAGCGGGTGCTCTTCATCCAACGCAGCTGATGCAGGATGGAGGGCAGGAAGGAGCGGTTGTTTACGACATGATCAATCACGTGCTCGGAAAGCACCACGCGGCGCCCGGATTGGTAAATCCGATGGCCCAGGACGTAGTCGTCCGCGCAGTAGTCGGCCAGGATTTCAAAGCCCCCGATGGCCTCCAGGACGTCACGGCGCGTGGCCATCGATGGCCCCAGGGCGAACCTCATTCCTTCCAACAAGTCCGCGACCATGACCCCAGCGGTCATTTCCACTGACATGCCCAAGGCTTCCAGCCGCGACCAGATGCCGCCGGTGGGCACACCGCGATAGAGGCAAGTCACCAAACCCACCTTGGGATCGAGCAGCGGAGCAATCACTTTCCGCAGATAGTCGGGCGCCACGCGTACATCGCTGTCACTGATCACCAGGTAGTCGCTGGAAGCCTGGGCGCACATCTTCTGCAGCGAGCACACTTTCGCGTTGGGCCGGTCGGGTTCGCCGGAGAACACGAATTTTACGGGGACTTGCGGGTAACGCTTGTGGACGGCACGAACCACCTGCAGAGCTGGATCATGGCTGTTGCGGGTGCCGAAAATAATCTCAAAACTCGGGTAATCCTGAGCGAAAAAGCTTGCGAGATTGGTCTCAAGACCGGGTTCCGGGCCGCACAGAGGTTTGAGCAAAGAAACGGGCGGCAGGCCAGAAGTGCAAGCCAGGGGACGCGGACGGCGGCGGAAACGAACGGCCGCTACCGCCAGCAGCACAAGGAACCCGGTGCAGCTTATCAACCCAGCCAGCGCCGATAACAGCAGTATTCCAGTCAGCACGATAATGAACCGAGTCCCTGGTAACAAGTCTAACGAATTCTTGTCTCTTTGAGAATTCCTCTCTCTGAAAGATATTGCTGAACGGAGCAACTCCTCTGCGAGCGCCGGGAAGAATCACGTCATGACTTGCGCTGAGGCAGAGTTTGAGAGACTGGCTTCCGCTTTATCAAGCGGTTCCGCTGCGTTTCATTTCGGAAGCTGCGCCGGATGCGCCGGCGAGCGATCCCAAGTCGCGGTTGGCCAGTTCTCCAATGCGTTCAATGGTCAGGTCGGCAGGTGGATAGCTGGCCAGGGCGGCTTTGTCCATCGCGTAGTGCCCCTGTCGCACAAACACAGTGGTAACGCGGCTGCCCCAGGATTTCTTGACGGCGGTGAGGATGCGCACCTTGTCATCGATCAAGAAATAATGGTCCGCGGGGTAACGCTGCTCGACGTCGTCCAATTCATGCTCCTTGTGAACGTAAATCAGGACGGCCCCTTCCATGGCATCGAACAACCCCGAGCGTTTGATCTTGCGGGGCTGAAACACGACGTCGCCGTCGGACAAAATCGCGGGCTTGCCCCATTGGCGAACGTGCTCGACGGCATCGAGGGAGTTAGGGAACAGGCGGTTGGCGAAGGGGTAATCGACCAGGAAATAGGAAACGGCGAGCAGATGCGGGTCGCGGGGATACTCCTTGCGGTAGCGCTGCAAAGCGCCGAGATAATCCGCGTACCCCAACTCGGAGCGGAGCTCTTCAAAGACGGCCCAGTAACGCTGCTGCCGGTCCGGCCCAACTACGCGGTTGAGGTGATTCTTGAGGTCGGCCGATACGTGATCGTTGTCGAGCAAGGTGTTGTCCACATCAAACAGGAATACGATGTCTTTGGCCATGACAGGCCACCTTCTCCGGAAGCCTTCCGGTTGATTTCGTGGTTCAGCGGCCAATGGCCCCAGAACTCAGGTGATCCCCAGCGGGAAAAGCTCGCTTGCGCGCGGAATACTAACACGAGGACGGTGATCTGAATACGCCTTTCCAAGAGTAAAATGCCGCACTTTAGTCACAGGCTGGCCGGCGAAGGGTCATTTCGAGAGGGGATGGCGCCGGGTGGCTTTGCGGGTGTGTAATTCTTTTGTAATTTCTCTTCTCCGTCACATCCAAGGGGCTCCCGCGGTCTTTAAGGTTTGAGGTGGAGGACCGCGACCAATGGAAATCCATCCCAAGGGGAACCGGGCCCGGGTGCTACTGACTTCGGTTTTTGGACCGTACGCGCAGGATGATGAATTTGGCAGCCGCGCCATCAATCCGATGGAGCTTTATCACAACCAGGTGACGCGGGCGCAAGGGGGCTTCTCGCTGCGGATGTTTCATCGTTCCTGGGGCATCATGCTCATACAGGCCAATATTTCCGCGCCTTGTACGCTGCTGGACTTCCCGACGCGCGAAGACTTCGCGCGCGAACTGACTACCCAGCAGTACGACGTGGTGGGCATTTCTTCCATCATTGTGAACGTGGGCAAGGTGCGGGAGATGTGCCGCATGGTACGGCAACTCTCGCCGGGGTCGGTCATCGTGGTGGGCGGGCACGTGGCCGCGGTTCCCGGGCTGGAGACCATGATTGATACCGACCACATCGTGCGCGGCGAGGGCATTGCGTGGATGCGGCGCTACCTGGGCGAAGACGAGCACGCCCCCATCCGCCATCCCGCCATTGTTTCCGCCCTGCACTCGCGGATGATGGGAGTGCGTCTGCCGGAGGGACCCGGATCGACCGCCGCCACCATCATTCCTTCCGTGGGCTGTCCCATGGGGTGCAACTTTTGCACCACGTCGGCGTTTTTCGGGGGCAAGGGAAAGTTTGTCAATTTCTACGAAACCGGGGATGAACTCTTCGAAGTCATGAGCCGTGTGGAGGCGGAGATCGGGGCGCACACGTTTTTCATGATGGACGAAAATTTCCTGTTGCACCGCCAGCGCGCCATGCGATTACTGGAGCGCATGAAAGAGGCGGATAAGAGCTGGGCCCTTTCCGTGTTTGCTTCCGCCAACGCGGTTCGTAAATACACCATGCAGGAACTGGTGGAACTGGGGATCTCCTGGCTATGGATGGGGTTGGAATCTCCGCGCTCCAGTTATAGCAAGCTGCAAGGGGCCGACACCCTGCAACTGACGCGGGAACTACGCGAGCACGGAATCCGGGTGCTGGGATCGACCATCGTCGGGTTGGAACACCACACCGGCGACAATATCGCGGAAGAGATCGAGTATGCGGTTGGCCACCAAACCGACTTCCATCAGTTCATGCTGTATACGCCGGTGCCAGGCACACCGCTGTACCAGGAGATGTCCGAACAAGGGCGGATGCTGGAAGGAATTGACTTGGCCGATGTGCATGGGCAATTCAAGTTTAACTTCCGTCATGCCGCGATTTCGCGCGACGACTCCAAGCGGTTCCTGGACTGGGCGTTCCAGCGCGATTTCGAGCGCAACGGACCCAGCGTGTATCGCATCTGCCGGACGATGCTGCAGGGCTGGAAGCGGTACAAGGATTACCCCGACCCGCGGGTGCGGGAACGCTTCGCCCGGGAAATGACAAAACTGAGAAGCGGCTACAATGCCGCGCTTTGGGTGATGGAACGGGAGTTCAGAAAGATCAACCGATCGGTGAGCGAACAAATCCATGGGTTGCGCCGGGATGTGGAGAAGGAGTTCGGCCTGGCCGCGCGCCTGACGGCAAACTTGCTGGGGCCGGCGCTGCTGTGGACCACACGACGCGAAGAGCGCCGGCTGGCTGCGGGACAAACCTATGAGCCGCCGACCATCCTGGAGCGGCGGAACTGGGTTTCCGTCTGAGCTGGCAGGGCGTTCTGGGGAAACGGCCAAGGCGGGTTTTGCTACCGGAGGGTCAATCGGGGCTTGCACCAAGGTAACGTCGCGGCGCCAAGCCTTTGGCTATAGCATTTCCAGTAATCCCCCAGAGCTTGCCACGAAAGGCCGCCGCATGCGCCAAGCGTACAAAATAGCCATTCTTCTGACCGGTTTGCTCTTGCTGGTGGTCGCGACCGGCTACGGCCAATCGCTGGGGGACGTGGCCCGCGAGCAGCGGCAGAAGCAACAGGCCAAGGACAAAGTTAAGAAGGACGCGCCTCCCGCCCACAAAGTCATTACCGACGAAGACATCCCTGAACATCCGGACTGGTCGGAAAGTACTTCCAGCAAAGACAGTGTTGCCAGCAACAACGACGACCACCAAGAAGATTCTTCCGTCCCGGCCTCCTCCGTCGTCACACAGTCCGGCGAACAGTGGAAGGCAGCGATTCAGGCGCAAAAGAATGCGATCGCAGCCATGCAGGGCCAGATCGACAAGCTCAATGCCTCGATCCATTTTGTAGAAGCGAATCGCTATACCAACGGTGTCCAGTACAACCAGTCCCAGTTGGAGAAACAGAAGCAGGTACAACAGATGCAAAGGCAACTGGACGAGCAGAAGAAGAAGCTTGAGGACATGCAGGAAGGCGCACGCAAAGGCGGGTTTGGTAGTTCCGTGTACGACCCGTAAAGCAAAGACCCTGGCACCTGGCAGGACATCCGTTCCGAAGCAGACTTCCGCGCCCCAGTTCCAACCGAGTCTAGCTTTGTTCGTTGTGGCACCCGGAGGGACGATGCCTTGCCAGGTGCAACCGTGCTCTGCGTGAGTGGCTTATGGAGCCTGCCCGCTCTTGAGTACGTCGTCGACCGTTCGGATATCGACCAATCCAAAGCAGCCGTAAATGGCCGGGAGTACCCGATCCGCGGGATAGATCCGCCGCAGCTCAGCGATCCTTTCCGTGCCGGAGCGGTAGGCCGGGAGGTACATGCGACCGAGCAGAGGATGCCGCCCCCAGGCACCGGAGAGTTTGTCAGCACGCTCTTCGGTGACCAGAAAATCACGCCGTAGAATGGCCGCCACCTCTTCGCGCTGCCGGCCTTCGCCCCAGGTCATGTAGGAAGACTGGTTCTTGGCGTCATCCTGCAAGAGGGCGAGCAGGACGCCGATCTGTAAGTCCTCGTCGGGCAATTGCTCGAGTTCCGTTACCCCATGGGCCATGAGAATCGCGTTGTTGGCAATGCCTTCGAAAAGCGTGGCCGCGCGAGTGTTCATGGTCAATACTGTTGCTTCGAAGCCCGCCCGCCCACGGATATACAAGTCCTGAAGATAGGCAAATGTGGTGACGTGTCCCGGCACCACCTCATGGCTGACGAGGTGCTCAAACTCCGGAAAGGACATCTGCAACGATGCGTTAATCTCGTACGTCGCTTCATACTTTGGGCTGCCGTCCGGCTTCCGCGCCCGCCCGATGTAGTTCATCGAGCCGGAAAACCAGGCGTCCTTGATGGGAAGGAACTCAATGTTCGCCCGCGGAACCAAGGAGAGTTCCTGGGGCAGGAACGGCAACAAGTTGGCTGCACTGAGTTGATCAAAGTAAGCGATCACGGCCGCGCCCAGGGCACGCACCGAGGCCATGGGAACCACGCGGTCCCGGCGCCATGCATCCACAGCGCCCAAGAGCCCGCCAGCCGCCGACGAGGAGTAGCCGGCACGGCCCAGCAACGCCGCAACCCGCTCCCGTTTGGCTTGCGGCCTGGAGGGTTCCGGCGGCCGGCCGGTCGAGGCTTCCACACATCGGGCGTAGGGCACCGCATCGCCTTTGCCCAGGACCTCCAGGGCGAGGTCCCACATGGTGTGCAGACAATCCGCTAGGCCCATCAGATACTGACTGCGCAGTCTCCCCAGATTCCCTGCTTCTCCGCGAATCCCGGCGATTGCTGCCGGCAGGTTCACCTGGCGCAGATACTCCATCACCGCCTCGCGATCAATACTCTTGCCCGAGACACCACCGCTTTCTCGCACCCGGGCTGCCGCGGCAGTGGTGTAGGCGCCGGGTAGAGACTCATTCGAGAACCATGAGTCCGCAATGAACCGCCCCGTCCCCGAGGGACACATAACGTCGCCGCCCCAGAGGGTGTCGATACCGAGAACTCCGTCGGCCACGAATTTTCCTACCTGGTCCATCAGAGCTCCTTTTCTTTCTTTAGCGAACCGAACCACACGTACAGGCAGAGGCCGACAAACAGCAGCGCGGAAACGGTTTGCGACACTGGATCGTAGGAGTAGAAAGGTGTCTTGATCAGATCTTCGCGATACCCCGGGATCAGGCGCAGTGCAGCGCCCAGGACTCCGCCGAGCGCGCCTCCCGCCATGAGGCCCGAGGCGATGATTACGCCGCGTTCGCGAATCGTCTTCCCGCGTTGGCCGCCAGTACGCTCGGAGCGCCGGTTGAGCCAGTGCGAGAGGAAGCCTCCCACCAGCGCCGGCGTGTTCAACTCGAGTGGCAAGTACATTCCCAGTGCAAAGATCAGCGAAGGCTGTCCCAGCATCTCCATGATGAGGGCGACCATCGCCCCTGCGCCGAATAGCACATACGCGACCGGCTGGTGGCTCATGAAGCCCTCGACGAGCGCTTTCATGATCGACGCCTGCGGCGAAGCGAGCACG
>JBGPJK010000114.1:0-12039 GCA_041485425.1 Terriglobia bacterium | reverse complement strand
TTCATTTCTTCCGAAATCCGCAACGAACTCAAGTCGGTCGAAACTGAAATCAAGTACGAAGGCTATCTGCTGCAGCAGCAGCGTGCCATCGAGCGCCTGAAGAAGGCCGAGCAGCGCACGATTCCGGAGTGGTTTGACTATGGCACCGTCAGCGGCCTCTCGCGCGAGATGCAGGAAAAGTTGATCAAAGTAAGGCCCCGCACCCTGGGCCACGCCTCCCGCATCCCCGGGGTCACACCCGCAGCGGTATCTCTGGTGAATGTCTACATTGAGATCCAGGGCCGGCGCCGCGAACAAGCCACCGCACTCCGATGACTCTCACCACAGAGTCACGGAATCCCAATTGGCGCAAGGAAGTATCGGGAGTTTCCTTTAGAATTCGCCTGGTTTTTCTCTGTGTCTCCGTGGCTCTGTGATAGAAACTCGGGATCTCTGTGGTAAAAACAAGGTCCATGCTCAACGCCCGCCAACACTTTCCCGGTCTCCACGGCAAGGTTTTCCTGGATGCCGCCTGCGTGTCGCTAGCGCCTCGGCCTGCGGTCGAAGCCATCGAGAAGTTTCTCGACCTCACCCTGGTGTGCCCACTGGAATCCTCTACGGCGCACCATATCTTCATGGACGAAATGCGAGCCGCGGCTCGCCCCGCCGCTGCTTGCCTGGTCAATGCGCATGAAGACGAAATCGCCCTGGTCGAGAGCACCACCCATGGACTCACGCTGGCAGCGCAATCGATTCCGCTGGAGCCCGGCGACCGCGTCCTGCTTTCGGACCTCGAATTTCTCGAGGTTGCTGTCCCGTGGGTACAAAAGAAAAAAGAGGGCATCGAGATTGACGTGGTTCCCAATCGCAATGGGGAGGTTCGCGTCGAGGATTTTGCCGATCGCCTCACGTCGCGCACCCGAGTTGTGGCGGTCAGCTCCGTGCAGTGGACGAACGGCTATCGTCTCGACCTGGCGGGGCTTAGCCGCCTCTGCGCGGAACGGGGCGTCTGGCTGTTAGTGGATGCCATCCAGCAACTCGGCGCCATCCCGCTGGATGTCCGCCAAACTCCGGTGGACATCATGGTTTGTGGCGGGCACAAATGGCTGAATTCGCCCTTCGGCTGCGGCTTTCTCTACCTGCGCCGTGACGTGCTGCCGAAACTCCGACCACCCCTCACAGGCTATCTGTCCATTCAAGATCCTCCTGGCGGTTGGGGCGAATACTTTCAGACGCCCGCCACCACCCCGGTGCAGGACTACGACTTCGTATGCACCGCCCGCCGCTACGAAACTGGCGGCACGGCAAATTATCCAGGCGCTGTGGGCCTCGCTGCCTCGCTCAACTTCATGAACACTCTCGGCCAGAAGGATATTGCCGATCACATCTACGCTCTCACCGAGCAACTCCTCGCCGGACTCGACCGGCTGCCGGTTACGGTGGCGACACCCCGCGCTCGCGAAAACCGATCCGGCATTGTGACTTTTTCCGTCGGCTCTGCGGAAGACAATGTCAAACTCATGAACCGCCTGCTGGAGAAGAAAATCCTGGTGTCGGTGCGCTACACCTCTCAGGTCGGTGGTGTCCGCGTGTCGTGTCACTTCTACAACTCGCCGGAGGACATCGAGACCCTGCTCGCCTCCGTAAAGCAGATCGCATAACATGAGAAAATCCCAAGCATGAACACCCCGTCTTACACCCAGATCGATAGCCCGCTCGGGCAGTTGCTGCTGGCCGCTGACGATACTGGCCTGCGGCAGATCGAGTTTGTAAAGGGGAATCGTGCGGTGCGGCCGGATCCGGCCTGGCGGGAAGACCACGCCCCGCTCCGGGAGGCTATCCGCCAACTTCGCGCATATTTCGCGGGAGCGCTGGAGGTTTTCGATTTGCCGCTGGCGCCCCAAGGCACGCCGTTTCAGCTCGAGGTCTGGCGCCTCCTCTGCGACATTCCGTATGGTGAGACCATCTCCTATGGGGAACTGGCGCGGCGGATCGGGAACCCCAAAGCTTCGCGCGCAGTCGGCCTGGCCAATGGCGCGAACCCCATTGCCATCGTGATTCCGTGCCATCGCGTTATTGGCAGCAATGGCAAACTGACCGGGTACGGCGGCGGCCTGCCTATCAAAGAAAAACTGCTCGCCCTGGAGCGTCGTCAGTTGACGCTGTTGTGAGCCGTTTTTCCCGGTACTCGGTACTGGTTACTGGCTTCCCCTGACACTCTGCTCCCGCTTCGGTTACCATAGATCAACAGATCGAGGGCAAAAAGCCCGACTTCCCGCATCCAAACATGATGATGAACAAGAACCGCATTCTGCTCGCCGTCGTGATCCTTGTGCTCGCATCGCTGGCTTCGGCCCAGGACGCCAACTCCGCGCTCAAGCCGCCCAAAGGCGCGCAAGTGGCCATCGTGGTCTTCGAGGATCTGCAGTGTCCCGATTGCCGCCGTGCCGCTCCCCTGGTGGAGCAAGCCGCCAAGGCCTACAAAATTCCGGTGGTTCGTCACGACTTTCCTTTGCCCTTCCACACCTGGTCATTCGACGCGGCGGTGATCGCCCGCTATTTCGACACGCGTTCCAGGCAACTGGGCAATGACTTCCGCGACTACATGTTTGAGCACCAACCGGAAGTCACTCCGCAGAGTCTGCGCAGTTTTGCCGAGAAGTTCGCGCAGGAACACAAAGTCGACTTGCCCTTCGTGGTCGATCCCCAGGGGAAACTGGCGGCCGCAGTCACCGCCGATCGTGATCTCGGCCAGCGCGTCGGCATCGAGCACACTCCCACCATCTACGTGGTCAGCAACAAGACCCAGGGCAAACCCTTCGTGGAGGTAGTGGACCGCAGTCAGCTCTTCCAGTTGATCGAGGCTATGAAGCGCGGCGAGTAGGTTCCACCTGGCCTGACAGTTCTTTCATTCTGAAATCCGCCCCATAAAATATTCTTGACCCTGACGTTACGTCAGACTGTACAACTGCGATGAGGAGAAGTCCGGTGGAGCGCACGTACCAGGCACGGGAATTTGCCGAGCTGGCCAGCGTCACTGTCCGGACACTGCATCACTATGACCGTCTCGGCCTGCTGAAGCCGAGCGGCCGCACGTCTGCCGGATACCGGCTGTACACCGAACGCGACCTGGTGCGCCTGGAGCAGGTAGTCGCGCTCAAGTTCATCGGCTTCCCCCTCAAGCAAATCCGGGACCTGCTCAATCGGAAAGATATCGACCTGAGGACAGCTCTTGGCTTGCAGCGCGCGATCATCAGCGAGAAGCGCGAACGTCTCGCTCTTGCCATCAAGGCAATCGAGAGGGCCGAACAAACGTTGGCCATGCACGAAACATGCAGGCAGGGCTGCGGTCGGCTGTCCAGGCAAGCACAGCTCGACACCAATTCCGATTGGGAAGTATTCCGGAAAATCATCGAGGTGATCCAAATGCAAAACAACACCGACTGGATGAAGACGTATTACACCGCCGAGCAGCTCGCGGAACTGGGCAAGCGTTGGTCGCCCGGGTTGCAAGCCAAAGCGGAACGCGACTGGGCGGACCTGGTTAAAGACGCAGAAGCGGCGATCGTGCGGGGCGACGACCCTGCCAGCAAGAACGGTCAGGCGCTTGCTCAACGGTGGCAAACGTTGATCGAGGCCTTCACCGGTGGCGCTCCCGCCATCGCCAAGAGCCTGGGCCAGCTCTACGCTGATCGGGGCAACTGGCCATCCACGTTCAAGAAGCCTTACAGCGACGAGGTGGGGCGCTTCCTATGCCAGGCGTCTGACGCCCAAAAGAAAAAATCGTAGACAGTCTTGGAATGGGCCGGGGGGCTGATCTCGCCCCCTGGTTTTGATCCCGTCCGCCGGAGCCGTGCAGCTCAGGCTTGTGAATCAGGGTTGGTCAGTCGCGGCGCCATATACGTCCTGGTGATGCGATCGTGCCAGCACAACCCATCTTCATCGAGGAAGCACCAGGCGTATCCCAACCCGAGGGAGACTGCGGACAGCACGGATCCCAGGACCCGCCAGCGCCGGAGAGATCGGGCTGCCGGGCTACCGTCAAAGCGGCTCAACTGCAGCTTTGCAATCTTCAAGCCTGGGGTTGTGCCCGCATATACCAGCATCAGGTACTGGTAAGCCACCCAGAACAGTCCCGCCAGCATGACTGACGCCCCGCCAGCTTGCTGCAGTGGCGGCATTGCCGCTGCCATCCTTACAAAGATGTAGGCAAAACCGGTGAATGCCGACAGGACAAGCACGGTGTCGATTGCCCCCGCGAGCACGCGCCGCGACAGGGGAGCCGACTTTAGCGGAATTTCGAAACCCGGCCGTTTTTCATTGGCGGCTCGCTCCGCCGGCTCGATCAAAATGCCACCCAGCGCCGGCGGCGGAGGCGCGACCTCCGGAACCTCCAGAATTCGCGGCCGGTCGAGCACGGGTTCGGCCAGTTCTTCCAGTGGCTTGGGCGGGGCGTTCGCCGAGCGGGGGAATTCGATGATCTTGGCGCTCTCTGGGGCTACCGGGGCGGCATCAGCCATCGGTTCGGCCAGCTTCACTTCCGGGGTGGTGGGTTCAGGCGGCGCACTTTCTACCGCCACGGCTTGCCGTATCGCTCTCGAGGGTGTGGGTGTCTCAACCGGAGCCTTTCTTACCCAGGCTGGCTCGCTCGCCTCAAACTGCAGCCGCAACGATGGATAACGCGGAGCGCGCGGACGCCTTCGCCCCCGATAGTTTTTCACCCGGGCCACCACCTCCTGCCGCCATGACGTATCCGGTTGCTGGAGCAGATCGGCTTGCGCTGGAGTCCTTGCCCGATCTTGATTCTCAGTCGCTCCGGCCGGATCAACGGGTTCGTAGGGCCGGCGTCCCGCCAGCTGTCCGAGCAGGGTCTCGTCGCTGGCAACTTTGGCTTCCAGGGCGTTGCTACTGTCCGTCGATCCAAATTCTGTTCGCGGTTCCGCTTCCTCCACCACAAACCGCCGCCGCTCAGCGCCCGCAGGCAGCTTCTCCAGGCTGGCAGCAAACTGCGGTTGGTTGGTATCGCAGGTCTGCGCATCAATCACCACCGCCGCCGGGCGTGCCGTCACGCTGGCTTCGGTATCGGGTTCAAATCTGGATCGCATGCTGGACCGAGTTTGGGCCGGACGAGTTTCCGGGGCGCAGCGGCAGACCTCGCCGCACAGCGGGCAGGACATGGGCCGGTCTTTCGAGAGTGAGGCCAGAGCTAAACGTAATGCGGCGATCGGAAGGAGTTGCGCTTTGCCTCTCGGGCCAGCGCCGTGCTAACTTCACGATACCCCAGCGTGGATCTTCCACTGGGGCGTTCGTGCGCTTCCGATGAATTCCCGCACACGATTCCTTATCACGGCGACGTTGGTTTGTCATCTGTTACTCGCGCCCCCCTTAGTTACCAGCCAGTTGCTTGCTTCGTCCGAACAGCCCAGCGCGCCACACTTCCCGCCCGACGCTCCCTCCGCAGTCAAGGGCGAAGAGGTCACGATGCGTGCCCGGGAGCAGGAAAAAGACGGTGCGGTGTTCAAATTGCGGGGCCAAGCCGAAATCCACTACCGGACCTACATCCTTTACGCGGATGAGGTCACCTATGACTCGCAGACCGGCGACGCGACCGCCGACGGTCATGCCGTCCTTGACGGCGGTCCCAACGATGAGCACATTGAAGCCACTCACGGCACTTACAACCTTCGCGCGGAGACTGGAAAATTCGAAAACGTAGTGGGCACCGTCGGCGTGCGGGCCCGCGGGACGCGGCTCATCCTGACCTCTTCGAACCCCTTTTCGTTTACCGGCAAAGAGGTGGTGAAGGCCGGTCCCGACCACTACACGGTGTACGACGGCACGGTTACAAGCTGCGAACTTCCCCATCCCAAGTGGGAATTTAAGGCCCACAAGGTGGTGGTCGATGTCGGCGGCAACGCCAAAATCTTCCGCAGCACCTTCCGCATCCACGGAGTTCCGATCGTGTATTTTCCGTTTGCCACCCACCCGGTGGAGCGGTCGGAACGGCAGTCCGGCTTCCTCATCCCGAGCATCGGGCAATCTTCCCAGAAGGGCACGATCCTGGGCGAATCGGTGTACTGGGCCATCAATCCCAGCATGGATGCCCGCCTCGGCGCCGAGTATTTCTCCAGCCGCGGTTGGTCGCAGCGCGGCGAATTTCGTGCTGAGCCGAGCGAGACATCGTTTGTGGATCTCAATTACTTCGGCGTGCTGGATCGCGGCATCGAACAATCTCAAATAGAGCCGACGACCGGGAAAGCAGTTCCCGTAAACGTGGACCAGGGCGGGGAAGATGTCCGCTTAGACGCCCAAGGCGACTTTGGTCACAACTTCCGCGGAGTCGCCAATATCGATTACCTCAGTTCGTTCGTGTTTCGCCTGGCCTTTAATGAGATTTTCAGCCAGGCGGTCCACTCAGAAGTGAAGTCAGAGGCCTTTCTGTCCAACACCACCCGCGGATTCTCGTACAATGCGGCGGCGGAGCGCTATCAGAACTTTGAAAGCACCACCCCCGGCGACGTCATCACCATCATTCACGCCCCCGGCTTCGAGTCATCGAGCGTGGATCGGCAGCTTGGACACTCGCCGTTTTATTGGTCCTACGATGCCGCCGGGGAAGGATTGGCTCGCAGCCAGCCGGCCTTCGAGAGTCAGCCACCGTTCCGTACGGCAACCCTGGTGGGGCGCTTCGACCTGAGTCCCAGTTTGTCGGTTCCGCTGTTATGGCGGGGATGGTCGCTTCGTCCGGAAATCTCGCTACGCGAGACCTACTACACCCAGGAATTGTCCCCTGCGGGCGTGGCGGTGAATGATCCGGTGAATCGCAGGACGGTGGAAGGATCGGTCGAACTACGCCCCCCCGCCTTGGGCCGCGTCTTCGATCGAGAGTTCATGGGCCGCAAATGGAAGCACGTGATCGAACCCCGCGTCAAATACCGCTATGTGACGGGCGTGGACAATTTTGCCGACATTCTGCGCTTCGACGCCCGCGACATTCTCAGCGACACCCATGAAGTCGAGTATGCGATCGTGAACCGGCTGTATGCGAAGCGCAGCTCAGCGCAGCCCGAGGATTGTGGCCCGGCGGGAATGCCGTCCCTGATCATCGGCGGACAGCCGCCACCCAGCCGCGTCCCCTGGGAACGCGAAACCAAGCCCACCGAGGCTCCGTGCAAGGCCGGACCCCAGGTGCGCGAAGTGATCACCTGGGAACTGGCGCAAAAATACTTCCTCGATCCAAGCTTCGGGGGCGCACTGGTCCCCGGCCGCCGTAACGTATTCACCACAACTGCCGATTTCACTGGTACGGCGTTCCTGACGGACCCCCGCCATCTTTCTCCCCTCATCTCCCGTCTCCGCGTGCAGACCACCCAGCGCACGGACGCGGAGTGGGACCTGGATTACGACTTCAAGAAAGGCCTGATTAACAACAGCACGGTGCTGGTGAACTACCGCATCGGCGAGTTCAGTATCGGGGCTGGCGATGCGTACCTGCGGGCGCAGGGCGAAACCCTGGTGTCCAATGCCAGTCCCAGCACGCCGCGCTTCAACCAGTTCCGCCTGCTCTTCGGCTACGGGCATCCCAACAAGCGCGGCTTCAGCGCGGCGACGAATGTGGGTTTCGATGCCAATCTCGGGTTCCTGCAGTATGCCGCCGTGCAGACGGCCTACAACTGGGACTGCTGCGGCGTGAGCCTGGAATACCGCCGCTTCGCCCTGGGCTCGGTGCGCAACGAGAACCAGTTCCGCTTCACCTTCGCCCTGTCCAATATCGGTGCGTTCGGCAATCTGAAACGGCAGGAAAAACTGTTCTGAGCACGGGCCATGTGGGGACGGCGTTATTGCTCACGGCATATTAAGATACCTCTATGCCTGCCGCTGATCTGGTTGCCAAGCGTGCCGCCCTCGACGCTCGCCTCCTTGACTTGGGCCGAACGCTGGTCGCCTACTCCGGCGGAGTGGATTCTGCTTTCCTGGCTTGGGCTGCCCATCAAGTCCTGGGCACCGACATGCTTGCGGTCATTGCCGACTCCCCCAGCCTGGCCCGCGCTCAGCTGGCGGATGCAATCGCGTTTGCTCGCGAGCAGGGCATTTCGCTGCAGGTCATCACCACCACCGAGCTCGACCGTCCCGAATACGCCCGCAACGACGCCAACCGTTGCTTCCACTGTAAGGACGAGTTGTTCGAGGTAATGGAGGAGTTTCGCCGCACCCGTGGATTCGGCGCGATTGCCTATGGCGTGAACGCGGACGACCAGGGCGACTTTCGTCCGGGCCAGCTTGCGGCTCAGCAGCACCAGGTTGCCTCGCCGTTGCTTGAAGCTGGTCTGACGAAGCAGGACATTCGAGAACTCTCCCGAACCGCCGGCCTGCGTATCTGGGACAAGCCTGCTTCCGCCTGCCTGTCCTCGCGTATCGAGTATGGGCGCCCGGTCACGCGCGAGGCGCTCAGTGTGGTCGAGCAGGGCGAAGACGCTCTCCGCGCTCTCGGCTTCCGCCAGTTCCGCGTCCGCCATCATGGCGAGATGGTCCGCCTCGAAATTGCCCGCGAAGAACTGCCTCGGGCCATGACCCCCGAAATGGCTGCGGAATTTGCCCGCATCTTCAAGGCGCTCGGCTTCAAGTTCGTGACCCTCGACCTGGAAGGCTTCCGCTCGGGATCGATGAACACGCTGCTGCCGGCGGAGAAATTAGGCCGCAGGCGCTAGAACTCTGCATGGCCCGTACGCGGAAGCTCTCCCCTCTCTTGTTCGCTGGGGCCTTGCTGTGTTTTGCCTTTTCTTTCTTCAGCGTGTCGTGCGGCAACCAGGAAGTGACCCGCTTTTCTGGAGTTGAGCTGTTGCCCGGGACCACCCTGCATCACCCCAAGTTTGGACCGGCCCAGAACAGAAGTATCGCGCCTCAACCGGTGGCCTGGATGGTAGCTGTCTGCGCGGTTTCGGGCCTGGCTCTTACCTGGGTTCGTATCCGAAGAGGGACGATGGGAGGGGCAGTTGCGGGTGCCGTGGGAGCGCTGGCGCTCGTGCTTCTGAAGAACCAACTGTACGCGGAGGCTGCACGGCAGTCGGACGGTCGGTTACGACTGCGATTCCAGCCTGGTTTTTGGCTCACTGCCGCTTTCCTGGTAGCGGGAGCCGTTCTGAGCGGCCTTCAGATCCGAAACGTGAAGTCGCAGAAAAACCAGCAGCCATCGGGCTAAGCAACCGGTTCTGAAAAGACCGCCGGTGTCCCCATGTTCCGCGCTCCTTGTGAGATAATTCGTGTTTACCCTCAATGTGCAGGCGGTTTCTAGTGACGCTTTTCCGACGTTCTATCCTCGTGCTTCTGCTGATTTGTCTTGGGTGTTCTGCGCAGTCGGCGCCGCCGGATGTGGCGCGGCGCGTCGAGAACCAGGTGCGCGCGTTTTACAGCATTCCGGCAAATGTGAAGATCACCATGAGTCCGCTCAAAGCGAGCGAATTTTCCAATTACGACACCATCACCATTACTCTGGATGGTGGCGACAAGAAGCAGACGTACGACTTCCTGCTTTCCAAAGATGGCAAGACCCTGATCCACATGACCAAACTCGACCTCAGCAAAGATCCCTACGCTGAGGTGATGAAGAAGATTGACACCGCCGGGCGTCCCACGCGTGGCAACAAGGATGCCAAGGTCGTGGCCGTGAACTATGACGACTTCCAGTGTCCCTTCTGCTCCCGCATGCACCAGACCCTGTTTCCGGAAATGTTGAAGGAGTACGGTGATCGCGTGGCTTTCATCTACAAGGATTTCCCCCTTCCCTTCCACCCCTGGGCCTCCCATGCCGCAGTGGACGCCAACTGCCTGGCCGCGCAGAACAACGACGCCTATTGGGAATTTGCCGACTACATTCACAGCAACCAGAAAGAAATCAACTCGGAGAAGAACCGCGATGGCCAGTTCGCCGCGCTCGACAAGCTGGGGCTGCTGCACGCGGCTAAACACAATCTGGACGTCAGTCAGCTTCAGTCCTGCATGAAAGCGCAGAATGAGGACGCCGTGAAGGCGTCGCTGCACGAAGGCGAACTGCTGGGCGTAAGCGCGACTCCCACGTTGTTTGTCAACGGGCAGCAAGTGGACGGGGCGCTTCCCATCGGCGAACTTCGTGCTGTCTTCGATCGTGCTTTGGAGCAGGCGGGTGTACCCGTCCCAACTCATCCCGCGGCTGCGCCGTCGCCGGTCGAGTCCCAGCAGCCGAGCAAATGATTGCCGCCGTGCCAGGACTCCGGGTTGCCAAGCATCCCATGGATCGATTCCAGGGGGAGGATGGATTGAAAACGACTTCGCAACTGCGTCAACTTGTGGTTGGGCTTTTTGCCCTTCTGGTTCTGGCCACCTTGGCCGGTTGTAGTTCCACGAAGGCTGGCGACGACGTCGCGGCTACCGTCGATGGTCAGAAGATCTATCGCACTGACGTCGAGAAGTACTACCAGAACCAGACCACCGGTTCCGAGCAGCAGCCGGCCGGCGAGCAGGCTACCAGCCTGCGCCTCAGCATCTTGCGTGAGCTGATCGATAACGAGATCCTGATGCGCCGCGCCGCAAAGCTGGGATTGCTGGCCACCGATGAGGAAGTCGAGCGCAAGCTGAGCGAGATCAAGTCACCCTACACGACGGAACAATTTGAGGCCAGGCTCAAAGAAAAGAAGATCACCGCGGATGACTTCAAACGCGATATCCGGCGCTCCCTCACCGTGGATAAGGTGTTGAACAAAGAGGTCACTTCCAAGGTCAACATTTCTGATCAGGACATTTCCAACTACTACAACGAGCACAAGTCGGAATTCAACTTGATCGAGCCCCAGTACCATTTAGCACAGATCCTCGTTACCCCCGTTCCCAATCCTCAGGTTCACACCCAGAATAAAGCGCAGAACGAAGCCGAGGCACGCAAGAAGATCCAGATGATCATGAATCGTCTCGATAGTGGCGATGATTTCGGCACGCTCGCCATGACCTACTCCGAAGACACGGAAACTGCGGGCAGCGGGGGTGACCTTGGTTTTACACCCGAATCCGCACTAAAAAACACCGATCCCACCACCCGTGACGCGGTGGGCAAGTTGAAGCCCGGCCAGTACAGTCCGATCATTACCATCGTGAACCCCATGACCAAGCAGTTGATCGGCTTCCGAGTGGTGAAGCTGATGGCCAGGGAACCTGCGGGCCAGCGTGAATTGTCGGATCCCCGGGTTCAGCAGGCTATCCGGGCGCAACTCCGCGACCGCCGTGAGCAGCTTCTGAAAGCCGCTTACTACGAGGTTCTCCGCGATCAGGCCAAGGTGGAGAACTACCTGGCCGAGCGAGTGCTTGATAGCAGCGGCACGGCGAAGTGAAGCTGGTTGCCCAAGATCGGGCTTGGAGCTGAAAGCTGGCGCCTAAGGGCGGTTCACTCCACAATGGCCAGCACGTCTCCGGAGTTGACGTTGGCACCCTCGGCCACCAGGACCTTCTGCACGATACCTTTCTTGGGCGATTTCAACTCGTTCTGCATTTTCATGGCTTCCACCACGACCACGCCCTGGCCCGCTTCCACTTCGGCCTTCTCCTGGGCGAGCACCCGCACGACCTTTCCCGGCATGGGCGCCACCACTTTCCTGGCGCCGTGTTCGTCGGGCGCACTGGCCTTGCGACTGCGCAAGGATCGCGGGTCAGTCACCTCGACGGCGTAACGCGCGCTGCCCACCCAGAAATGGAGATCGTGAACCCCGCGCTCCCGCTTGATCTCGTACGACTTGCCTTCAATCAGCAGGGAAAGCACGTCGCGGCCGGTCAGCACCGCGTCGAGCTCTACTTCTTTCCCGCCCAGCCGGCATTGCCAGAGTCCATCCACGCGGTGCAGTTCCAGGCGATAGTTCTTGCCGTCGATGATGATGTCGTAGGTCATCGCAAGGCGTCACTCCGTGCCGCACGCCTCCAGTTCGAGGCTGCCTGAGCCTCGCCGTTTTCCCTTGCGCCGCTGCGCGCCCCGTTGTGACTGACCGGCGCCGCCTCCAGCACCTGGAACAACCCGGCCGCGATCGCCGCAATGGAGGCGTT
>JBGPJK010000113.1:0-12064 GCA_041485425.1 Terriglobia bacterium | reverse complement strand
CACCGTGTATACCGCCAGGGCCACACCATGCAATCCTCCCCACAGCACGAAGTTCCAACTGGCTCCGTGCCAGAGGCCACAGAGAAGCATAGTAACGAAAATGTTCCGGGATGCTCTGACATTGGCATTTCGTGTACCGCGGCTCCCGAACTCCAGCGGTAGAAACACATAGTCCCTGAACCAATTCGACATCGTCACATGCCAGCGTCGCCAGAACTCCGCGATGTTCACGGAACTGTATGGCATGAGAAAATTCTGAGGAAACTTAATGCCCATCAGCCGTGCGCACCCTATTGCCATGTCCGAGTAGCCCGAGAAATCGGCATAAATCTGCACCGTGTAGCCGATCATCCCCTGCAGCAGCGTGAATGCGCTATAGTTCTGCGGCGCGGCCATGATCATACTCACATGGCTGGCCAACTGGTCAGCAATCACCAGCTTCTTTACCGCTCCGACGAGAAGATATCCGCACCCTATCTCCAAATCCTGGGCCGTGATGTGAAAGCCGCGGCTCAACTGCGGCAGGAAATCCGCAGCCCTGACGATAGGGCCAGCGATAAGCTTCGGAAAGTACACCAGGTAACAGACATACTCCAACAGGTTCCGTGTCGGCTCCATTGTCTCGTAGTAGACGTCGAAGATGTAGCTCATGCCGGCAAAAGCAAAGTACGACATGCCGATGATCGGGAATACAGGACTGACCGGCACCGAGACGCGCACCCCCAGGGGATGCAACAGGGCCGCAATGATCTCGGCCAAAAACCCGGAGTACTTCAAGAATACCAGCGGTCCAAGATTGACCGCGAGGCCGGCGTACAGCCATCGCCGGCGAGTCCCCTCGCTGATGGTGCTTCCAAGCCGACAACCCACGATGAAGTCGACGAGGGCCGTCAAGGTCACGACTATCACGCCGCCCACGCCGAAACTCAAGTAAAACAAGTAGCTGAAGATAATCAGCAGCGATCTCCGGACCGAAAGCTTCCCACTTGCGTGGAGCAGGCCGAGACACACGCCGAGGAAAAAAACGAATTCCAGCGAGGTAAAACTTAGTCCCATAGGTCACCGCAATAACGATTCGAGCTGATAGCGACTTACTTCTGCTGGGCCAGTTTGGAGTCAACCAGCCGCTGGAGATCGCCGACGCACTTCAGTCTGAGAACCTCAACATTCCTAAAACGTACGCCGAAGTGCTTCTCCACGGCCAACACTACGTTCACGTGGCTAAGTGAGTCCCAACCCGGAACTTCGGCCGCCACGGTAGAGTCAGTAAGCTCCCAGTCATCAAGCTTGAGCGCGCCCAGGATCGCTGTTCTTAACTCGTCCGAGATCATCCTGCATCCCCCCCCGTCCGCATTGCCATGTCAGCTTCTTTCAACCGGCGCACTCTTTCCTTGTTGGCGCTTCGGCTCGGCTTTCCTGCCGAGCTCTTCACCAGGAACCGCGGGGGCACCAGGTACACGTTGGTGATGGTGACCTCGATTTCCATCCCGGCCTTGAGAATTGCTATGCGCAACTGCCGACGTTCGCTTTCATCCGTAAGAGGAGTTTCGGCAACAACAGATAGGCGCTCGCTGCCAAATTCGACATCCTCTTCCCCGAAGGCCACAACTCGTCCCGGAATCACCCCGTGCAGATCATTCACGACCGCCTCGACGTCTTCCGGGTAGATGTTGTTGCCGGCGACAATCACAACATCCTTTTTCCGTCCGATGATGTAAAAGTCGTTTCCGTCCCGGAAGGCATAATCGCCGCTCAAATACCACCCGTCTCGAATGGCCGCCGCGGTCTTCTCGGGGTAGTTCCGGTAACCATCAAACATCCACGGAGTCTTGATCAGAACCTCGCCAACCCGCCCCTCCTCGAGATCGTTAAACTCGTCGTCAACAATCCGGATCTGGCATCCCGGAATCAGTTCGCCGGACGCCACGCACACCTTGCCTGCGCTCGGATCTGCCACTGGGCTGGCGATTCCTTTGGACAGTGCCTGTGGATCGACCGCCAGCGAGGTCGGTTCGCGCCCGGGCGGCGTCTGGGTAACCGCGAATGTCGTCTCCGCCATGGCATAACAGGAAGATAGGGCTTCTCTCTTGAGTCCTCGAGGTGCAAACCGGCGGAAGAACTTCTCCTGGTCGCGGTACCGTACCGGTTCGGCACAGTTGACGACCATGCGGCAACTCTCTAGAGTCACACCCTCCAAGTCCTCTTCGTTGATCTTGTCCGCCATCATGCTCAATGCGAAGTTCGGCAGCCAGGTCATTGTCGCGCGCTCCATCGACATGACTTCCAGCAGCAACGAGGGAGCGAGGACCCATTCAAATGGGTCTATCTGGATCGTAGGTATTCCGAGTGCCAGTGGCAGATGAAACGCGGCAATCAGCCCCATGTCGTGATACAGCGGCAGCCAGCTGACGATCTTGTCAGCCTTCGACACGGCCAGGAACTTGCCATACTGCGTCACGTGATCGAGAACCTCACGATGAGAGAGGAGTACAGGCTTCTGCAAACCAGTGGTTCCAGAAGAGTGCTGCAACAGCAACGGGTCCGAGTCGCGCATGGCGTAGACCGCTCCGCGCGGGACCTCGGGTCCTACCCCCTCCAGGTAATCGTTGCCCTCGAAGGGAAACTGCAGTCCCCTGATTGTGCTCCGTCCATTTCCCAGCAGAGGCTGCAGGACGCCCTCGAGCGCCCGTTCCGTGAGAATCCAGTCAAGCACTGAACGCTTGCCCATTCCCTCAAGCCCTTCACGGAACTTGTCCGGATGCAGGCGTGGATTCTGGTAGGCGAGAATAGCCGGAATGGCACCGGCGCATACGCATCCCAGGTACACCGGATAGATCAGGGAGTTGTGCCTGGCGATGATGGCACAAACATCGCCCTTTTCGATACCACTGTTGGTCAGGGCCGCGGAGTAGAGTTCCGCTGTGCGGATCAACTCGCCCCATGTCCAACGCCTCGGAGTTTCACCTGCCCTCCAATGAACGACGGCTACTGAATCGGGCGAGTTGTCCGCGTTCTCGCACCATCTGTGCCACATACTGCCGACACCCTTATTGTTCATTCCATACCTGCCCTGCAGTGAAAAATCGCAACTGAATCGGCCGACTTGAAGCCTTCGCGCACTATCGGCGCCAGCCAGCCCCGATAATCATAGTGATATAGCTCATTGTTGGTTATCAGCTTTTATCGAGACAGTCAGCGGTACCTGCGATTTTCGCTTGGATGTATTCTCGCTGATTTCTTCAGGAACACCGGGGTAGTCAGACGTCGCCCGTACGAATTCAAGTGCACGTGATCGGCAAAGTAGCCGTCATCGGTGATCTCCGGCACCCGATCCAACCTCACGAGCGTCGCCTCAGGCACGATTGCTATGGCTTCGTTCAATTGCCTCAGCTAAGGCACTCTTGTCGAGGAATTCTTCGGACTGAGCTCCCGAACCGGCAATATAACCATTATCGCCGGGCCCTGCTGTCGGGCTCGCGCCAATGTCCTTTCGCGTCAGTGATTGGAGGTCTATTTCCACAGGCCTATTTCTCTAATCCCCAAATGAGCGCCAGACGGTTGTCTGAAATTCGATGGCACCAAGAAGTCATAGCGTCGAGAAGGCGAAAACAGTGGAAGATGGGCCTAGCGGCTTTCATGGCGCGCTTGTTCCAATTCACTGCCTTACCAATATGGCGGAAACCGAGGGGCAGAAAAAAACCCTGTTTCTCGAAGTAGAGCTTGCGAAATCCTGTTGTACGCATTAGATTGAGCAGGTTTCGCTGGTTGAACCCTCCGCGCTTGTTGGCCCGTATGTCCCCTTCGGAACGTGGTTGCCTCCAATAAGAATATGCTTGAAGAGGTCGCAGGACCGTCCGCTTCAGGAAAGTCCACAGCCACGAGTCCGCTTGATCGTAGAAGCGGCATATTCCTCCCGGCTTCAGGACGCGATTTACCTCCAGGAAGAACGGCAGCCAATCATCAAGATGATGGACAAATGCGGCCCCGTAGACGATGTCGAAACATCCATCAGCAAAAGGAAGGTGGGTGGCATCAGCGGCGTGAAACTGAATGCTTCCATTCTTGAGATCACGTCGACGATCTTCTGCGGCGTTGGAGGGATTATTTAGAACCGTTTGCGCCGCTTTGTACTCGGCGCTGCTTGCCAGCACCCCTTGCAGGCTCAGATCGGTAAATATCACGTGAGCGCCACACATTGCAAAGTAGAACTCCCTGCACGAACGACCCGCACCGACGAGAAGAATTGTCTTCCCCGAGAGGTCACCCAAGCTTTGTATAAGCGTCTTGTACCAAGGCGTGCAAGGGTCGTACCATGATCCACGAATATCATCCTCAAGGTCCAAAGGGCGAATCGAGCCCTGCTGGTATTCCGCCTCGTAGTGTTCTCGTTCGCAGTTGTTGTCCCGAACGAAATCATAAGAGCCCTGAACCGGCCTATAGACCGGCTGTCGCCCGTCTTGTCCCGGGTAAAGGTTCCCTTCATTGTCGATCTGCAAGGGATCTTTGGTGTAGGGATCGATAAACTTGGGGAACGTCGTTTCCATGATGCGCCTCCAAACGCGCAGCGACTCCAGATTATGTGGCCCGCCCAGACTTAATCAGAGTTTCCCGCCGAAGAGGAACAACCGCAACTGCCTAGCCGGCCAGTTCACGCACCTTGTCTGCAGCGGTGACGTTCTAATTCGGCCTAGCTTTTCACGAAACAGGGCCTTTAACGGTGTCTCCTGGCTGGCATGCTCTCAGAACCGGACATGGGTACCTGCGATCTTCGCTTGGATGTACTCTCGCTGATTTCCTTCAGGAACACCGGGGTAGTCAGACGTCGCCCGTACCAATTCAAGTGCACGTGATCGGCAAAGTAGCCGTCATCGGTGATCTCCGGCACCCGATCCAACCTCACGAGCGTCACCTCAGGCGCTATTTTCATATCTTCGTTCAGCATCCTCTCAAACTCATCTAACGTATTCTTGTCGAGGAACTCCTGCGCGTAGGATTTCGAAACCGGCAAAACAACGACAAACACGGGTCCATGCTGCCGGGCTCGCAACAATATCCTCTCGAAGGCCCGACGCTTTGGACCGCCGAGGAACTCGTGGACGCCGTAATTCTCGGCCCGGAGTGCAGCCAGTCGACGGAGTATCCTCGCAGAGGACCAGTCACTGAGTTTCATGGTGACCTCTCCGGCATCCAGAACCCCGTCTCGCTCCAACACAACACCCTCATGCTCTTGGAGACGCGCCCCGAGTCCGACCGCTTGTGCAAGTCGGTACCGCAACCCGACCAGCACCTTGTCGGTATACCCTGCCGTGGGAAACAAGAGTCGCACGTAGCTCATTCCATACTGCGTGAGGATTCTACGGGAGAGAGCTGGGTCCGCTTTCGAAGCCCAGAGATCGCTGATGGTTTCGGTCAGGGGCACGTATTCCGCGCGTTCCGGTGTGAGGCGCATTTCGTTGAGGTCGTACACGGAAACGCCAACGATCGTCATAGCGGGATTGGGTCGCCGCTGCTGAAATACCTCCCATAGCTCCGGCGAGGATCCACCCGCACTCCAGTTTTCAATCCCGTCACCGAGAGATTCGGAAACCTCCGGCCAAGACAGACCCGCTCCCAGCAAAGACGACCCGGCAGTGAACACCTGTGGGCCGCTTTCGGCTCCAATGCGACGGTAGATTCCTGCACTTCGGGACCAAGGAGCTTTTAAGGGAATCCCCACGCATGAAGCCAGGAGGTAATTTGCCAGGGAACAAAGAGCCAGCGACAGAAAAGCGATCCCCGCCAGCCGCCTTCCAGAAGAAGGCCGCGCATGTCCAGCATCAGTGCCAGACAGGTGGGGTTCAAGCCGCGCTCCGCTCGTTGCCATGGGCGAACGAGGCCCCGCTTTCAATGGTGTCATGGTCATGAGCGTTGAGGGGCTAACTTTAATGGAACGACGCTTAGTCGCTCAGCCTGGGCATTTGAGAGAAAATAGCGTCCATGATCTGGGCTGTCCGACGGATTTCCGCCTTAGGAATCGGATCGGGCCCACCTTCCCGTATCGAAAGATAGAAGAGTTCCATCAGCTTCCTCATGCCGAAGTCCATCTGGAACTCCTTCCGGGCGAACTCGCGAATGCTAACCATGGTATTGCGAGCGTGCTCTCGGGCCTGGGACAACGGCGTCAGAAAATAACGCAGATAGCTTTTGTATCCGGACGGCCGGGTGCGGACGACGGTTCGATAGGTGTTGTCGAGCACGAGGTTTCCCGATTTACCGAAGAGCCGCAGCTCATTCGATCCCGCACCGAACTGGGTGGTGAACAGGAAGAACGCCGTCGTCCCCCGCTCGTCCCTGAGCACTGCCCGCACTTCGTCCACGATGCTCGCGTGATTATGTTCGACCAGATAAGGACTGGAGAAACTGATGGATATCAGCTGTGGCGAATCGCCCTCGAGAAACTCGGCAATTTTCGCGATACCGTGACTCACGAGGTTGTGCAACAGGGAGCCCGGCAAACGACGGACCCAATGACGCGGATCGGCGAGGACGGCTTTGCCGTATGTCGGATCGTCGTGCGAATAGCACTGGATGCACTCCACGTGAACCGGCGGACCGCCCAGGAAACCGTCATGGACAAGCTGGCGCAGACGTAATGCCTCCGGACTGAACTGGAGGTTGTGACCCACGGTAACGCGTCGCCCCGCAACCTCCGCCAGGTGGAGCAGCTCGTCAGCTTCCTGCGCGTTCAGCGTGAAGGGTTTCTCGACATAAACGTGGCAGCCGGCCTCCAGACACAAACGAGCCAGCGGAAAATGGGATTGCGCTGGTGTGGTGATGTGGACCGCGTCGACCCCTCCGGCATGGAGCATCTCCTCCGCGTCGGTAAACACCTGGGGGATACGGAAGCGATCAGCGAGCTGGCCGGCCATTAACTCGTCGGTGTCGCACGCGGCAACCAGTGCGCAGCCCGGGAGGTAACGCAGTTGATCCGCGTGCTGGTCCGCAATCATCCCGCAGCCGATGATTGCCACCCGCGTCTTCTGTGATTCAGCCATTCTTCTGGTACTCGAAGTAACGCTGCAATCCCTCCTGCATGGGGATACGACATCGCCAGCCTAAACGTTCTTTCAATTTTCGATTCGAGTAACGGTGCCCCCTCCAGGCAAACGCACATTCGCGGCGGTTGAATACAGGTGGCAGTTGCCCCTTCGATCCTTTGGCATACCACTCCCACAGCCAGCACAGACCGTAAGTCACTGGGTAGGGGATCGGCACCGACATGAACTTCCGCACCTGCCCTTTGTACGCCCGCAGGAACGCCCGGCTCGTGGGCAGCTCATCGTCAACCACGTTGAACACCTCGCCCTCAGCTCCTTTCGCCAGTCCGGCAAGCACGATGGCCTCGGCGCAATTGTCCACGTAAGTCAAGGGGAGGCGTCCGCCTCCCCCCAAGTGCATGAAAAAGCCAAACGTGTCGATGCCAACAAAACCCGGGATAGCCTTCTTGCCCGGGCCGAAGACAATTCCGGGCCGTACGATGGTGACCGGCACTCCAAAGCGCTCCTGATAGCGCTGAACCAATTCATCCTGTTTGAGCTTGCCATAAACGTAGGGGTCATGGCGCTCATCCAAATTGTCCTCCATCGGACAGGCTTCATCCCATGCTGCGCCCCGTTTGCTTTGGAAACGGGAGTAAACGGCAAATGAGCTGACGTTCACGAAGCGCTTCAGCCGCCGGTGCTCGAGCAGGGAGTCCAGTAGATTCCGGGTAGTGATGACTGAACCTTGAAAGCAAGCCGGGAAAGACTTTCCACGGCCCGCCACCAGATGATAAACGAGTTCAGCGTCCGCCGTGAGTTGGTGGCATTCCTCCCTGGAAAGCAGGTTCGCTTCGACTATCTCGCAACGGTTCGCGTGCTCCGCCGGAATCGCGGCTTCCAGCAGGCCAAGATCACTTGACCGCCGCACGCCGCAACGCACCCGTTCAAAGCCGAGGCGTAACAGCGTAGCCACGACCCTGGATCCCACGAACCCGGCGGACCCAGTCACAAGCACGGGCACACTTCGATCCACGATCCATGCTGGGTCCGACGTGTGCTCCTGAAGCGTGGAACTCACTTTGGAAGAAACTTTGATGAGCGTCAGTTTCCTATTGACGTTAGTTTACTATGACCTGAAGATTTGTCGGCGGCGCTGGCGGTGCGCCTCCCGTGCCCTGATATTCGCTGGCTCCGTAGTCTGGAGCAGCGCCAGCAAGCACTACCGAGCCGTCAGATTTCTTGTAGAGCCAGATGTGTGCTCCGTTGCTCCATGTCGTCGGGGATGCCAGCGTGATCGTGCCGGCAGGAGCGTTGTAGGTGCCGTAGGTGATCGAGTTGATTTGAACGACGTTGCCGACCGTCCCGATAGCGATCCAGTCCGCTTGCATGGTCCCGCCCAGGCCGGTAGACGCCCTTGCGAGATCGCTTCCCCAAGTACCATCCTGGAAATACAGCGCATCGGCCACGGTCAGGGTGGTGGAACTGCTACCTGAGTTTGTTGCATAGGTCAGATACGTTCCGCCGTCAATAGCGCCCGATACCGCCTGTAAGCTCAAATCCGGCAGCGTTTTGCTGGTAGGGTCGGATATGTCGGGGTTGGTGAACTTCGGGTCGCCGGAGGCAGAGCATCCTCCGCTGGATGCCTGTGCCCCTGTACACCAGTTATTCGACACCCCTCCGGTTATCTCAGCCCAGCCATTCGAGGGAGCGCCTTTGTCCATCACGTCAGAAGCCCAATATGTATAACTGATACCCAAGTACATGAGGTTGTTCTTGAAGACATTTCCTTGACCTGAGCCTCCTTCATACAACGCGACGTTTGATTGTGGAAACGGGCACGTAGATAAGCCGCAGGTATGCCCCCAGGGGTAGCCAATCCCGTTGTCGTAGAGCGTGTTGTTGTAAACGCGGTTGTACGTGCCGCCATTGCCGCCACTGTTCAGCCCAGAACCCCGTTGGTACTTGAACATCATTCCGTTGTTCATGGCAGCGTAGAAGAAGTTGTAGCGGACGATATTCTGGGGGGCAGCCAGGTCGAAGTTGTCAGCCCCGTCGTTGGTCTGATTTACGCCAGCGTAGCCAGAACGGTTACTCTCCACCAACACGAAAGTCCCGTTGCGATTATAGTCCTCGGTTATCTCGACGTTGCGATGCGCGTACTTTCCGTTGTACGCAGTGTAGTTGGGATTGCTGCTGCTATAGGTGGCAGGGTTTGTCCCTCCCCCACATCCCGACGACCATGGCTCGTTGTGGAGGATGTTATTTCTGAAAACGGTGTAGAGACCGTAGTTATCGAAGTGGGTGTGTTGCGCGTGCTCGAAGAAATTATTCTCGACGGTGTTGTTGTTGTCGTTGTCGGCGGTGCGACCGTAAGTGCCTTGTGAGGTTCCTACATTTATGGTGTCATTTCCACCGTCTGTGCAGCCCGTGCCGCTAACCGAAAAATGGTTGTCGTGAATCCAGTTGTGGGTGACCCAATTCTGATTTAAGGAACCAGTAATGGTTATCATTCTGCCACCCGTCGTGCTGATAAACGTATTGTTGGCAATCTCGATGTGGTTCGAACCGTCTTCTATTCTCCCCCAAGTGCTAGCGAAACTGCCGCTGAAGGTCATCCCCTTGATGCTCACGTATCTGTGGTTAGAGCTGAACCAGAACGGGTCGCTACCATTCGTTATGACAGGCGTTTCTCCCGTGTACGCCTGAAAAGTGATCATGGTGCTGGCATTAGTGCCATTGTTGGAAGGCTGGAATCCTACACCACCACCAACATTGTAGGTTCCGCCACGCAGATAAACTAGGTCGCCGCCAACTGCGTTGGCGTTCGCCGCGCTTAACGAACAAGCGCTAGTACCCGATAGTGGAGTTGAACCGACGCAACTTCCCCAAGCTGCCGCCCCGGTCGGACTCACCCAATGCGTAGCAGCACCGGCAACGCCGGAGAGCGCGAGGCAGATACAAAGTAAGAACATTGCGGAGATGCACGTAGGGATCAGACTCTTTTGATTTTTCATGGCAGTGCAATCATAAACAAAAAGTTGACAAAAGCTACCTGGGCGGGAAGCCAAAAAAGGGACAGGAATCCGGGCCTGTCCTTGACCTGTACGACAGTACAGTTCGATTTTGTTGGCGTTTATTTTGTTGGCGTTGCAGGTTTTGTTGGCCTTGCGGGTTCTTCTTCCTGCAAGATTGGGGCGCATAATTTTGACCACCGGAGCCCTGGAAAGCGTCGGCCTGAGCAATCGCCAGACCGCTGGCAATCAGCACTAGCAACGGAACAAGAAGCACTTTCCTCATCTCCACATTCCTGCCGTGGTGCTGTTGCGGATCAGGAGTTGGAGGGGACCGAAACTTCGGACGTTGCCTCGAAAAGCTGGATTCGAGCACTGGCCGGAGTCGCTGTGGAAATTGGGGCTCGACGAAACCGACGGGCAACGGATGCAGATCGCGCTCGTTCTGTCCACACTGGTATTCGTACGTTACGACCTAGTGTTATTCCGGGTCAATTCGGGCCACGTGTCACTCGTCCACACAGCCGTTTCAACCCTGGTTGCTGCGTGAGGTGCAGATGCAGTGCGAGGTTTGATCCGGCACGACAGGACTAGCGTCACCAATGCCGGCACCACGGTCATCTGCTCCGTAAAGGTGTTGAGAGCTGACTCGGTGATGTTGTAAACCAAGCCCATCAGGAGAAGACAGATCCCGAGACTGGCCCAATCGTAATCCTGCGCAAGGCTCCGATGCAGTTGTCGCGCGCAGGACAGCAGCCAGACCGCGTAGAAGGCGAGACCCACTCCCCCCAGCTCCAGCAAGATGTCCAAATAACCATTATGCGCGGAGGGAATGTCATAGAATTTCCGCCGAGCATCGGTCCAGAAGCTTCCCAAGCCATAGCCGAGCAATGGCTGCCGCTTCATTACCGGCAACACGTCCGCCCAAACCTCCGTGCGGCCGGTCAGCGTCTTATCGCGGCCAAGCGATGCGGTTACGTCGGCGACATTTGAGCCTCCCAAGAAAGGCGTCGAAACCCCGAATCCCATGAAGAAGATCACCATCGCCAGGACGCCGGCTTGCGGAACCGTGATTTTCAGCTTGCGAAACAAGCGCAGACCCAAGTAAGCGGCAGCGCCCAGCCCGAGGGTTGCCAACGCGGTGGAAGAGTTCGAACCGGCGAGCAGCCACAGTGCAATGAGGACAACGGCAACGTCGGCCCACGCCTGATAACGACCTCCGCCCACCCGTGCGCGCTCCCGCCAATGCTGATGCAGAGCCCACAGCAGGAAAAAGGCGCTGATCATGCACAGCCGACCCAAATGGTTCTTCTGACCCGTGACCCCCGTCCACATCTCGATGCCCGAGAATTTCCCATACCTGCGGCCCAGCAGAGGGTAATACTTGATCAGTACCAGCGAAAACGGAACCAGGACGCAAGCGGACCGGCGCAGGACGCTTGCCAGAGCTTGGCGTGGGTTGGCCTCCGACATCAGCACGAATGCCATGACGACAACAATCATTTCCCGCATGCAACGTCGGAGCGTCACGAGCGTGGAGTCGTCAGACCAAACCGTGCTGGCGAGCATGTAGGCCAACACTGCCACAAGCCATTTGTGCCGACGCAAGCTGGACCACCAGTCAAAGCGGCGATATAAGAGCAGAATCACGGCCGCCACAGCCAACCCCGTCAGAACCCATCGGTCCAGCGGGCTACCGGCTTCGTTGCTTCCGACAACGCGGGCGCCCGGACTAACGAACCAGGTACCCAGAGGTCTGCTGGCAACGATCAGCATCCAGATCGTGGGAATCCAGACGGTCCACGAAACATCACGCGACCGCCGCCTTTCCAGCCAGAGCAGGACCAGCACAAACGCGGTGCATAGAAGGAGAGCTAGCGGAGGAGCCATGAATTCGTTAACGCGTCTGGTTGGATATACACACGATGTGGCTGCTTATCAACAACGATTGACCATCTGTTTACTGGCGTAACAATCGCCATTCCGCTGCTGCGTTGCCATTCCGTCAAAATCGTTCATCAGCTTTTCAGCGAT
>JBGPJK010000112.1:0-12069 GCA_041485425.1 Terriglobia bacterium | reverse complement strand
CGTGAATGTCGACTTTGTTGCTGACGCCATCGCAACCCTGCATCAGAAAGACAATCCACAGTACGATACCTACCATCTTTCTTCCGGCACTGGCTCGCAGACGTTCCGCCAACTGACCGGCGCGCTGGCCATCGCGCGGCAGAAGCGCCGGCCCATGTTCATCCCGTTTCTTGAGAAGCCCTTTGACGGCGCCGTGAATACCCTGGCGAATCGCAAGGGCTCCCTCGGCTACGGTGCTTCGCTGATGAAAGTCTTCATGCCGTACCTGGTGTGGAATACCGTCTTCGACAACACCCGGGTCACCAGCGAACTCGGCCGCAGGCCGGTGCCGTTCTCGCAGTACAGTTATCCGTTGCTGAAGTTCAGCCGTGAAGCCAAATTCACCTACAAGTATCAGGACTGGCCAGCCACGGCGGGAGGATCCGCCGCATGATGGACTTCATTCTCGAGGCTTGGGTGAGCAGCCTGATTGAAAGCTCCAAACTGGGATGGATGCTGGGCAAGCGCAAGGCCTGGCAGCCCGGAGAAAAGCTGAAGCTGCTGTTCGCCGGCTACAACGGCACCCGCAACATGGGTTCCGACGTACGGGTGGAGGAGATGCTGCGGCAGATTCGCCACATTCTCGGCGCGGAGAGAGTTGCCTTCAGCGTGATGACGCACGTTCCCAGGTTTTCCCAGGGATATTTCGAGGGCACGGCGCAGGTGCATCTGCCGGACATTTTCCCGCCGTTCCTCTCCGACGAAGTGCCCAGGCACCACGGCGTGGTCGCCTGCGAAGGCTCCATGTTCAAGAGCAAGTTCGCCAACGCGCTGACCACAATGATGATTGGCTCTTTGGGAATTGCGGCGGCGCAGAACAAACTCTCTGTGGGCTACGGTGGCGAAGCGGGGCAGATGGATCCGGTGGTCGCCAGGATGTGTGCGCGTTATTGCCAGAATTCGCTGATCATTACGCGCAATGAGGAGTCGCGAACCGTTCTGCGCGAACTCGGCGTGCCCACCGAGTTGGGTACCGACACCGGTTGGACCTTCGAGCCGCGTCCCCCAGAGTATGGTCAGAAAATGTTGCGGGAGGCGGGCTGGGACGGCCGCGCGCCGGTGCTGGTCGTCTGCCCCATTAATCCTTTTGAGTGGCCGGTCAAGGCCTCGGTGGCCAAGTATGCGTTGCACGGCCTAACCGGTGCCTACCAAGACAGTCACTACCGTTCGGTGTACTTCCACCACTCCGGGCGGGAAGCCGATCGGGCTCTCGATCACTATCTGACCGCCATCGCCAACGCGGTGGACGCATTTCGCAAGCAGCGGAGCGTGTTCGTCATCCTGGTAGGGACGGAGCGCCTGGACTCGCGGCCCGCCCAGCGCATCTCGGAGAAGCTCGGCAGGGTGCCGGTGTTCACCTCCGACGACTACAACATGTACGAAATGGTGAGCCTCCTGCGCGCCTGTCACATGATGGTTTCGTCGCGCTATCACGGCATCGTGACTTCCATGCCGGGGTTGGTGGCTTCGGCGGGCATCACCATGGACGAGCGCATCCGCAACCTCATGCGCGAGCGCGGCCACCAGGATCTGCTGATGAACGTGGATGATCCCGATCTCGAGCCCAGGCTGCTGGTTGCCATGGACAAGCTCTGCCAGGACGGCGAGTCGATCGCCGATGGTATTGGCCGCGCGGTAGTGCGCAATCTGAGGGTGATGGCGCGCATGGGCGTGTACTTCGAAGAAGAAGTGCAGCGCCGCTATCCCGAGTTCCCCACCCGCAAGGGCGAGTGGAGTTGGGAAGACTACCTGCCGCCCATGAGTCCGGGCTTGCACGGGTTGATCGAGGCGTACGGCTGACCCAGCCCGCAGGGGCCTGAAACGGATCGACGCGCTTAGCAGACGCAGCCCCGTAGGGGCGACCGATAGTGGCCCGCCACTTCAGTGGCGGGTGCCCCGCGGAAAGATGAGTGAAGTCCCGTAGGGACGGCTGAAACTGACCATTCCCAATGTTTCTGGAGACCATCTTCGCTCGGTTCGACACCCCTGCCCCCATCCTGGAGGAACTCCGCGACGGTCGAACCATCGCGGTCACCGGGCGCCAACTCTCGGACCTGGTAGCCAAGGCCCGCGCCTTTCTCGCAGCTAGAGGTTTGAAGAAGGGCGACCGCTGCGCGCTGCTGGCCCACAACAGCATTGAGTGGGTCGCCATGGACCTTGCGATCATGGCCGAGGGTCTGATCGTCGTCTCCCTCTACGCGCGGCAGGCTCCGGCGGAACTGGTCGCCATGATGAAGGACTGCTCGCCGGCGCTGATCTGCTGCGGAGACGCCGTGTTGCGCAACGGAATTCGGCAGAATTGGGCGGGCGCTCCGCCACCGTTCCTGTTTGGCGAGATTTTTTCTGCCGCCGGGGCGAGCGCGAACGAAAAACCGCTCCTCGCCAATTCCGATCCGGTCACCATTATTTATACGTCGGGTACGTCCGGCGAAGCCAAAGGCGTGGTGCTCACGGCGGGCAACATCGGGCACATGCTGGGCTGCACGTCGGGCCGGCTCGACACTCTGATGAATAACCGGCAAGGCCAGGATCGGGTCTTCCATTACCTCCCGTTCTGCTTCGCAGGCTCGTGGATCATGCTGCTGACGAGCCTGCTGCGGCGCAGCCGGCTGACACTCAATTCGGATCTGACCAAGCTGTCGACCGACATGCGCGCCGCCGAGCCAGACTATTTCTTGAACGTTCCGCAGTTGCTCGAGCGCATGCGCAAAGCGGTGGACGAACAACTTTGGAAGACCGGCGGCATCGCGCTGGCCATCTACCGCCGCGCCAAGGGTGCTTGGGTGCGCAAGCAGGAGAAGCAGGCAAAGTTCTCCGATTCCATCTGGCTCGGCCTGGCGAACACACTGGTCTTCCCGACCATCCGCAAGAAGATGATTGGAGCCAACCTCAAAGCCCTCATCTGTGGCTCGGCGCCGCTCAACCTGGACACGCAACTCTTCTTCATGATGCTCGGCATTCCTGTGCTCCAGGTCTACGGCCTGACCGAGACCACCGCGATCTGCACCATGGACGACCCGCGTCACGTCGAACCCGGGCGTGTTGGCCCGGCCATCAGTGGAATCGAAATGAAGCTCGGCGAGACCGACCAGATCATCGTGCGCGGCGCCAACATTTTTCCCGGCTACTGGAACCGTCCCCAGGAAACCGCCCAGGCGCTGCGCGACGGCTGGTTCCATACCGGAGACCAGGGCGAGGTCAACCCGGCAGGGAACTGGCGTATCATCGGGCGGATCAAGAATCTGATCATTCTGGGCTCGGGCCACAACATCGCCCCGGAACCGATCGAAGATGAACTGCTCGAGCACTTGCCCGGCGCGCAACAGGTGGTGTTGGTCGGCAACGGGCGCGGCTATCTTTCGGCGATCGTCACCGGCGACGTCACGCGCGAAAAGGTGCGGGCGGCGCTGCATGCGATCAACCCGGAATTGCCGCATTACAAACAGGTGCGCGGGTTTCATGTTCAGGCGGAGCCGTTCTCGATTGAGAATGGTCTACTGACGGCGAATGGCAAGTTGAAGCGTGACGCGATCGCGGCGCGTTTGAAAGTGGAAATAGAGGAGATGTACCAGGTCAAGCAGGCGGTGTAGACGTAGCGCCGGCGTCCCGCCGGCTACCAAGACCTGGCGAGTCCGCGAGTGAGTTCGCCGGATCAGCGACGTAAGAAAGCCCGGCACGGAAGTGCCGGGTAGCATCGGGAATGAAATCAAGTCCCTTTAGGGGCCTCAGAAAACGCAATGAATCAATTCCACGGCCAATCCCTTTCCTGGGAACTGAAAGACGGCGTTGTTGAGGTGGCGCTCCATCGCGCGCCCTGCAACGAAATCGGCTCGCTCACCCTTGAGGAATTGGAACAACTCGCGGTGGCTCTGCCGGCCCTGGAGGAGAAGGCGCATGCCCTGATTATCTACAGCCCCCTAGCCTCGGGCTTCTGCGCCGGCGCCGACCTGCGCGAACTGTATCTCCGTTCCCAGGAGATGGACCGCGCCGCCGCCCTCAAAGGCGTTCGCAATTATCTGGAACGTATTCACCACGTGATGAACACGCTGGACGCTTCGCCGCTGACCACCATCGCCGCCGTGCACGGGGTCACGTTTGGAGGAGGTTTCGAACTCGCCTTGGTTTGCGACCTCATAATCGCCGATAAAATGGCCCGCTTCGCGTTTCCCGAGCTGCGTCTAGGACTGATCCCCGGCTTCGGCGGCATTCCCCGCCTGAAGCGCGATCTGGGCAACGCCGTGGTCCGCGATTTGCTGCTCACCGGACGCAGCTTCAACGCGACCAAAGCACAACAAGTCGGACTGGTGAGCCAGGTTGTGGCCGAAGGCGAGGGGCTGCGCATTGCCCGTGCCACTGCCGCACAGATCGGAAAGTTCGACCGGCGCACCGCCATCGCAGCCAAACAATTCATCAAGCCAATTCCTTACGATGAGTTGCGCCGCGAGATTGACATCTTCTGCGAGTTGTTCACCCAGCCGGCAGTCGAGGCCGGCCTGCGCAGATTTGTGGAGAGCACTGATGCGCAGCCGTACTTGCCGTGAGTTCCAGCAGAGCATCTTATAATCAAATGAGCCAGATCATGCGCACCTTTGACCAAACCCTCGACGAAATCCTCGCCCTCGCCGCCACCCACTTCAAGGTCCCGCGCGAGAGTCTCACTCCCGACGACGACTTCTTCAAGACGCTTGGGATTGACAGCCTGCAGGCGCTCGACCTGCTCACCCGGCTGGAGAACCATTTCCATGTCGAACTGCCGGACTACGAACTGCAGGGGGTCTCGGACTTTCGCACGCTTGCCAGCCGTATCCAAGCGCGATTGTGAAGAAACAATCCACCCCAGAGACACACAGAAACAGGTATGGGATTGCTTTGATCGGGGGTTCAACGGTATCTTCACGCGGGCCAGGGTAATGAACTGATTAACAGGGTTTTCTCGGTGTCTCTGTGCCTCTGTGGTGAAATAGATCTTTCATGCTGGACTTAGACCAATACGCCAGTCTCGGCGCCACCCTGCGCGACGCGCTGGACCGCTGGCCCAATGAGACCTGTCTGATCGAGTCGGACCGCGACAAGGAAAAGACTCGGCTTACCTTCTCTGACTTCAAGGAAATGGCGCTGCCCCTGGCGCGCGCGCTCGAGGACGCCTACTTCAAGCTGGGCGACCGCGCCGCCATCATCATGACCAACCAGTCGAAGTGGCTGATCTCTGCCTACGCTATCTTCTACTGTGGAGGCGTGCTGGTGCCTCTCGACTACAAGTTGACTGCGGCTGAGCACCTGCAATTGCTGGCACACTGTAAGGCGAGGTTTCTGATCGTTGAATACTACTTGTGGCGGGCGATCACGCAGTCCCCCGAGTTCAAAAGCCACAAGGTCGACACTGTGCTGGTGACCGAAGCGCCCCTGGGAGCGGACCTGGCGGGCGCATTTCGTTGGGAAGATTTCCGCCGCAAGGGCGATCCCGTTTTTGTGCCGCGCCAGCGCGAGGACGTGGCCTGCATCGTCTACTCTTCAGGCACAGCCGGCCGTCCCAAGGGATGCGTCCTCACCCACCAGAATTATCTGCAGCAGTGCAAGTCGCTCACCGCCTGGTATCCCTTCTGGCCGGGCGTGCGCTACCTCAGCATTCTGCCCACCAACCACGCCATCGACTTTATGGTCGGCTTCATCGGGCCGTTTGTTTGCGGCGCCTGCGTGGTGCACTTGCGCACGCTGCGGCCGGAATACGTGCGCGACGCCTTTGTGCGCTACAAGATCACTTACGTCAGCCTCGTCCCCATGGTGCTGAAGAACCTGGAGCGCGGACTTAAAGCGAAATTCGACGCTCTTCCCGGGGCGAAGCGTTTTCTCCTGCATCGCCTGATTGGCGTGAACAAGGCGTTTACTCGCTTGCATCCCAATCTCCGCTTGAGCCGAACCCTGCTGCCACAAGTACATCGGGCCTTCGGTGGGGAACTGCTGACCATTATTGTGGGCGGCGCTTTCATGGAGCCGTCTACCTTGCAGTTCTTTTACGATCTCGGCGTCCCGGTGGCCAATGGGTACGGTCTCACCGAAGCCTGCACCGCGCTGACGGTGAACGATCTGAAGCCGTTCCGTCCGAACACCGTGGGCAAGCCGCTGCCTGGAGTCGAGCTGCGCGTGCTGAACCCCGACGCCGACGGTATCGGTGAAGTCGCGGTGCGCAGCCAGACCGTGATGTCCCACTACCTCGACGACCCTGAACTGACCGCCGAGACGATTGTCGATGGCTGGTTGCTCACCGGCGATCTGGGCCGTTTCGACGGCAACGGGCATCTGCAGCTTTTCGGCCGCAAGAAGAACATGATCGTCACCCAGGGCGGCAAGAACATTTACCCCGAGGATATCGAGACCGTCTTCGAAACCTTGCCGGTGAAGGAATACTCGGTTTTCGCGGCGAATTACGTGTGGCCTGCGAAAAGTCTTGGCCACGAGATGCTGGTTCTGGTGCTTCGCCTCGATCAAGGGCAGGAGTTCACCGAAGCGCTGAAGGAAGACATCAAGGTGCGCAACCGCCGCCTGCCCGATTTCAAGCGTGTTAGCGGATACCTCATCTGGGACAAGGATTTCCCGCGCACCGCCTCCATGAAAATCAAGCGTACAGTTCTGGCCGAAGAGATCGGCAAAAGCAAGGACCGTGCCACCGTGGTTGAACTGTGAGTGACGCCGGCGGTTTCTTTGCGGTGGTGAATCCGGCCGCCGGTGGCGGACGCTGCCGCAAGCTGCTGGGACCGGTCCTGGAAAGCCTGCGGGCGGGTGGGATCACGCTCGAGGTGGTCGAAACTACGGCCCCGGGCCTGGGCGCGGAACTTGCCCGCGATGCTTATGCACGAGGCTATCGGCGATTTATCGCCGTTGGCGGCGACGGTACTTCTTACGAAATCGTGAATGGCCTGTTTCCCGTGGCGCAAACCGGCGACCGCCCCACGCTCGCATTTCTTCCCTTGGGCACAGGCAACTCGTTTCTGCGCGATTTTACCGACCGTGGCGTGGAGTACGCCATGGAAGCCTTGCTGGCCGGACGTTCGCAGCCCTGCGACGTCTTGCGGCTCACCCACAAGGGCGGTGTCCTGCACTACATCAACCTGTTGAGCATGGGATTCGCCGCTGACGTCGCCACCATGCGCGCCCGCCGTTTCAGCGGCTGGGGAGAGCTCGGCTACCAGTCTTCCATTTTTATCTGCCTGGCCCGGTTCCGGCGCCGGCCGTTTCCTTTGCGAGTCGATGGCGAAAGCGAGATCGACCGCCGTCCCTGCCTGTTTCTCACCTTCAACAACAGCAAGTTTACCGGCGGGACCATGATGATCGCCCCCAAAGCCGAGATCAACGATGGCCTGATCGAATACGTGCGTTGGGGCCCGATCGGACGCGTGGGACTGATCCGTAACCTGCCGACCCTTTACGACGGCACCCACATGAAGCATCCGCTGGCCGAACGCCGTGCGGCCAGGCGCATCGATTTTCACCTCGACGCCCCGGTGGACGTTATGATCGATGGCGAGGTTCTTAGTTTGCACTGTGAGACGCTGGACGTGTTGCCGTCCGCGCTGAACGTCGTGGTATAAGAAACACTTGGTAATTTGGTAATCGGGTAATTGTGCAATTTAGCTTCGCCGAGCGCAGCTTTTCCCAATTACACAATTGCCAAATTACAAAATTACCCAATTTCTTCCATGTCCCAAGAGCGCAGAAAAAAACAGGAGAAGCGGCGAAAGCAGGAGCAACCGCAAGCCGGTCTGCGGCGAAAGATTATTATTGCTGTCGTTATCGCCGCGGCTTTTGCCGGCGCGTTTTATCTCGGCCTGCGCAAGCGCACCAGCCGTCTCGACGCTTTCGCCCAGTGCACCGCCGCGAAAGGCGCGAAGATGTATGGTGCCTACTGGTGTCCGCACTGCGAAGAGCAGAAGGAACTGTTCGACTCGGCCTTCCAATATGTCAACTACCTCGAATGTGGGGTGAAGGGCGACGTGCATGCCCAATCCGCGGCCTGCAAGCAGGCGGAGGTCAAACACTATCCCACTTGGGAATTTGCCGATCAATCACGGGTGGAAGGGAAACAATCGCTGCCCTACCTGAGCGACAAAACCGGATGCGCCCTGCCATGAACTCAGCCGCCCGCCGCATCCAGTTAGCCATCGCAGTGCTGGCGGCTGCCGGTGTGGCCATTTCCTCGGTCTCGCTGTACCACCACTACGGCACCTCGCCAACGTCATACTGTGACTTCGGCGAAAGCTTCAACTGCGACATCGTCAACCGCAGCGTGTACTCATCGGTGCTCGGTATTCCCGTCGCGCTCCTTGGCTTGGCCGGTTACGCCGCGCTGCTGGCGCTTGTCACCCTGTATCGCAGCAAAGCTGAGACTCCCGCCATGCTTCTGATTGCTTCGACGCTGGGGCTTGGATTTGCCTTCTACCTGACCTACATCGAAGCTTTTGTGCTGGGAGCGTGGTGCATCCTGTGTGTGTCGTCGTTAATTCTGATTCTCTTGATTACAGTTTTGTCGTCGGTGCTGGTGGCACAGTCCATGCGCAAGGCTTGATTCCGATGGAACGACTAGCCGTTTCATGAACACGATTGTCATGCTGAGCGGAGCGAAGCATCCCTATTGTCACCACGATTGGTGACGAGAATAGGGATTCCTCGCTGCGCTCGGAATGACAACCCAAGATTGTGACATGGAAACTACTCAACCACAGACGACGGTGAGCGCAACCCAATCTGGGGCGACGCCAAACCCCTCCGTAGTCGGTGACCTGCGCCTGCACGAATTCCAGAGCCGGATTTTCAACAACCGGCGCAGGCTGCGCGTCTGGCTGCCCCCGGGTTACGACGATCCCGAAAACAAGGAGCGGCACTATCCCATCTTCTACCTCAATGACGGGCAGAACTTGTTCGATCGCGCCACCGCGTTCGGCGGGGTCGAGTGGCAGGTGGACGAGACCGCCGACCGTCTCATCCGCGAAAACAAGCTTCCGCCGCTGATCCTCGCCGGCATCGACCATGGGCAAAAAGATCGCGCCCGTGAATTCCTGGCGTACCGCGCCATGAACCCGCCGGTGCTGCGCCCGCAGGGCAAGCGCTATCCCGACTTCCTCATGAACGAGATCATGCCGTTCCTCTACCAGCGCTACCGAATCGCGAGAGGTCCAGAGAACACCGGGCTCGGCGGATCGTCGCTGGGCGCCATCGTTTCGCTGTACACGGTCATCGACCGTCCGGGAATTGTTGGCCGGCTGCTGCTGGAGAGTCCGTCGCTCTTCGTCTGCAACCGGCGGATGTTGAAATATAGCCACGCCTTCCGCAAATGGCCGGAGAGAATGTTTCTGGCAATGGGGACAAGAGAAGACGGCCGCCCCGACCGCGACCAGCAGGTGGTGAACGACGTCCGCGAACTGGAGCGCATCCTGCGACGCGAAGGCTTGGGAGACGACCGCTTGCGGGTGAAGATCGACGAAGGCGCGATCCACAGCGAGCGGGAGTGGGCCAAACGGTTTCCGGAAGCGCTGTCGTTCTTGTTCGGCCAGTAGACCACCTGCGCGGTCCCGCTGGAGTCCCGGGTAGTGGTGCAGGGCACGGTCCGACTCCGTACGGGCGTCATCCTGAGCCCGCCGCGGGCGAAGGATCTGGCGTGCAGCGGCGTGGTGCCCGGGGTCCCAGCGCCTTGCCGCCGCGCGCCAAGTCCCTCACCCGGCTGAACTGCGCCGGGTTTCGGGAGGACGTCATCACGGACGGTTCGGGCAAACTGACCCACTGCCAAATCCCGCTCACGCTTGCGCCCGCCAACGCTCCCTATTTAAGATGTTGTTTCCTTTTCCCTCCCAGGAGGTGGTCTCCATGACTCGCAAAAATCTGTGGGTTACTTTCGCCGCAACTTGTCTGATTCTCTTCACCGCTCTCGCCACCGCCCAGCAGTTCAGCGACAGCCTGATAAAAGGCATGAAGTGGCGCCTGGTTGGGCCGTTCCGCGGCGGGCGTGTGCTGGCCGTCACCGGCATCCCCGGCGATCCCTACACCTTCTACTTCGGCGGAGTGGCCGGGGGCGTATGGCGCACCACCGACGGCGGCATCACCTGGACTCCGCTCACCGATAAGGAACCCTTCGCCTCCATCGGTTCGATCGCGGTGGCCGAGTCCAATCCCGGCGTGATCTACGTGGGCACCGGAGAATCCTGCATCCGCGGCAATATTTCCTTCGGCAACGGAGTATACAAATCCACCGACGGCGGCAAGAGCTGGAACTACATCGGCCTGAAGGACACACAACACATCGCCAAAGTGTTAGTGAACCCGCGCAATCCCGACATCGTCTACGTGGCTGCGCTGGGCCATGCCTACGGACCAAATCCCGATCGTGGCGTTTACCGCTCCGCCGACGGCGGCAAGACCTGGGAAAAGGTTCTCTACAAGGACGACAAGACCGGTGCGATTGATCTCGCCTTCGATCCCCACAATCCCAACGTGATGTTCGCGGCTCTCTACCAGGTGCAGCGGACTCCTTGGAGCCTGGAAAGCGGCGGGCCGGGCAGTGGCCTCTATCGCTCGGTGGATGCCGGCGCCACCTGGAAGCGCCTGGAAGGCAAGGGTCTGCCCTCCGGCATCATGGGCCGAATCGGGGTGTCGGTCTCGGGCGCAGATTCCAACCGCGTCTATGCGCTGATCGAAGCCAAAGAAGGTGGCCTGTTCCGCTCCGACGATGGCGGCGACACCTGGTCCAAAGTCAACGATGATCAGCGCCTCACCCAGCGCGCCTGGTACTTCACTCACATCTTCGCCGACCCGCGTAGCGTAGACACCGTCTACATGCTCAACACCGGCATGTTCCGCTCTACTGATGGCGGCCGCAGCCTGACCCTGCTGCCTGCGCCCCACGGCGATCACCACGGGCTGTGGATCGACCCCGTCAACCCACTCCGCATGATCAACGGCAACGACGGCGGTGCTACCATCAGCGTGGACGCTGGCAAGACCTGGAGCACGGAATACAACCAGCCGACGGCGCAGTTCTATCACGTCGCCGCTGACAACCGTTTCCTCTACTATCTCTACGGCGCGCAGCAGGACAACAGCACGGTGGGAATCGCCAGCCGCAGCGACGACGGCTACATCGGCCGCCAGCACTGGTATGACGTAGGCGGCGGCGAAAGCGGCTACATCGTGCCCGATCCGCGCGACCCCAACATCGTGTACGCCGGCTCCGGTGGTGGAGCTCTCACCCGCTTCGACAAGCGCACGGAACAGGAGCAGGACATTACCGTCTGGCCGGTGGACAGCAGCGGCCATGGCGCCAAGGACAACCGCTATCGCCAGGCCTGGACCGATCCCATCGCCATGTCTCCGCATGATCCCGATGTTCTCTACACCGCAGCCGAGGTTGTCTTCAAGACCACGGACCACGGCTTGAGTTGGACTACCATCAGCTCTGACCTGACCCGCAACGACAAGAGCAAGCAGGAAAGCTCCGGTGGTCCCATCACCAAGGACAACACCACGGTCGAGTACTACGACACCGTCTTCACGCTCGCCGAATCTCCGGTGCAGAAAGACCTGATCTGGGCTGGCACCGACGATGGCCTCATCCACATTACCCGCGATGGCGGCCAGCACTGGACCAACATCACGCCGAAAGGCATTCCGGAATGGAGCATGGTTAGCCTGATCGAGGCGTCTCCGCACGACGCGGGCACGGCGTACGCGGCGGTGGATGTCCACAAGCTCGACGACCTGAAACCTTACATCTACACGACCACCGACTACGGCAAGAGCTGGACGAAGATCACCAGCGGGATTCCCGACGGCGCTTACGTTCACGCGGTGCGCGAGGACCCCAAGCAGAAGGGCTTGCTCTACGCGGGCACCGAAACCGGCGTGTACGTCTCCTTCGACGACGGCGCGCACTGGCAATCGTTGCAGGGCAATCTGCCGACTTCACCGATTCATGACCTGATCGTGAAGAACGACGATCTGGCCGTGGCTACGCACGGGCGGTCGTTCTGGATCCTTGACGACCTG
>JBGPJK010000111.1:0-12087 GCA_041485425.1 Terriglobia bacterium | reverse complement strand
ATCACTTCCTGTACCTTCATCGCCCGCTCCACTGCGGCCTGCGTGTAAGAGAACATGCCCTGCATGGTCTCCTACCCTCGCCGCCTGAAAGCGGACACTTCACTTGCTTAATCAACCGGACATATCATGTGCTAACGACAACCAGGAACAAAGCAGTTGACACCCACGCAGGACCGGGACACACTTGCAGCCCGGATTTTGGCAAGAGGGGGTGCGCGTCACGATGCAGTGCCAGTCATCCCGTCCGAATCATCGAGAGGCCCGGCTGTTCATCAGGGCGATATTCGGCTTCCTGGTTCTGATGGCTTCCGCTGCGGCCCAGAATCCGGCGCCGAAGCGGCCCCACCAACCCGCGGTCGGGCTCAGCAGCCTCCAGCATTTCGTTTTTATCGTTAAGGAGAATCGCAGTTTCGACAACTACTTCGGGACCTTCCCGGGCGCGAACGGCGCGACGACGGGCATGATCTCGACGGGGCAGGTGATTCCGCTCGGCCATACGCCCGACCAACTGCCGCGCGATTTTTGCCACTCGTGGGGTTGCACGCTCGCCGATGTGGATAACGGCAGAATGGACAAGTTCGATGTTTCCGCGACCGACCCCGCGAAGCTATGCAACCTCAATGGAGATTACCTTTGCTACTCGCAGCTGACCAGCGTGGATATCCCCAATTACTTTGCGTATGCGAGTGCTTTTACCCTCGCCGATAATACTTTTTCATCCATTCACGCCACCAGCACACCCAATCATTTTTATACGGTCGCCGCCCAGTCTGGCGGCGCGTTCGCGCAATCCTCAGGGGTGCTGTTATGCGATGGGAATATCGGCGCGACCATTACGGTGATCGACAGCCTGGGGCATGTGACCAAACCGTTTCCCTGCTTTGACTTTGCAACTCTGGTGGATAGCTTGGAAGCGGCGGGCATCTCCTGGAAGTTCTATTCCCCCAGCAAAACCAACTTTAATCCCCTGGACGGAATCAATCACATACGGAACACCGCGCTGTGGAACAAGGTGGTACCGGACACCCAATTCGTCACGGACGCCCAGACCGGCCAGCTGCCTGCCGTAAGTTGGATGGTGAGTGCGGGTCCCTACAGCGAACATCCTGCCTGGAGCAGTTGCCAGGGAGAAAACTGGAGTGTGGAGCAACTGAACGCGGCGATGCAAGGGCCGGACTGGAATTCGACCGCCGTTTTCCTGACCTGGGATGACTTCGATGGGCTCTATGATCATGTTCCACCTCCCCAGGTGGATCAGTTCGGGTTGGGTCCGCGGGTTCCGCTCATCATCATTTCTCCCTACGCGAAACCAAAGCACATTTCCCACACCCAATATGAGTTTTCATCCTTCCTCACACTCGTGGAAGAGCGCTACAACTTGGCATCACTCACGGATCGCGATGCCAGCGCGAACGACATGCTCGATGCTTTCGACTTCAACCAGCAGCCGCTTCCTCCCCTGATTCTGCCAACTCGCAACTGCTCGCCTCTGGGAAGCAACGCACTGACGTTTCCTGCTCAAGCGGTTGGTACAACCAGCCCGGGCAAGGCAGTGGATCTGATCAACTACGCCGACACCGCATTGACGATTTCCAAAATCCAAACCCAGGGCGCAGACTTCTCGCAGACGAATAATTGTCCTTCAGCTCTGCCGCCAAATGCCGGACAGCCGCTGAGCTGCATCATCAATGTCAGTTTCAGCCCGACCGCGACCGGTAACAGGACTGGGACACTAACCGTGACGGACAGCGATCCGACCAGCCCCCAGAACGTGAGTTTATCGGGAACGGGTACGAATGTTGCCTTGTCGCCCGCTCTGCTCGATTTCGGCACGCGAACGCTGTTAAGCGGTGGCGCCAGCAAGTCCGCGACTCTTACCAACCTGGGCAGCAGTGCCCTTGCGATCACAAGCATCGCTGCCAGCGGCGACTACAGCCAGATCAATAGCTGCGGCACCAGCCTGTCAGCCGGAGGCAGCTGCAACATTACCGTTTCTTTTATTCCCACTGCCGCTGGCGCCAGGTACGGCACAGTCACCATCACCGACAGTGACGCCGGCGGGCCCCAGGTACTGAACCTGACCGGAGTGGGCACCGCGGTCAACCTCTCGCCCGCGAGTCTCAGCTTTGGAATCCAGCCGGTGGGCAGCAAGAGCGCTGCACAGAACGTCACTCTGCTGAACCAGGGGAACGCGTCACTAGCCATCTCAAGCATCGGCGTGCTGGGCAGCATCGGGCAGACTACCTTGGATTACAGCCAGACCAATGCATGCGGGAGCAGCGTCGCGGCGGGAGGCAGTTGCACGATTACCGTGACTTTCTCGCCCACCGCAATTGGCCTGCAGACGGGGTCACTGCTGATCTATGACTCCGAGGCTGGGACCAGCCCGCAGTCCGTGAGCCTGACTGGGACAGGCTCGGCCAATGCGGCGCCGCTGGTGAACCAGCCTCTGGTGCCGGCCAGCGCCGCTCCCGGCGGGAGTACGTTCACACTGACGGTAGCAGGCACCGGATTCTTGTCCGCTTCAGTTATGAACTGGAACGGCTCGCCGCTGGCAACTACTTTCGTCAGCCCGTCGAAGTTGCAGGCCACCGTGCCGGCAGCTCGAATTGCAGCGGCAGGCACGGCGTCGGTCACGGTTAAGAACCCGAGTCCCGGTGGGGGCATTTCCAACGTCGTCTTCTTCCAGATTCGGACCGCTGCGTCGCCTGGCACTTTGACGAAGACGGACATTTCCGTCGGCGTACAGCCGCAAGCAGTGGTGAGCGGTGATTTCAACAACGACCGCAAGTTGGATCTCGCCATCGTCAACTCGAACAGCAACCAACTCTCGATCCTGCTGGGCAATGGAAACGGGACGTTCACGCTCAAGTCGTCTCCGGTGACCGGCAACGATCCGGTCGCGATCGCTACCGGGGATTTCAATCAGGATGGCAAGCCTGATCTGGTGGTAGCGAACTATTCGGACAGCACGCTAAGCGTTCTTTTGGGGAACGGCGATGGAACCTTTACCGCCGCACCCGGTGCACCCCCGGCCACCAGCGCCGGCCCGGTTGCAGTGGCCACCGGTGACTTCAGCCGTGATGGCAGGCTCGACATCGTTACGGTGAACGCCCTGGAGAATGATGCCTCCACCCTGCTGGGCAATGGCGATGGAACCTTTACCACCGAGTTAAACGGCGCGACCACGGGCACCACGCCTCGCTCCCTCGCAATCGGCGATTTCAACGCGGACGGCAAGCTGGACCTGGCATTCGTGAACCAGGGCAATAACAATGTCTCGGTGCTGAAGGGGAACGGGGATGGCACCTTCACCAAGAACCGGAGTCCGATCACCGGCAAAGCTCCGAGTTGCCTAGTGACCGCCGACTTCAATGGAGACGGCAAGCTCGATCTGGCTGTCACCAATCAGACCGACAACACGGTTTCCATCCTGCTGGGCAAGGGCGATGGCACATTCAGTCAGAGTTTCACGGCTGCTACGGGAAACGCCCCGGTGGCGGCCACTCTGGGTGATTTCGACGGCGATGGCAAATTGGACTTGGTCATAGCCAACTCCCTCAATAACACCGTGTCAATCCTGTTGGGAAATGGCGATGGAACATTTCGGCCCCGCACGGACTCTCCAACCGGGGCAAGTCCAACCTCAGTCGCAGCCGGGGATTTCAATGGAGATGGCAAACTCGATGTGGCCGTGACCAGCAGTGCTGCTAATTCGGTTTCGATCCTGCAGCAGGCGACGCACCCCTAGGGGGGACCAGGCGGCTAAAGGGGGAACCAGAGGAAGCCCGGGTCACGCCAAAGCAGGCAGAGTTTGCCGCTTTGTTCGGCTAGTTGCACAAATGACGAACTCCCGAGGGCCCAGGCCGCATGGCGTGGCGGTCCTTCCTCACGCAAAACACGCCCCCATCAAGGCAAGGCGCGGGATCCCCCGTTCCACCATCCTGATATGAAAGGTGCGGGACAGTGCGCAACGCCCACGGAGATGTTGCGCCCTCCGGTTGAAGGGCAACTCTATTTCCATTGCTGACTTGCGCGCATTGTCCCGATATTTTTCTCTGCGTACGGGGAAGAGCGCGTATACTCAGATCAGCCCTTAACCACGAAGACACATCGCAAACTACCTGCGCCTTCGCGATTGAGAAGATTCGCTGCTGCGAAAGGCGCTTCATCGCTCAACTACAGGCCAGTCCGCTCGCCGGTGTGGTGGCACCACGCAATCGCGTGATTGTCGAAAAACGCCCTAAGTACGTGGCGCACGAGTTGCCGAACCGGCTGAAGACTATCTCTGGCCCGCCGTGTCGAGGCGTGGTCCGGCAGGAGAACCGCGATGTCGTTGATTAATGGAGACAAATCCAGGGCCCACCGCGAACGGAAGCAAAACATTCGTCGCCGGAAGCGGACTCGAGAACTCCTGCACGCCGAGGCAGCCCGGTTCGGCCAAGTCGGCACAAGCAAGAAAGCGCGGGCTGTTACACGGGACAGCAAGGAGCAGGCATGAATGCAGCCGGATCAGTTGTCGCCCTATCCTCCCCGGTTGGAAAGAAGCGAATTCTACTGGTGGATACTTACGCCACCAAGCGCGATCTGCGGGCCAAGATCATGCGCAAGCTGGGGGTTGAAGTGGATTGCGCCGCCGATATCAGTGAGGCGCGGTCGCTGTGGCAGGCCGATTCCTACAGCCTGGTGCTGGTCGATGTGCGCAACGATTCCGCCAACGTGCAGGAATTCTGTGACGAGGTAAGAAGCGCCAAGCCTCCGCAGACGGTGGCCTTTTACGTGGGCAAGCCCGACTATCTGTCTGGCTCTCCGGCCTCCGAGGACGGGGTGCCGCGGCCGCCGAATGGGCATGGACCCTGGGGGGAAACGGTGATAGCGCTGTACGCCAGTGCGTGCGAGGCTTTGCCGCGACGCTGGGGGTTCCAGGAGGCGTCATTGCGGATTGCCGCCACCCGCTCACTGCACGACCCGCGCCTGGTCACAAAACTACAAAGCGACAGAAAAAGCTCACGCTGGTCGTGGGGCGACGCGGTGAAAAGACATTCTGACAAAGCCGTTGGCTAGCTCTTCTTTTTCCCCATTGGCTTGCGAACAAGGAAAACTATGAAAAAACTGTTTGTCGGCAACATCCCTCACAGCACCAGCGAAGCGGAGCTGCGCACCCTATTTGAAGCCCACGGCAAGGTGGAGCAGGTCAGCATGGTCACAGACCGCGACACAGGCCGGTCACGTGGATTCGCGTTCGTCGAAATGTCGGACACGGGAGAAGCCGAGAAAGCGATCGCGGCCCTCAATGGCCAGCAACTGGGTGGGCGCGCCTTGAACGTAAACGAGGCAAAACCCAAACCAGAGCGCAGCAGCGGCCCGCGCGGCGGCGGGCGTTCTGGTGGCGGTGGGCGTGATGACTACCACGGTCATGCGCGGCAGCCTCGCGAACCGCGCTGGTAGCCGACGGCCCGAGGGCACGGGAATGGGCCAATGTGACGTTCTTCGGACGGCTAGCGGCCCTCCCAAAAACCATCCGTGGAGGTGTGTATGGCCGGTCGAAGTCGCTCCAGTTTTAACAAACGCCAGAAAGAGCGCTCGCGTCAGGAAAAGCAGCGCGAAAAAGCGGAACGCAAGCAGCAGCGAAAACTCGACAAACAGACGGGGGTGTCGGAAGATGCCCCGCACGCCGATCAAGATACGATCGGCTTTTCCGAGGACTTCGGCGAAGCCTCCACAGCCGTGACCGTCCCTGACTCGAATCTGGAAGAGCAGGAGTAAGAGCGATTTCCACCTGGTCAGCACGGCGGCTCGCCTGAGCGCTAGAATTGGCGTGAGATTGCTTCTCGCGCCATAAGTCCGCAGGACGGAGTATAGTTGCAAATCACATTTGCATCACTCTGGGCGGACAACGTGCGATCCTCAAATTTCCTGCTCCTATACCAGTCGCTGCTTGCTTTCAGTCTGCTCATCAGTTCACCGGCATCAGCTCAGCAGTCACCGTTACCGAGTGTCCCTCAGCCGGCCAACGGCTCGCCATCCACTTCCGATCAAAACGGGCAGAAAGACATTGCCAGCAAGCACCGAATCTTGTGGGTGATCCCCAACTACCGGGCGGAGGAGAATTCCGCCGACATCAAACCGCTGACGCCGGGTGGGAAGTTCAAGCTCGCATTCTATGATTCTTTCGACCCGTCGGCTTTTCTGGTGGCGGGAGTTTATGCCGCCAGTGCCATGGCGCAGAACCAACACCGGGGGTACGGGCAGGGGGCAGAAGGATACGGGAGGTACTACGGAGCTTCGTTTGGCGATCAGGCGATCGGCAACTTCATGACCGCGGCGGTGTTCCCGGTTGTCTTCCGTCAGGATCCCCGCTACTTCACGAAAGGAAAGGGCGGCTTCTGGAAGCGGACCGGGTACGCACTGAGCCGAGAGGTGGTCACGCGCGGCGACGACGGAGGCAGCCAGTTCAACATCTCCGAACTCGGGGGAAACGCGGTGGCGGCTGGCGTTGCTAACGCGTACTATCCGGACGATGAGCGAACCGCAGCGAAGACCGCAACCCGGTGGGGTACGCAGATCGGTCTGGCCGCTCTCTTGAATGAGATGAAAGAATTGTGGCCCGATGTGCGCCACAAGCTTTTCCGCCACTAGAATCCTGAAATATAGAAGTCAGAATGTGGAAATCAGAGGTCCCAGTGCAAAAGGGCAGAAGGCGCTACTTGCTTCTGCGTTCTGACTTTTTCCTTCTGACCTTGCTGTAAGGAGGCCCCGATGCTTACCGCTCTCGGCAATCTCAGCTCGCTCACCAGCGATTACAGCGAAATGGCCCGCCGGCCCCTGGAGGCCGATCAGTGCGCGCTGATCGTGGTTGATATCCAGGAGAAGCTGTTGCCGCCCATCTTCCAGAAAGAACAACTGGTGAAGAACTCGCAACTGCTGATCCGGCTGGCGGGAATCCTGAAGATCCCCACCCTCATGTCCACGCAGTACGCGAAGGGTCTGGGCCCCACCGTACCGGAGATTGCTTCCCTGCTGCCGGGCACCGAGGCGATTGATAAGCAGATGTTCTCCTGCTTCGGCAGCGAGCTTTTCTGCTCCCTGCTGAAACGCATGCCCGGAAACCGCACCACGGCCCTGTTGTGCGGGATGGAGAGCCACATCTGCGTGATGCAGACCGCGCTCGGCGCCCTGCGGGAAGGCTATCTGGTGCACGTGGCGTCCGACGCCGTGAGTTCGCGTACCGAGTGGAACTGGAAAATTGGTCTGGAACGCATGCGGGCGGCTGGGGCGGTCATTTCTTCCACCGAGATGATGGTTTACGAACTGCTGCGCTCCTCCGGCGCCCCCGCCTTCAAGGAGTTGCTGCCCTATCTTAAGGGCTGATTGTTGATTGTTGATTTTTGAATGCAAACCGCCGGGGCATCGTAGCCGGGGGGTTACCAATCAACAATCAAGAATCCCGAATTGCTTTACCCCTTCCTTCGCTCGCTACGTCCAGAAGTGCGCCCGAACCGCCTCCTAGTGCCGAGACCGTCGGTTCATTTATGTTTCTCCGCCGCATGCCGATAGGTACGGAATGGAAACCTTGCCGGATGGAGTTGCGCCATGAGTTTGAAAAGCAAGTTCCGAATGATTGTGGGCGTAGCAGCGGCTGGACTGCTGATCCTGGCCGCGTTTTGGCTCCACAGTGAACGATCGCGGATCCTGCGCGAGAAGCAGGAGAAGGCCCAAAACCTGGTGGAAGTTCCCTATTCCGTCGTGGTTCGCTACCAGGCGATGGAACAGAAAGGGGAAATCAGCCGGGCGGAAGCCCAGCATCAAGCTCTCGAGGTGATCAAGACCATGCGCTACGAGGGCGAGAACTACTTCTGGATTAACGACCTGCATCCCACCATGGTGATGCATCCCGTGAAACCCCAGTTGGACGGCAAAGACCTCAGCGATTTCAAGGATCCGAACGGGAAAGCGCTGTTTGTGGAAATGGCGGAGACGGTTCGCAAGAGCGGCGCGGGGTACGTTTCCTACATGTGGCCCAAGCCCGGCCAGGACAAGGACAAGCCGGTTCCCAAGCTTTCGTTCGTTAAGGGATTCGAGCCATGGGGATGGGTGATCGGAACGGGAATCTACATTGACGACGTGGATGCCGCCTGGCGGGAAAGCGCCACCAGGGCCGCGGGACTGACTTTGGTCTGTCTGGTCGTCCTGCTGATCGTTTCGAGCAGCGTGTCACGCTCCATGTTTCGTCGCCTGGGACACATCGTGGAGCGGATCAAGGATGTAGCCCAGGGCGAGGGCGACCTCACCAAGCGGATCGAGGTCACTTCGGACGATGAGGTCGCCGAGCTGGCGAGATGGTTCAACAGCTTCATGGACAAACTCCACCAGATGATCTCCCAGTTGGCGGAAAATACCCGCGCTTTGACCACGGCAAGCGAGGAAATCTCGAAGTCATCGCAGGAACAATCCCGTGGGGCAAAGATGCAGAGCGAACAGACCACCCAGGTAGCCACGGCCATGCAGGAGATGGCGTCCACGGTACAGCAAGTCTCGGAAAATTCAGAAAACGCCGCCAACGCTTCGCAAAAGGCAGCCGCGGCGGCCCGTCAGGGTGGCAAGATCGTTGAAGAAACGCTTTCCCGAATGCGCGCCATTGCCGATTCCGTGGGTGACACCGCCCACAAAGTGCAGGAACTGGGGAAGCGGTCTGACCAGATTGGCCAGATTATCAGCGTCATCGACGATATTGCCGACCAGACCAATCTGCTGGCCTTGAACGCTGCCATCGAAGCGGCGCGCGCCGGCGAGCAGGGGCGCGGGTTCGCGGTGGTAGCGGACGAAGTGCGCAAACTGGCCGAGCGCACCAGCCAGGCCACCAAGCAAATCGCCGACATGATCAGCAGCATTCAGGCTGAGACCAAGAGTGCCGTCACCGCCATGCAGGCCGGTACCAAAGAGGTCGAGACGGGCGTGGAATCGACCAGCCATGCGGGCAGTTCTCTGCACGAGATCATTCAGATGTCCGAACAGGTGGGGGACATGATCGCCCACATCGCCACGGCGGCAACCCAGCAATCCGCTGCCACTGAGGAGATCAATGGCAGCATCGAGCAGATTGCCAGAATCACCGCTTCCACCGCGACCGCGGCCCAGCAAACTACCAGCGCCTTTGAAGACCTGTCGGGCCTGGCCCGGAATCTTCAACAGTTGGTGGGGCAATTTCGACTTTCATCCAACGGGCATGGCGGCAATGGCCAGACTCACAGCTTCTCCCAGGTGGACCATGGTGTCAGCAAGAGCCTGGACTTTACCCGGGTGAAGATGGCACACCGTAGCTGGCGGCTGCGCTTGCGCAGTTTCTTGGATGGCCGGGAGAATCTCGATCTAAAGCAGCTCGCCTCCCATCGCGACTGTGAATTGGGCAAGTGGATCTATGGGCAAGCGGTGTCCGAATATGGCCATCTGCACGAGATCCAGATGCTGGAGAAGAAGCACCAGGGCATGCATGCCCTGGTCAAGCAGGTTGTGGAGTTGAAGCAGGCGGGAAAAACCCAGGAAGCAGAACAAGAGTTTTCCAAGGTACACGCGGCCGCCGAAGAAGTCGTTGGCTTACTCAGCAGCGTAGAAAAGCAGGTGAACTAAATCGGCGGCGACGACGGGAGCGTGGGTGTCGGTCCGGGAGCGCGGCAGCATTCGAGCTACTGCGCATCCGTTGCACGGGTCAGGGCTTGTGCTTCACCCGCACCACCGTGATCTTCGCGAACCCTTCCTCGAACGTCGGTGGGCGCAGTTTGGCGGCCATACGGCGCATGACGTCTTCAGGAACCATCCGCTGGCGGCGTTGATTTCTCTCCAAGCAAACTTCCACGGGCACATCAAAAAACACCGCCTGCACCTCATAGCCGAAGTCTTTGGCCAGCTTGATCCAGCTATGGCGTTCGTGGGGACTGAGGTTGGTGGCGTCTACGTAATTCATGGGACGCCGGGCAATCAACCGCGCTTTCAGCATTGAGCGCAGGTTGGAGAAGATCAGGTCCTGGAACCGCTGCTCGGTGGGGTCGTCAAATAGGAGTGCGCGCAACAGGTCGCTGGAAAGCGGCGTGATGTTGTGCCGCTTGAACCAGGAACTCTTCCCTGAACCCGGCAGACCGATGGCCAGCACCACCGCCCCCTTGGGCGCACGGGCGGCGACCGGGTGAGAGCTCGCGGCGTGGGGCGCCCTTGCCGCGGCCGGGGCGATCTCTTCAGGAGCGGCTGGAGCCGACGCTTCGGAAGGCGGCGCAGCTTCAGCGGGCTGAGCCTCACCGCGACCGCGGCCACGTCCGCCTCTGCGGCGACGACGGCGGCGGCGCGTTGCGTCGCCATCTCCAGCTTGCGAGCCCGCCTGAGCAGGCTGCAGCTCTGGTGCCTCTCGAGCTTCCGGCGACGGTTCGGGTGCCGATTCAGACTCTTTCACTTCCGGGGGAGGCGCCTCCCCCGGAGCTGCTGTATCAAAGTATGCCGGCTGCAACGGAGCCTGGGCGGCTTCGCCTGTGCCCTTCTCCGGAGCCTTCTTGCGGCGCTTTACGCGCTCGCGCATCCATTTGCGCATGTCTGGCTTGTAACACACCAAGAGGTCATCCGGCAATGCTCGGCTAGGTGCACCCCGATTGCTCTGTTCTACGAGGGTAGCTGCGAGGAAGTTCCATGTACAATCTTCGCCGTGCCTATTCCTCCCGAGGTCCGAGGCCAGAAATACATCAACCTAACGACGTTTCGCAGAACCGGTGTGGCGGTACCCACGCCGGTGTGGTTTGGGGAAGAAGTCGACAGACTGTACGTCATGACCCGCAGTGACTCGGGGAAATACAAGCGGATCCGGAACAATTCTCAAGTGCGCCTTGCGCCCTGCACCATGCGTGGCAAAGTCGCCAGCCCGGAGTTCGCCGGGACTGCACGCATTCTTCCGCCGGAAGATTGGCCGCGGGCGCGGAAAACTTTGGAGCGCAAGTACTGGGCGATGCGGGTGCCGTTTTTTTGGAGCAAGAAGAACGTATTCGTGGAGATTGAGGTGGAGTCCTAAACGTCCCCAGTGTCGTGCTGGGGCGGTCATCAGCGCCACCGGACGCCCTTGCCGCTGCACGCGAGGTCCTTCACGGGCTGAAGCCCGTTCAGGAGGACGTCAGGTGCCTGGACGTTGTGTAATGCCAACCTCAGCCCTCTCGCCCGCCTTCATTTGCTCCCTCCGCACGCCGCCTGTTACCATTTTCTGTTCCTTACCGGCCCCGCATCTTTTCTAAACTTGTCTTCATCATCTCGTCGGAGGCGACATGGCAATCAAAGTAGGGATTAATGGATTTGGACGCATTGGGCGCAACGTGCTGCGCGCCTCACTCAAAGACCCCAATATCGATTTCGTGGCGGTAAACGACCTCACCGATTCCAAGACTCTTGCCCATCTGCTGAAGTACGACTCGATTCTGGGCAACTTAACCAACGACATCAGTGCCGGCCAGGACTGCATCAAGGTGGACAGCAAGATTATCCGAGTCTTTGCCGAGAAAGACCCCGCCAAGCTGCCGTGGGAGTCGGTCGGCGCACAGGTCGTGCTTGAATCCACCGGGCGCTTCACCAATGCGGAGGACGCGAAGAAGCACCTGCGCGGGCCGGTGAAGAAGGTGATCATCTCCGCCCCGGCGAAGAATGAAGACGTCACCATCGTGCTGGGCGTGAACCAACAGGTCTACGATCCGGCGAAGCACCACATCATCTCGAACGCTTCCTGCACCACCAATTGCCTGGCGCCGATCGCCAAAGTAGTGCATGACAACTTCAAGATTGTCTGCGGCACCATGACCACCATTCACTCCTACACCAACGACCAGGTGATCCTGGACTTTCCGCACAAGGACCTGCGGCGGGCTCGCGCGGCAGCCGTTTCGATGATCCCGACTTCGACGGGGGCAGCCAAGGCGCTGAAACTGGTGATCCCCGATCTGGCGGGCAAACTCGACGGTTTTGCCATGCGCGTGCCCACGCCGAATGTCTCGGTTGTGGACCTGGTCGCATTCGTCGAGAAGTAGACTTCCAAGGATGAAGTGAACGCTGCTCTGAAGAAGGCTT
>JBGPJK010000110.1:0-12105 GCA_041485425.1 Terriglobia bacterium | reverse complement strand
CAGAAATAATGGTCCTTTTGGCGGGCAGCGCCGGCAGCGCCGGCCGGGCGGACCGGGAGGCGGCGGACCGGGAGGTGGTGGCGCGGGGCCGCGAGGGCCGGAGATGCTGGCCGATCCCGACAAGCCGGCACTGATCTTCACCCACAACATCGTCATCTGGAACCATGCGATCCAGAAGAATTTGGGTTTCTGGCTGTGCCAGCATCCCAACAGCCAACAAGACGTGCCGTGTCCGGAGAGGTTCAACCTCGATTACAACCTGTACTGGAGTCCGGAACGCAAAGAGCCTAGCTTTATCACCTCGGATCCTGACAACCCGCGAGGCACGCATTCGCATTCCATGTCCGACTGGCAGAAAATGGGCGAAGACGAGCATTCGATCAACGCGGATGCGCGTCTGGCTGATGCAAGGTACCCGGCCGACAACTTCACGGTGCAGCCGGGGTCGGCGGCGGAGAAGATAGGATTCACGGCGTTTGATCCGAAGCAGGCCGGGTTGACCACGGCGCTGCCGCGGCCGCCGGTGCAGCCTCCGGCGTTTCCGCTGGAGGTGATGGATCCGGCGGACTACTAAGCCGGCTGCAGCGTACATCCCCAAGGGGTCAAGGGGCTGTGCCGCGGGCGATCTTTCGCCCCTCCCGGGGCTTGGTCATTTTCATTTCCACCCACGGCTTACGCCGTGGGCTTTATTCTCACGCCGCTCCGCGGCTAAGTGTGGCACGGGCCTGATCCGCTTTGCGGCACGGATCTGGTCCGCTTTGCGGAATGCGGATCTGGTCCGCATTGCGGACTGATAGGGAGTTGCAACACAGGCTCTCAAGCCCGATTTGTGAGGCCAGTTCCAGGCGAAAAACGAAACGCCCCAGAAATTCCTGCGAATTCCTGGGGCGCGGTGTGCCGAATGTTAGAGCGAGCTGATGAAGGCGATCAGATCGTTCTGGTCCTGGGAAGACAGCAGGTTGAAGTTGCTAATGACTGTGGTGGCTTCGCCTCCATGTCTCTGAAGGGCCGTGGGCACGTCGGCGGCGCCGCCGTCATGCATGAGGCCGACGCCGTTGTTGATCTTTATGGAAAGTCCCCACAGCGGCGCAGTGCGAAACATGGTACCGGTCGCCAAGCCCAAGACTATGTTATCCCCGTTCGTCCCGCCCAGATCATGCAAGAGCAGATCCGAATAGAGGGCGACCGGCTGGCTGGACAACGCTTTGCTCTTTATGACCTTTTTGGTGACGGGCCAGAACTCCGGGACCATCGCGCTGGCAGTCGTGGTGTAAGAAGAGGATGTCCCGGGCGGAATGTGACACAGGGCGCAACCCACGTTGGTGAACTGGGCCTGACCGTTGGTGTTCGCTGCCCCTGGCGTGTTTGGGGCCAGGTAGAGAACGTAGTGGTACATGGCGATCAACTGCGTGCCAGGGTCGTTCGGCTGGGTGGGAATGGAACAAGCGGGTGGAAACGACTTTCCTTGCGGCTTGTCTTCGGCCGCGGAAATCGGATTGGTCACACCGAGGTCGTGCTGCTCCGCGAACCCGACGATCTGCAAGAGATCCGCAACCTGGGCTTTGAGCCCGAAATGTCCCACCCGGGGAATGCCGTTCTCGTCGAAGACCATGTTGGGGACGCCGTGCACGCCCATGCCTTTGTCCACCGCGTTGGCCGAAATTTGAGAATCCGGGATGTTGTCAATCAAGCCGGCTCCAAACACTGCCGGGGCCTGATGGGTTGCATGGATTGTGGCGTCAGTGGGAATGACCTCACCGGCAAGCTTGCAATTGGCAATGAACCGCTGGTTGGTGCCCGTCTGCAGCAGCATCCCGCCCTCACTGAGTAAGGGGTTGAAAGTGCCGTCGCTATTGATCTTGGCGAAGAGCGTGGAAGCCGTCGAGGAGTTGCCAACGCCGCCATTCACGGGAATCGCATGACAAACCTGACAACCCACCTGGGTGAAAACCGGGCCCAGTCCCTGCTTCGGATCCCACTCCTTTGAGAACGGAATATCACCCGTATTAAACATGGTGGTTTCGAGGGAGGTCAGGTTAGGCAAGGGATCGCCCAAGAGCGCCGTATTCGTGCCCGCCTGGGCAACGTGGGACGCGGGCTGCGCCAACCCCCAAAAGCCCACTGTCATCAGACCTGCCAAGGCCACGACCACAGCAACGCTGCGGAGAGATACCCAACACAGACCGGTTTTCATAGGTATTCTCAACCTTCCCAACAAATTGAGCCCCACTTGAGCCCCACGGAGACGGGATCGTACACTAATGCCCAGGATTCCCTTCGGCCCATCCGTGCAATTGACGAACCAAAACCTGGTATGCCAGCAAAGTACCTAACCCAATTGCAGATGCGAAAGTTTCTGTGCAAAAAGTAAGGATGCGCGACAAACCAGTTAGTAACATATTTTGCCCTTTTCCTCGCATCCTTTTTCACTCTGGGCAATATTGCGTCGGGTCGTCGGACGTGCCGAGAGGGACGCATAATAGCACGATTTGGGGCGATTTCCAGCACTCATTTCGCAATCGGCGAGACCTAGACGGCCTGCAGCTGTCCGAAAGCCCATCGCCATCGCGGTTGTGACATTGAGGTTAGGAGATCCTGAAGCCAGTTCTCCGGGGTTCAACCGCGTGTGTGCAACTTTTTTCACTTATCCCGCCCCGGAAGGCGGCGAGGTGGCTGTAAGTTGGCAGTGCTGAAGTAAAATGCAGGCCTCACCTTGGAACAGGAATTGCCACATACACGGTACCGCAGTGTGCCCCTCCCCTCGTGGCGAATGGCCGGCTGCCAGGGAAACCTAGAAAAACTGAGAGGAAAGCCTGTGCGATCCAAAGTGTGGGGGTGTTTGCTAAGCGTTGCAGTTTCAGTGCTGTGGACCGGGTGCAGTGCGGTGTCGATCGGGGGGTCGGGCGGTCCCGGAGTACATCTCACCGGGATCTCAGTAACTCCCACGAGCACGGACATCCCGGTGGGAACCAACCGGCAGTTCATCGCCACCGGCATTTTCAGCGACGGGGGCATGTCGAACCTGAGCGCGAAGGCGACCTGGAAATCCTCTGATCCCACGGTGGCCACGGTCGACAACTTGGGTCTGGTAAGTTCAGTGTCCCAGGGAAAGGCGACGATCAGCGCGACGCTGGATTCTTTTAACAGCTCGGGCACGCTGACGGTGGACCCAGCGGCGGTGGTTTCCATCAGCGTGACCCCAATTGGACCAGGCATCACGGTGGGAGAGATGCAGCAGTTTACGGCTACCGCCAACTACACGGACAACAGCATGGTTGACGTCACGGCCATGGCGAGCTGGAGTACGTCCAATGGCAGCGTGGCGAGCGTGAGCAGCGGTGGGGCGGTCAGCGGGCTGGCCAATGGGCAATCGACGATCAGCGCCACGTTCAATGCCGTGACTGATGCGACCGCCGTCAACGTAATTCCTCCGCCCATCATCGTGCCGACGCTGAATGGCGATTACGCTTTCAGCTTTACCTCGGATAACGCCAGCGGGCCCGAGTTTTTTGTGGGCAGCTTCACGGCGGATGGCGCCGGCAACCTCAGCGGAGTGGAAGACGCGAACCTCGACAGCGGGGTTCAGCAGGACATTCCTCTGACGGGCTCGTACTTTATTTATCCCGACGGGCGCGGCCAGATTACGTTCAACCAGAACGCCATCCACACCATGACCTCGGGAATCACGTTCCGGTTCGTTCTGACGTCCGGTGGTTCGACTGGATTAGCGATTCAGTTCGACGTCCAGGGCTCGGCCGCGGGTTCCTTCGAGAAGCAGGATTCCTCCGGCTTGGTAACGGGCAACTATGTTTTCCGTCTTAACGGCGCAGACAGCGTATTTAATCCGATGGGACAAACAGGTGTGTTCACCGCCGATGGGGCTGGCAACATCACGGCGGGGATCGAGGACCAGAGCGACAACGGCGTGGTACCTGCCAACCCCACGAGCCTGACCGGCGGCACGTATGTGATCGGGACCAACGGTCGAGGCACGCTGACGCTCACGTCTGCGGCCGGCCCTTCCAATTTCGTGTTTTACGTGGTCTCGGCCAGCAAGCTCGACCTGATGGCGACGGATGCTACCCCGGTGCTGGCGGGCTTTGCGGAGAAACAGACGAACCAGACTTTCGCGAATAGCAACTTCCTGGGCGGCTATGCGTTTCTGCTGAACCGTGCCCCGAAGGCCAACCGCAGCCGTTTCGACGTGATCGGGCGGGTGAGCCTGGATGGCAACGGCACTATCACCGGCGGGGTGGAGGAAGAGGTGTCATCCAGCATCGGGCAGAACGTGATCACGGCGGGCACGTACGACGTTGCCGGCAATGGCCGGGGAACCATGCAATTGACCACCGCCAATGGAAGCCGCAGTTACATTTTCTATGCGGTGGCGCCGCACCGGCTGTTCATGCTCGATACATTCAGCACCTTCGCCGGAACCGGAGTGGTGGACGTGCAGTTGGGCACGCTGGACAACTCCACGCTGTCGGGCACCTATGGCATGGCGGGCGCCTCTATCGGACAAGACGATACCGAAGTCGTAGCGTGGTTCAGCGCCAACGGAGCGTCGCCCACGGGGAGTATCCAGGGGATCGAAGACCTGATCGCGAGAGGCCAACTCTCCAGCGTGCTGCTGACCGCCACCTATGTGGTGACCGCCAACGGCCGGACGTTTGTCACGCCAGTTCCGCCGGGTAATGTTCTCGGAGTCGCGGATTATATCTTCTACCTAGTCTCGAACACGCAAGCGGACATGCTGGGGATGCAGCCCACTCTGGACGGGAGCGTTCTGCTGCAATAGAGCCGGAGTGCAGGCGAGGTTTTCAGCGGAAAAGGCACAGCGCTACCGACCCAGCGTCCAAGGAGGCCCGGGGACGCTACGGTAGCGCTGCCCACAAATGAGCCCGTACTGAGAGAGAGTCTAAGGGAGGGCATGCACTACTGACAGTGCATTGTCAGATACCCGGGAATACGCCTTGTTACCCCACCCTGGCTCTGACGGTCAGCTTGGCGGCAGCGCTGGCTAGGGCGAGTACTCCCATGTAGGTGGGCGTGGGGTTCATCAAACCAAAATAATTTGCGCTGGGGCGTGGAAGCCCTGGGCCCCCATCTCGCGGCAGATTTCGTCGAGCACTTTGGCGGCGGAGTCGAGATCGAAGCGCATAGGCATACTCGATTACAGTTTCCGAGGAAAAGGCGGAAGGAATCTATCCGGAACTTGCGGTCAAGAACCGGATTTCACCACAAAGGACACGAAGGGACACGAAGGAAAACGGCCAGGGATTCACAGGATACACTCGGGCAGCTGGGCTACTTTTCCGCGGGGTCTCCCGTGTCCTCAGTGGTTGGTTTTTCCGGTCGTAGCAGGGGAAACAGAATCACGTCGCGTATGGTATGGGAGTCGGTCAGCAGCATGGCGAGACGATCGACGCCCACGCCAACGCCGCCCGCAGGGGGCATGCCGTAGGACAGGGCGCGGATGTAGTCTTCGTCCATCTGGTGGGCCTCTTCGTCGCCGCGGGCGCGCTCCTTTAATTGCTGTTCGAAGCGGCGGCGCTGATCTTCGGGGTCGTTGAGTTCGCTGAAGCCGTTGGCGATTTCCATCTGGCCGACAAAAATCTCCCAGCGCTCGGTCCAGTCGGGCTCATCCGGCTTCTGCTTGGAGAGCGGGGACACCGCAGTCGGAAACTCGTAGATGATGGTCGGCTGGATGAGGTGTTCTTCGGCGACAGCCTCGAAGAGATTGGCAATCGTTTTTCCGACGGGCTCACTGGGGTCGTAGGCGATGTGGGCGTGGACGGTGTTGAAACGCTGCACCAGGGCTTTGACGGAGTCGTGGGAGGCGAAGTCGGACATCTGCGGCTTGGCCCCGGCGGCTTCGGGCCAGTGGTGAATGATGGCTTCGCGCATGGTCATGCGGCGCCAGTTTTCACCGGCCCAGTCGATTTCGTGCTCGCCCCATTTGGTTTTGGTTCCTCCGGTCACGTCCTTGGCGGCTTGCTCGACCAACTGCTGAGTGAGGTCCATGACGCCGCGGTAGTCGGTGTAGGCCTGGTAGAACTCGAGCATGGTGAACTCGGGATTCCAGCGCCAGCCCAGGCCTTCGTTGCGGAAGTTGCGGTTGATTTCGTAGACGCGGTCGAGTCCGCCGACGGTGAGGCGCTTGAGGTAGAGCTCGGGCGCGATGCGGAGGAACAGATCCATGTCGAGCGTGTTGTGGTGGGTGACGAAGGGGCGGGCGACGGCGCCTCCGGCGATGGGCTGCATCATCGGAGTTTCGACTTCGATGAAGCCGTGCGCATCCATGAAGCGGCGCAGCGATTGCACCAGCTTGCTGCGCTTGAGAAAAACTTCGCGCACCTCGGGATTCATCACCAGGTCAACGTAGCGCTGGCGGTAGCGCAGCTCGACGTCGGTAAGGCCGTGCCATTTTTCGGGCAGAGGCAGCAGGTCCTTGGAGAGGAAAGTAAGTTCCTCGACGTGGACGGTGAGTTCGCCGGTGCGGGTGCGGAACAGGTATCCGCTGGCGCCGATGTGGTCGCCGAGGTCGAGGAGTTTGTAGAGTTCGAATCCCTTGTCGCCGACGGCGTCCTTCTTGACGTAGATCTGGAGGCGCTGGCCGTCCTGCTGCAAGTGGGCGAAGCCGGCCTTGCCCATGAGGCGGATGGCCATGATGCGTCCGGCGATGCGGACGTTGACGCGCGGCGTTTCCAGTTGTTCGGCGGTCTTGTCGGAATAGTCGGCGAGAATCTGGGGAATGGTGTGGGTGAAGTCGTACTTGCGTGGGTACGACTCCTGTCCGAGAGCCTCAATCTGCTTGAGCTTGTCGCGGCGGAGCTCGTAGATTTTGTCGTCGAGGGCCAAAGGGACCTTAGGGCTTCAGGGATAAGCAGCGATTATAAACAACCGCTCGCGCTTTCGCCCGGCACGGCGAAACCGATTTGCGTTCGAGTTAGGTACCATGGTACATTGGTACCATGAGAGACGATCCGAAACTCCTCGTGGAACGTGTCCAGACCGGGGTGCGCATAGAAAAACGCCTGCTCAAGGTGCTCAAGGCCTTTGCTGAATATCACGATCTCACGCTGGGAGACCTGCTGGAGGGGATTGTTCTGCATGCCTTCGACGGGAAGTGCCCGTTCGGGCAGGCGTCGCTCGATCGCATTCAGGAACTGAAGAAATTCTACGGACTCGACCTGGACTCGGCCGCCAGCCATCGGTTGAAGGAGATCAAGGGACCGGCTCATGCCGCGCGCAAGCGCGCGCCGGGGAGGCAGCATGAAAAAGGAACGCACTGACCTCACGATGGCGGGGTTGCAATGGTCGCTGGGAATTGTGGTCGTGGTGCAGTCCGCCATGTTCGCATTTTCGCCGGGAGGGGCCCACTTTTTTGCCAAGACCGGATTGCCCGGCTGGGTTCGTCCCGCGCTGGGTGGCGCGGAAATTCTTGCCGCTTTGTTGTTTCTGGTCCGGCGGACCGTCATGGTGGGCGGATATTCCCTGGTCGTGATCTTTTTTCTGGCGATTATCGTCCACATGCTGCACGGATGGTTCGACGTGGGGGGCCTGGTCGTTTACGCCGCCGCGGCGCTGGCGGTCACAGCCTGCCGGGCCGAGCGCGCAAACCCGGGCGTGTGACATGACCGACCAGCAAATCATCGAGCAGTTCGAGCAGAGTCTGGCTCCCGGGGGTTCGTTTCATCACGCGGACCACGTGCGCGTGGCTTTCGCTTACCTGACGCGATATCCGTTTCTGGAAGCGGTGGAGAAGTTTTCTGCGGCGTTAAAACGGTTTGCAGCGGCGCAAGGAAAAGCGGGGCTCTACCACGAGACCATCACCTGGGCGTACCTGTTCCTGATTCGTGAGCGCCTGGTGCGGGCGGGGCGACCGCTGAGCTGGGAGGAATTCGCGGAGCAGAATGCCGATCTGCTGGTCTGGAACGGGGGCATCCTGCAGCGCGTTTACCGGCAGGAGACGCTGGCCTCCGACCTGGCGCGCCGGGTTTTTGTTTTGCCCGATCGATGTGTTTAAGGTGCAGCTTGGCCTCTCACACCGTGCCACTGCACGCCAGATCCCTCGCCCGGCTGAAGTGCGCCGGGCTTCGGGATGACGCCGGGAAGGTTGGGCGCGGCTCAGCGCTGCCATCGTGCCGTCAGAGTCCCAGAACCTAACCCATCCCTCGTCCTTGAAGGACAAGCCCTTCGGCGTTACTATTAGCAGCTTCTCCTATTGGCGAATTGCGCGAGGCCTGATGCCGCAGAACTACGTTCCTATCTTTATATTTATCGCGGTGGTAGGGGTTCTGATTCCGGTTACGCTGCTGGCGGCCAAGCTGGTGCGGCCGGAGAACCCGCATAAGGAAAAGCTGCTGCCCTACGAGTGCGGAATTGATCCTGTGGACCGCTCCCGGGGACGCTACACCGTCAGGTTCTTCATTATTGCCATCCTGTTCGTGGTCTTCGATGTGGAGACCATCTTCCTGTTTCCCTGGGCGGTGAAGTTCAAGGCGCTGGGCATGTTCGGATTGCTGGAGATGCTGATTTTCCTGGGGATCCTGGTGGTCGGTTACATCTGGATCTGGAAAAAAGGCGCATTGGAATGGGTGTAGGAAAAAACCAGCAATTAGCAATTAGCAACTAGCATTTAGCCAAAGCGGAGTCGGTTGCACGCGACCATGGACAAAGCCGGGGAAGAAAGTTTCACCGCCAGCCGCTGGACGAAGAGGAATTTCTTTTTTCCGACTCGCATTGTGGTCAGCCCCGAGCACGTGTTGCGGATCAAGCCACGGCTGTTGGGCAGCACCCAGGAAAGCATCGCGATCGCATCGGTGGCATCGGTGCAGATTTCGACCGGAGTGTTCTGGTCCGACATCCGGATCGATTCGGCAGGGGGCACCAACCCGATCCTCAGTCACGGACACCGCAAGCGAGATGCGGAGCGAATTCGGGACCTGGTCGAACGTTTTCAGGCGGCGCGAAAGTGAATTGGCTCGAGCACGAAGGCGACGTTTGGGTAGTGGGTCAGTTTGAAATACTTCGCGCCAGATCCCTCGCCCCGCTGGTGAAAGCGCGGGGCTTCGGGATGACGCCCTTCAAAACAAGAGCCAAACTGACCCACTACCGACGTTTGCTTGCCGTTGACACAGTAGTAACAAGCTGTTAGAAGTTAACGTTCTCCTGAGAGCTTCTGCGACGCCGGAGGTCTGTACCTGCGCAGATATGTCCGAGGAAACCAAGTCGCCTACACCGCCGCCGCCGGGTGGTGAGCAGAAACCGGTGGCGGAGAAGGCATCCTCTGCTGTTCCGCCTGTTGCGGCGGAAAAATCCGCTGCTGCCTCCACTCCCGCGAAACCTGCCCCTCCCGCCAAACCCGCTGGCCCGGCTCCGATCCCCTGGGATTCGCCCATGGTCACCCGGCTCAAGCAGCAGTATGGTACGGGGATCCGCGAGGCGAGTACCTATCTTGGCCAGGCTTACATGGTCGTGGATTTCTCGGTCATCCCCGAGTTGCTTCAGGTCCTTCGCGATCAAGAGGAGTTCGATTACTGCGTGGACGTCACCGCGCTGCATTATCCGCAGCGCGAGAAGCAGTTTGACGTGATCTGGATTCTCTACTCCTTCGCGAAGAACGAACGGATTCGGGTAAAGACGATGATTGCGGATGGAGAAGCGCTGCCGAGTTCGACGCCGGTCTGGCCGACGGCCAACTGGCTGGAGCGCGAAGTGTATGACATGTTTGGCATCCGCTTCGACGGGCATCCGGACTTGAAGCGAATCCTTCTGCCCGAAGGCTGGAAGGGCCATCCGTTGCGCAAAGACTACGGAATCACCCAGCAGGATCAGGAATGGGTGCAGATCAATCTCGGGATCGAGAGCGGGCAATGACCGACTCGGCAAAGTATATCTCTCATCTCGAGCTGGGCGAACGCGACGAGACCTTTCTCGATTCCAACGAACTCATTATTAATATGGGGCCGCAGCACCCGGCGACCCACGGCGTGCTGCGTGTGATCCTGAAGCTGGACGGGGAAAAGGTCCTGGGCACCGAGTGCGTGATCGGTTATCTCCACCGAGGGGTGGAGAAGATCGCCGAACACCGCACTTACACGATGTTCAATCCCTACGTGGACCGCATGGATTATGTGGCTGCGGTTTCGAACGGGCTGGGCTACTGCGAGGCGGTAGAGAAGCTGTTGAATGTGGAGGCGCCTCCGCGGGCCAATTACATTCGCGTGATTCTCGCCGAACTGAACCGCCTGGCCAGCCACATGCTGTGGCTGGGGACGCACGCGCTCGACATCGGCGCCATGACGCCGCTGTTCTATACCTTCCGCGACCGGGAAGAGATCCTCAAAATCTTTGAGAAATATTGTGGAGCGCGGCTGACCACGCATGCCTTCCGCATCGGCGGGTGCCAGTACGAGACCTACGAGGGCTTCGAGCGGGACGTGGAAAAGTTTCTCGCCTTCGTGCCGCCGAAGATTGACGAGTACGAGGAACTGCTTACCGGTAACCGCATCTGGCTGGAGCGTACCCGGGGCGTGGGGGTGATTTCCGGCAAGGACTGCGTCGCGCTGGGAGTGACCGGGCCGGTGCTGCGGGCGAGCGGCGTGAAGTGGGACATCCGCAAGGCGAAGCCGTATGCCGCCTATTCCGATTTCGATTTCGAAATTCCTACCGGGCAGAACGGCGACACCTACGACCGGTACCTGGTGCGCATGCGAGAAATGCGGCAATCGTTGCGCATTATCGAGCAGGCTGTGGGGAAGATTCCCGAAGGGCCGATCATGGCGAGGATTCCCAAGGTGCTCAAGCCGCCGGTGGGCGAGATTTATCACTCCATCGAGGCGCCCAAAGGCGAGCTGGGATACTTCGTGGTGAGCGATGGCTCGACGCAGCCGTACCGGGTGCGGGTGCGGCCACCTTCGTTCGTCAACCTGCAGGCTTTGGACATGATGGTGCGCGGCGCGTTGGTTGCCGACGTCGTCGCCGTGATTGGCACCCTCGATATCGTCCTTGGTGAGGTGGACCGCTGATGCTGGATTACATCCAGGGCTATCTCAGCAGTAATGTGACACCGGGGCAGGCGGGCAATTTCTTCTGGGCGACGGTCTACATTCTCATTGTTTTTGGCGCGATCTCGGTAGCGGTGATGGCGATGAACTGGCTGGAGCGCAAGGCGCTGGCGCATTTCCAGATCCGGCTGGGACCGATGCGGGTAGGGCCGCATGGCCTGCTGCAGCCGATCGCGGATGCCATCAAGCTGCTGACCAAGGAAGACATCATCCCGTCCGGGGCTGACAAGTTTGTCTTTTGGATTGCACCGCTCATTATTCTTTGCGCGGCGTTTACGGTGTACATCGTCATTCCGTTCGGACCGACGCACGCCATTACCGACCTGAATATCGGCATCCTCTTTATGCTCGGGGTGGCGTCGCTGAGCGTGCTGGGGGTTGTGATGGCGGGATGGGCGTCGAACTCGCATTACCCGCTGATCGGGGCGCTGCGCTCCAGCGCGCAGATGGTTTCCTATGAAGTAGCGATGGGAATGGCGGTGGTGTCGGCCATCCTGATGACCAGCCTGCACGGCCTCGGCATGTACGGGGTCGCGGCCAACAGCAGCGGAACCGGCACGCTGAGCATGATTGAAATTGTGAGGGCGCAGCAGGAACAGCACGTCTGGTTCTTCTTCAAGTTCTTCCCGCTGGGGCTGATTGCGTTCGTGATTTTTGCCATCGCGATGGTGGCAGAGACCAACCGCGCGCCGTTTGATCTGCCGGAAGCGGAGTCGGAGTTGACGGCTGGGTTCCACACCGAGTACAGCGGGTTGCGCTGGTCGCTGTTCATGCTGGGCGAGTACGCGGCCATGATTGCGGTGTCATCCATTGCGGTGACGCTGTGGCTGGGTGGATGGATGAGGCCGTTCCCGCACTGGTTGGGGGGTGAGACGTGGGACCTGGTGTTCTCGCTGTTTCCCGGGTTGACGTTCGTGGGGCTGGCGGTGATCGCTTTCATTGGCGTCGTCCGCATGCCCAAGCATCCGTACTTCAAGATTCAGACTATCGGGCTGGCGGGATTCGGCGTGGTGCTTGGCTTGATCGGGTTGAT
>JBGPJK010000109.1:0-12397 GCA_041485425.1 Terriglobia bacterium | reverse complement strand
GTAGTGGGTCAATTTCCGGATTGCCCGTTAACCGACCAGGTGGACTGCTTCCGAGTGGCCCGTGACTCGGGCGGTGGCGAGCATCTGCATTGATTCGGGCCCTTGTCTAGTGAATGAGGTAAGTACGGCCTAGGACTCACGTCCGCCATAGGATCGCGTAGGAAGCGAAGATGATTACATCCGGCACAAAGTGCATAAACCACGCCCAGGGCAGGCCCCGGGTTTCCAGCATGCTTTTGCCCAGCAGCCATGCCAAGAAACCAGTCATTAGAAAACCGATCACTCCGGGCGGTGAGCCGTACAGATAATGCGCCAGTCCAAAGAAAACCACGTTGATCAACAGCGCATGCGTCCTGCCGATGACCGCGGGCAACGTGGACAAAAGAGAGGCGCGGAAGTAGATCTCCTCGGTGAAGGCGTTGACCGCCGCAAACAGTAAGCCGGCCGGCAGGAGCGGAGCCGCGCGCAGCAGGGCATCGGACGTGAGCCGCAAGCCGAGCGCTGTGGGGATCAGGACGCCAAGGCCGGCGGCCATGGCAAAAATCCATCCAAAGGTGCGCCACGATTCTCCCCGCCGGATTCCCAGCCAGGGCACCGGCTCCATGGGCGCATCGAGCTGACCTTTTACCAGGAAGAACTCGCTTCTGCGGCGCTTGATGAGCCACAGGGCGGCGATGACCGCAAAGGCCACGCCGAGATCGCGAATATAGGCCCCGCAGTACCCGACCGTAAACGACACCTGTGGCCCGCTAAAGCGGCTTCTCCACCAGGGGGTGTTCCCCGCCCAGGTTGACGCAGCGAACGCCAGGTAGAAAACCAGCATGACGCCGGCAAATTGCCGCAGCGGACGAATGCGCTTCCAGACTGAACAAACCACGAGAAGGAGGCCCAGTACGCCCACCTTCATCCAGAACATGCTTGCGGGCGCCTGCCCGAAGATCGGGTTCCAAATGATATCGGGAAGATCGGAGATCAGAAGGATGGCTGCCCATGCACAGAAGACCAGCAAACGCCTCTCACGGGAGGCTGGAAGAAGAGCGGGTGCATTCATAAATGTTAAGCGTAGCTCCAGCCACCAGTCGGCGTCAGTGACAAGCGGACGATTCAACGCGGTCTCTACAGCTCAATTGATTTCGTCAAACGGAAGACTGTTGGTTGGCGTAACATCGCGATTACACTCATTGACTGGGTTGTGAGTGAAATCGCCTGGTTTCGTCAACTATCCAATCAACTGTTATCTCGCCCGCTTGAAGGTGATGCAGTCGTTTGGGGTACGGAGAGATTAAGAGAGGTCAGAAATTGCTTGGTGTCCAGCTTGTAGTGGCGGCCAATCCACAATTGTGCAGCGAAGAGCCCCCCAGCGTGTATCGCAACTATATCTGACGCAGATGTCCGGTCGAAAGCGAATAACATGACAGACGTGCCCATTAAAACGCCAGCCCCCGCGTTAAGCCAAGGCAGAAACCGGATAAGAGAAATGCGACCGAGGCGCGACGCAAAGTAGAGCATGCCCCAAACCGCAACAGGAGTCGACATGATCGCCAAGCGAAACGAAAGACTCATAAATGGGCCGAGATGACTGCCATCAGCACTGGCGTAGATTATATTCCGATGTCAGCCAGTACGGGGCGTCGAATCTAGATAGCTGTCGTAACATCGCGATTTCACCAGTAACCCTCAAGCGGCTTGCTCATGAGACGAGTTCCAGCCGCTCTTGCCTTCCGCAGCAGTACAGGTTCTTCCGTAACCTGCGTTCCTCTAAAGTCCATGCGATAGTCAGACTTGGCCAATGGCCATACGTTTAGGACCCGCCGCAGGGGCCGCCGCAAGTGCAGCCCGCAGGGAATAAGGAAGGTCAGAATCAATGCTGCAGCCACCGCAGAATCCAGCCAACACCCCGAAATTTTCCCCGAATCCCAACTCCTTTGCGCCGATTAAGACCGTAACCGCGCCCATGGAGCAAGCCACCATCGGCCGCACGCTCGTCATCAAAGGCGAAGTCAGTGGCGGCGAATCGCTTTACATCGATGGCCGGATCGAGGGCACCATCAACCTGAACGACAACCGCGTCACCATCGGGCGCAACGGCACGGTGGCCGCGAACATCAATGCCCGCGAAGTGGTGATCATGGGCAAGGTCACGGGCAACATCGAGTGCACGGACCGGCTTGACATCCGCAGCGAAGGCTCGCTGACGGGCGATGTCGTGACCCAGCGCATCAGCGTGGAAGACGGAGCCTTCCTGAAAGGCAGCGTGCAGGTCCGCGCCGCCGAGCACAAGCAGGAGAAAGCGCAGCACCAGGCGCAGACCCAGGCCAAAGCAGCTGAGCCTGCGAAGCCAGCAGCCGCCGCCGCGGCTGCCGGCGCGGGCGCTTAGAACAGACTAGCCGCGCGGTTCACCAGTACCAGGGGCACGCCTTCGAGCGTGCCCTATTTCTTTTGGGTTTCGTTCGTCTTTAGATCAAGCGAGGCCGAGTTCATGCAGTAGCGCAACCCGGTCGGGTCGGGACCATCTTCGAAGACGTGTCCCAGGTGCGCGTCACAGCGGGCGCAACGGACCTCGGTCCGTTCCATGCCGTAGGTGCGATCGGTGTGCGCGATCACTGCTCCCTCATCCATCGGCTGCCAAAAACTCGGCCAGCCTGTCCCCGAATTGAACTTGGTCTCGGAACTGAACAGCGGTTGCCCGCAACACACGCAGGCGTAAGTCCCCTGATCTTTCGTCTTCCAGTACTTTCCGGTAAACGCCGGTTCGGTGCCGGCCTTGCGAGTGACGTGATACTCCTCTGGCGACAGCTGTTCTTGCCACTCTTCCTCGGTCTTGGTCACTTTCTCTGTCATAGCTCCAATTCACTCCCGTCGCTTATATTAGCCCAGGCTTTGCTTCCTGGCGGCGAGTGAAAAACCTTAAACCGCAGAGGCCGCTCTCTGCGGTTTAAGATTTTCGTCGGCGCTTTCTAGACAACTCCCGCGCCTGCCAATACACTTTCTAGTGTCTGCGGCAGCAGTCCGCGTAGCGTCCCTATGCGACTCGTTACCTTTGAAGATCCCGCGCGGCAGTCCCGCATCGGCGCCGTCACCGGCGACGGCCGCATCGTTGACCTGCACTCCGCCTGTTCTCTTTATCTGCGCGATGTGGAAAGCGAAAGCGCCTTCTACCGCCTGGCGGACGCGCTGGTTCCAGCCAACATGCGTGCCCTGTTCCGCGGTGGCGACACCAGTCTGGAAGCCGCCCGCAAGGCATTCGATTACGCGCTGCATCATGAGGACAGCGTGATCGGCCCGCGGGGCGAGACAATTTTTTATTCCGCCGCCGATGTAAATCTCAGGGCGCCGATCATCCCCAAGAAGTTCTTTCACACTGCGGGCAACTTCCGCGAGCACCATGAAGAGGCCACCAAGGCCGGCTTTTCCCATCCCGTGCTGCCCTGGATTGTATTCTTCCAGAACGTGGACGCCATCATCGGCCACGAAGAGCCGGTGATTTATCCCGAGCACCTCACCCAGGAACTGGATTACGAACTGGAACTGGCGGTGGTGCTGAAGAAGGGTGGCAAGCACTTCACTCCCGAGCAGGCCGCCGACTACATTGGGGGCTACGTGATTTTCAACGACATCACGGCCCGCGACATCCAGCGCCGCGAGATGAAGTCGGGCGTGTTCAGCTTCTGCAAAGGGATTGACACTTTTTGTCCGCTGGGGCCATGGATCGTGAGTGCCGACGAGATTCCCAATCCGCACAACCTGGCCATGGAATTACGCGTCAACGGTGAGTCGCGGCAGCGTTCCCATTCCAGCAAGATGTCGGTAAAGATCCCGGAGATCCTCTCGCACTATTCGCCGATGGGCTACAGCGCCGGGGACGTGGTTTCCACCGGCACGGTGTCGGGTGTGGCGGCGTTCAGCGGCGATCCCAAGGCGTGGTACCTGAAAGTCGGCGACGTGATGGAGTGCGAAATTGAAAACATCGGCATCCTGCGCAATCGCGTGATCTCATGGGAGGAAGCCTACGGCCACAAGCCGGCAGTGCTGGCAACGCAGGAAACCAAGTAAATGACCACCAACTCCAAGGTTTGGGTCAGCGATCTTAATGCCCGCCCTGAAATCCGCTCCGCCTTCCCGCGCACCACGGTGCGTTTCTACGACACCACGCTGCGCGATGGCGAGCAGACGGTCGGCGTCGTCCTCTCGCCGCAACAGAAGCTGGAAATCGCCCGCAAACTGGACGAACTCGGTGTAAGCCGCATCGAAGCCGGCTTCCCACGCGTCTCTCCCGAGGACGCCGAAGCCATCCAACTCATGCAGAAGGCCAAGCTGAAGGCTGAACTTTGGGGCTTCTCGCGCGCGGTTCGAGCCGATGTCGAGGAACTGGTGCGCCTGGGCCTGCGCGCGTCGGTCATCGAGGCCCCCACCAGCGACATCAAGCTGAAGGCCTACGGCATCTCGCGGGATGAAGTAGTGCGGCGGGTCACGGATGCAGTCTCCGTCGCCCAGCAGAACGGAATCACGGTCGCCTTCTTCGCGGTGGACGGCACGCGAACCCGACTCGATTTTCTGAAGAAGATCTACCTCGCCGCGCTGGAAGCCGGCGCAAGCGAAGTGGTTGTCGTGGACACGATCGGCGCTTGCGGGCCGGAAGCAGTTGAGATATTGGTTCGCGAGGTGTGCCAGTGGGTCGGGCCAAAGACCCCGGTGCACTATCACGGACACAATGACTTCGGCTTGGCGACGGCCTGCGCCGTGGCGGCGGTGCGTGCCGGAGCCTCATGGATCCAAGGCACGATCAACGGCATGGGCGAGCGCGCCGGCAACGCGGATATCTGCGAGATTGCTCTAGCCCTGCGCTGCCTCTACGACGTCCCGGTCGCCCTGGACCTGACCAGGGCGCGTGAAGTTTCCGAAGTCGTCTGCAAAGCCGCGGGCTACACGCTGGAGGCGTGGAAGCCGCTGGTGGGAGAGAATCTTTTCCAGCGCGAAAGCGGCGCCGTGGCCAGCCAGTTCCACATTCCCGAAGCCATCGAACCGTACTCTTCGGAACTGGTCAACGCCCGCCGCAGTATCGTGTTGGGGAAGAAGAGCGGGCTCGACAGCGTCGACCTGAAGGCGAAGGAACTTGGCTTGACGGTTGCACCCGAGCAGCGCGCGCCCATTCTGGCGGCAGTCAAGAAGCGCGCCATCACGAAACGCGGTCTGCTGACGGACGAGGAGTTCCGCGAGATCGTGCGGTTTCAGACTGCCGCTACAAGCCCAGCGCGCTAAAGGCGAACCCCAGAGAGCGCACAGCAAGCCCCGCACGAAGAGGTCTTCTCCGGGTCTCTGTGGTGAATCGGGTTTAGCTTTTGAAATGCGGCAGCACCGCTTCGCCGAACAGCCTGGCCTGCCCGGTCCGGTCGTCGCCCCAGATCTCCAGCATGATGTGGGTGCAGCCGGCGGCGCGGTATTCCTCGATGCGCGCGATGCATTCCTCCGGGGTCCCTGCAATCGCACAGACTTTCCCCAGGATGTCGTCGGTCACGGCTTTGGCGGCAGCTTTGCGTCCGCCCTTTTCCATGGCGTCTGCAATCGGACGTAACTCCTCGAAGCTCAGACCTGCGCATTCCAGCAGCACGTCGGCCGAGCCCTTGATGTTCTGCACCTTGTTGGCCAGATACATGGCCGCCTGCTCGCGCGCCCCCTCTTTGCCCTTGGCGGAGTCGCGTCCGATGCTGCCCACAATCACCGAGCCGAGCACCAGCGTCGACGGGTCTTTCCCGGCCTTGCGCGCACCCTCTTCCAGGTTCTTTTTCGAATAGCGGACAAATGCGGGCGTGGTGATGCTGGCAGTCAGCAGTCCATCACCAACCGAACCGGACATTTTCTGCAGCACCGGCCCGGTGCCAGCCACGTAGATGGGCGGAATTCCGCGGGGCGTGTGGGCATCCGGCTTGAGCAGCGGCACATCGGCCGCAAACACCTTGCCTTCGTAATGGAAAGCATCGCCTTTCAGAACACCTTTGACCACCTCGATGCTTTCGCGCATCACCGTCGCCGGACCAACCTTCTCGCCTTCGCCCTCTCCAATCTCCTTCATGAAAATCTTCGAGGCGCCCAGACCCAGCAGGAAACGGTCCCCGGCAAGATCCTGCATGACCCGCGCTTCCATGGCGATCTGCACCGGGTGACGGGTGTAGGGCGAGATGATTCCCCACCCGAGTTGCATGCGCCGCGTCTGCGCCGCAATCACCGCCAGGACCGCCGTGGAGGAGCGCGCCTCAAAAGAATGCTTGCGCCACCAGGGGTACGCCTCGGCGATCCAGAACGCGTCAAACCCCGCGTCCTCACAGGCTTTCGCCATGGCCAGGGTTTCGTGCACCGGCTCCATGCTGAGTTGCAGAACTCCAATGTTGAAGGGAATGGTCATGAAGTAGTTATTAGCTCCTGGTTTCTGACTCTTAGCTTGTACGTTGTTCTCTGCGTTCTCTGCGGCCGTTGTCTGCGTCCTCTGCGGTTAAAAGCTTTTCAGTCCGGATCTTTCCACGCATGCTCCAGACCCTTGATCAATTCCCACAATGCCCGGTTCAACGGAGTCGGTACGCCGACCTTCTCGCCCCACTGCACGATCGCCCCATTCATGAAATCCACTTCCGTCTGCCGCTTGGCGAGCACGTCCTGCAACATGCTGGCCCGGTGTTGGCCGGGAGCGGCGGCGCCCTTTTGCACCAGTTGTCGCGGATCACCGTGGAGTTCAATTCCCAATTTCTTCGCGACCGCTTCGCCCTCCGAAATCAGGTCATGGAAGAGTTGTGCGGTAGGTTCAAACCGCGTGGCCGCGCCGTGGTGCAACAGTGTGAGCGCACCGACCGGATTGGTGGACGCATTGAAAATCAGCTTGGTCCACTGCGCGCCGCGCGCGTCTTTCAGCGCGATGGTGTTCATGCCCGAACGCGTGATCAAACCGGCCAACTCCTCCACCTTCGCCATCGAGGTGTGGCTCGGTTCGAACGGGCCGATCCAGGTATCACCCTGGATGTCGTAGCCAACATGTCCGGGCGCAATCGCATGGCCCGCAGGAAAGGTGGTACCGCGAATCACGCGCTTCACGTGTTCGGCGATGATCTCTTCATTGCCCACGCCGTTCTGTACCGAGCACACAGCGCTGTTCTCGCCAAAAGCATGCGCCACCTGCGCGATGGCACTCCGCGTATGGATCGCCTTGGTCGCCACGATGCCATAATCGCAGTGCGGCAACTCCTTCGGATCGCTGGTCGCGTTCAACCGCGCCGTGAACTCAGCCTCGCCGGAAAGCCGAAGGCCATTCTTGCGTATGGCGTCGGTATGTTCTTTCCAAACGTCATACGCCCAGACTTCCGCCTCGCCCGCCTTGGCCAGATGCGCGGCAAACAAGCTGCCCACCGCGCCGCAGCCGATCACACAGATTTTCATTCTCTGATTTCCTCAATACCGGCGTCATCCTGAGCGCGCGTCAGCTCGCGAAGGATCTTGCGCGCAGCGGCGAAACTGCAATCGGCGCTCATGTTGCTTGCCGCCCGTCAGCGCGTAGCCATTTCCCTCGTCTCGTGTCCCGTGAAGAACTTCCATGGCACATCGGCCAGGCTCTCACCCTCCGTCTTCCCGATCCGATATGTGTCCTGGGTATACAGACAGACTTTGCCGTCCTTGTCTACCACCTGGGGGTGAAGCGAGAAAATCATGTTCTCCTCGAGCTGGACCTCGCTCTTGGCCCCGATCGCGGGATGCTCGATCATGGTGGCGCCGATGCTGTGGCCGGAAAGATGACCGAGCGCAAAACCGTGCCGGGAGAAGGTCTCCGCGACCGCCCGATGAACGTTGCTGGCCAACTCACCCGCGCGCATCAGCTTCCGTGCGGCTTCCAGCGCTTCGGGATAGGCTTCGGCCATGGTCTGCGTCCGTGCGCTCAGCTTGCCCCGAATCAAGGGACGGGAAAATTCCACCCAGTACCCGCCCGCACCGGTGATCTCCAGCGAATAGAGCAACAAGTCGTCCGCGGCCACCGTGCGATGTCCCGGCACCTTGAACGACGCCTCGGCCTCGCCATGCGTGCCGGAGAGCAGGATGTTCATCATGCGCGGGCCGGCGCCTCGAGCGAAGAATCGCTCCACGGCGGGCGCCATAATCTCAGCTTCAGTCTTGCCTGGCGCGTAGGCTCCCACCAGCGCCCAAAAGCCGTCCAGGATGATGTCCATGGCATCGCGCACTTCGGCAAGCTCTTCGTCGCTCTTGACCGCTCGCGCCATGTCGAATTGGAAATCGAAAGGTACCAGTTCAAATGGGCCGTTTGCCAGTTCGCGGTAGTCGCGCACCGCCATGATGAAATTCATCCCGTAAACGCCAACCCGTTTCCAACCACGCTCTCTTCCGCGCTCGCAAATCCAATGTCCCGGAATGTCCGGCCAGACCTGGTCTTTCACCCAAGGTTTTACCTTGTCGCCGATCCAGCGCGCCTCGCGTGGGAACACCAGAGTCGGCTCGCCCGTGAGCGGCAGCAGAACGTACACATACCGGTGCACGATCTCGAAGCCCGACATATAAAGCACAGCGCCTTCGAAGCCGGCATACTGGTTGCCGCAAACAATGACTGCATCCAAACCCTCGCGCTCCATGCGCGAGCGGATGTTCTTGTAGCGGCGGTCTATTTCACTTTGACTGGGCAATGTCTCCTCAGCGGTTCAAGCTGGACTTTCTTTACAGAAGCTTCTGTACGCGATCCCCGTCTCGGGTCTACCCCACGCCGCACAGCTCGGCGGCTGTGAGCGCATAAATCTTTGTGATGTCCACCAGCGTCTTGATCTCGACTTTCTCGCCCTCTTTATCGCGCGGTCCGCTGGACGGACCATAGTTCACAGTCTCAATTCCATAGCGGCTCAGAACGCTGGCGTCGGAGCACCAGGTGACCACGTCGCGCTCCGGCGGTTTGCCCATGACGCGTTGATGATTGGCGTCGATGGCCTGAATCATCTCGTGCTCTCCACTGATGCGGGCACCCGGCACGGAAACATAGGTTTCGAATTCCAGTCCCCAATCCGGATGCTTTCTCTCCAGCTCGAAAAACATCTGCTGGATGTTACGGCGCGCCTCGCTCATGGGAATGGCAGGAGGTACCCGCACATCCAGAAACAAATCCGTTTTCTCCGGCGTGCGGCTGGCCCGCCAGGCGTGACCGCCGCGGATTCCTCCCAGATTCACCAGGGCTTTCCTGCCTCCGTGGGACGCATTCTTTTCCCAAGACGCAATCCACTTCATGATGGTGTCCATCAACTCGTACATGCGGCGGATGGAATTCATCTCCTCGCGACCCTCGCAGAATGCGGTGTGCACGTAGATTCCGGTGCAGGAGATGCGCACCCACATCGAGCCGAAATGTTCCAGCACCACATGCATGTCCGTGGGCTCGCCCAGGATGCACATGTCCGGCAGGACGCCGTGGTTCACCAGGTAATGCGTGCCGTAGCCGTAGCCGCGGTATTCCTTGCCTTTGAACTCACCCCACTGCGCCTTCTCGATCTCGCCCGCCACTGCGGCAATGATAATGTCGCCCTTCAGCTTCACGCCGGCGCGCTGCAGCGCCTTGACGGCATGGGTGTAGCACACCAGCGCGCCCTTCATGTTGTAGATTCCGAGACCGTAAATGAAACCATTCTTGACCACGGCCGCAGGCTTGTAGCCAATGCCCGTGAGGAAGTCTTCCCGGCCAGTGTTGGAAGTGTCCATGTGGCCGTTGAACATCAGGTTCTTGCCGCCGCCCGCGCCCGTCCAGCGTCCCACTACATTGGCGCGTCCCTCTTCCACTTCCTGCCACGTGACATTGAGGCCGAGTTGCCGCAGAGTGCCCTGCATATACTGCGCCATCTGCAGTTCCTCGCCCGTAGGGCTGGGTATGTTGATCACGTCGCAAGACATGGCGACGATTTCTTCCTCCCTCACTTCGGCGAGGATTTTCTCAGCGAGTGTAGGGTCGACTCCGGTCATTTTCTTCCCTGTTTGCATTTTTGTAGCGCCGGCGTCCCGCCGGCTGTCACGGGGCATCTTGCCCCCGTACGTGATGCTAAGCCCCCGCCAGACGGAAATCGTCCGGATATGCGCACAACTTCTCGTTGCCGTTCTGAGTTATCAGAAAATCGTCTTCCAAACGCAAGCCGCCACCGCCGGGCCAGTAAATACCGGGTTCGATCGCTAGCACCATGCCTTTCCGGATCGTGCCGCCTCCCGCCTGGTGCGCATAGGGCGGCTCATGCGCGCGCGCACCCACCCCGTGGCAAATGGGATGCGACGGCTGACCCGGGTATCCGCCCTCGGCAATGCGGGCGCGAATCAGGCGATCCAGTTCCGGGAAACTCGCACCCTCCCGCGCGAAGGCGACCGCCTCGTTGAATACTTTCAGCAGGAGATCGAGCAGCTTGTGGTACTCCGGAGTGAGTTCGCCCGGGCAGGCGTTCTTCGTCAGGTCGGTCCAGTAACCGTCGGCGCACACCCAGATCTCAAACAGGGTTGGCTCGTTCTTCTGAATCGGGCGGTCGCCGGTCGCGGTAAAGGTAGCGATGCCTTTCCCGGACCACACCAGCGTGAAGGCCCGTGCCATTTCGACCATGCCCTTGTACCCGACACCCAAGCCATGTACAAAGCCCTCATACATGCCGCCGACTTCGCTTTCCTTCATGCCCGGACGCATGTGCTCGCGGGTGTAGTCCATGGCAAGCGCGGCCAACTCGTTGGCCAGCCGCATGCGTTCGATTTCCTGCGAAGTCTTGATGGCACGAGCTTCGTTGAGCAGAGGCGTTGCATCAACCACCTGGCCGGAAACTTTCCGGAAAGCGTCGAAGTAAGACTGCGTGGGTGTAGTCGGTTCACCCACCATGCGGTCGGCGGATTGCGTGCCCATGTTGAGCTCGATGGCAACCTTGTCAGTGAGCCCACGTTGCTTCAGGACCTCGAGCGCTATGTCGAGCGCACGATACTGCGGCGGCCGCGGATCGCTTTCGTGGTAGCTCTTGAACAAGCGGATGTCGCTGGTCCACGAATTACGCTGTGCGTCGGCCAGTTGCGGCTCGATGGCGATCAGCGTGGGCTCACCCTCGCGCGGAAACACTACCGCGTCGTATCCCTTCATGCACCAGTAGTTGGTGAGATAGAGGATATTGTCGGGCGCGCGCGCCACCAGCGCGCTCACTTCCTGATCTTTCATCAGGGCACGCACGCGATCCAGTTTCGCTTTGTCGATCGGCCAGGTCATAGTCCCATTCCATCTTCGGTAGAAACGCAGCTAACTGCGTCTCCGTCTGCGCTCAATGCCCGTCTGCCTTTCCAGACGCCGCCACCGGCCGGTTTTCATCCTTGAAAGTCCACGCCGCTTCCTTGCCTTTGATCAGCCGGTACACCGCAGTATGTAAGGGTGCGGGTACTCCGGCTCGCTCTGCCTCGCGCGCAATCGCGCCGCTCAGAAAATCCACCTCCGTCGGTAACTGGTGGCGCACATCGTAGAGCATGGACGTCGGATGGTTGGTCGCAGCGCCGATCTTGTTCATCTCCCAGGGGTCTTCATGCAGGTCCACGCCCACCGCGGCGGCCACGCGCTTTCCCTCATCGATCAACTGGTGCAGCAGGTGCCCGAGATCAGAGAATTGCGCCTCATCCGCAAAATGCGGCGAGTGCGGCAAACCGGTGAGCGCCGACACTCCGTTCACCGACGAATTGAAGATCAGCTTGGACCACTGCGCCGGGCGCGCGTCCTGCAAAGGCTCCGCTTTCAGCCCGCCGGCGACGATCAGATCAGCCGCCTGTTTCACCAGGGCGTAGGGCGTGTGGCGCGGCTCAAACGGACCGATCCAGGTGGCCGTGTCCAATTCCAACTGCACGTGGGTGTCGCTGTGCCGGGTGCCGCTCATGAAGGTCGTGCCACGAATCACCTGCCCCCGAGTGTGTGCTGCAATGATTTCTTCACTGCCCAACCCGTTCTGCGCGGAAATCACCGCCCCCTGATCGAAGTGACTGCCCACCGCGGCCATCGACTCTTCCACCTGGGTTGCCTTGGTCGCCACGATGCCCAGCTCGCACTCGGGAAGCTGGTCCGGCCGCGTGGTCGCTTTGAGTGACACGTGAAACTCGTGCCTGCCTGAAACCCGCAGTCCTTCCCGATTCAGCGCCAGGGCGTGCCCGTCGCGGCGAACGAAAGCCCACACTTCGGCGACGCGCGCCAGGTGCGCCGCGTAGAGGCTCCCGATGGCGCCACAACCGACAATGCAGACCCGCTTCACTACGCCCGGCGCTCCACCTTCACCAGTCTCTCGGCTTGGCCAACCTCTTTCCCCACCATCGCGCGGAACAGGCTTTCGGCATTGTTGAACGAGTCATCAATGATGATGCCCTGCGCGAACAACGCGTC
>JBGPJK010000108.1:0-12400 GCA_041485425.1 Terriglobia bacterium | reverse complement strand
GTATAAGAGCCGGGGGTGGCTGCAACTCTGGCGGGGCGGCCTTCGCCGACGATGCGGCCGCCATCTTCGCCGCCTTCGGGGCCGAGGTCGAGAATCCAGTCGGCGTTGCGGATCACGTCGAGATTGTGCTCGATGATGATGACAGTGTTACCGAGGTCGGTAAGGCGGTGGAGGACGTCGAGCAGCTTGCGTACGTCGTCGAAGTGCAGGCCGGTGGTCGGTTCGTCGAGCAAGTAGAGCGTTTTTCCGGTCTGGCGCTTGCTGAGTTCGCGGGCGAGTTTGATGCGCTGGGCTTCGCCGCCGGAGAGCGTCACGGCAGATTGACCGAGATGAATGTATCCAAGGCCGACATCGACGAGCGTTTGCAGTCTCTGTTTCACCTGCGGGATATTTTCGAGGATCGGGAGCGCGTCGGAGACTGGCGATTCGAGCAAGTCAGCGATGGAGCAGCCCTTGTAGCGGACGGCCAGGGTCTCGTGGTTGTAGCGCTTGCCGCCGCACACCTCGCACAGCACGTACACGTCCGGCAGAAAATTCATCTCGATGCGCCGCTGACCCTCGCCCTGGCAGGCCTCGCAACGCCCTCCCGACACGTTGAACGAAAATCGTCCCGGTTTGTAGCCGCGCTCGCGGGAGTCCGGCAGCATGGCGTAGAGATCGCGAATCTGCGCGAACACCCCGGTATAGGTTGCCGGGTTCGAACGCGGCGTGCGCCCGATCGGGGACTGGTCAATGCGAATCACCTTATCAATATTCTCCGCCCCCGAAATCATCTTGTGGGTGCCGGGTTCTTCGCGCGAGCGGTACAGCTTCTTGGCCAGCGCACGGTAGAGAATGTCGTTCACCAGAGTGGATTTTCCCGACCCGGAAACGCCGGTCACCACGGTCATCACCCCCAGCGGGAAGGTGATATCGAGGTTCTTGAGATTGTTTTCGCGCGCGCCCAGAATGCTGATGCCGGCAGCGTTGGGCTGCCGCCGCTCGGCACGCATCTCGATCTGGGTCCTGCCCGAGATGTACGCTCCGGTCAGCGACTGGGGTGCCTGCATGATCTCTGCCGGGGTGCCGTGCGCCACCAGTTCGCCGCCGTGCCGCCCGGCGCCCGGACCGAGATCAATCACGTAGTCCGCGCGGCGAATCGTTTCCTCATCGTGCTCCACCACCAGCACGGTGTTGCCCAGGTCGCGCAGTTCTTCCAGCGATTTCAGGAGCCGGTCATTGTCGCGGTGATGCAGCCCAATCGAAGGCTCGTCCAGCACATACAGCACGCCGCGCAGTTTGGATCCGATCTGCGTGGCCAGGCGAATGCGCTGCCCTTCGCCGCCCGAAAGGGTCGCCGCCGAGCGGTTGAGCGCGATGTAACCCAGCCCCACCGCATTCAGAAACTGCAGCCGCTCCACAATTTCGTGCACGATCCGCCCAGCGATAATTTCCTCGCGCCCGCCGAGCTTGATCTTGCTCGCCACCTGGACCGCTCGCGAGACCGGCATGGCCGTAAAGTCGGCGATCGACATGCCATTCACCTTCACCGCCAGGCTCTCCGGGCGCAGCCGCATGCCATGGCACGCCGGACATTCGGTCGCCGACATGTAGTCGAGCAGATACTCGCGGTAGGTGTCAGAGGTCGATTCCTCCACCATCTGCTTGAGATACCCCAGAATTCCCAGAAATCCCGTCTTGCCCTTGCCCGACTCGCCATACAGCAGCAGGTTCTGAATCTTCTCCGGAAACTTTTCAAACGGCGTACTCAGGTCGAAGCCGTGCGCCGTGGCGGTGAGGTGCAGCATGTGCTGCAGATTCGACGATCCCGAACCCGGCCCCAGCCCGCCGTCCAACAGCGGCTTCGACCAGTCGACGATGATCTTGGCAGGATCGAAATCATAGCGGCTGCCCAGACCGTGGCACTCCGGGCATGCGCCATAGGCGCTGTTGAACGAAAAAGATCGCGGCTCCAACTGTGGCACGCTGATCCCGCAATCCGGACACGCCAGCCGCGCCGAGTACAGCTGCTCTTCCCCGCCGATCACCACCACCTGCACCAGGCCGCCCGCGAGCTTCATTGCCAGACCGACCGACAGTTCCAGCCGGTGCTCGATTCCCGGCTTCACCAGCAGCCGGTCGATCACGACCTCAATGGTGTGGTTCTTCCGTTTATCCAGCCGCAGGTCATCTTCGAGGTTGACTAACTCGCCATCTACGCGCGCCCGGGTAAAGCCGTGCTGCACCAGTTTCTCCATCTCTTTCTTGAACTCGCCTTTGCGCCCGCGAACAATCGGCGCCAGTACCATGACCCGATCTTCCGGGGTCAGCGCCATCACCCGCTGCACAATCTGCTCCGCCGACTGCCGCGTGATGGCACGCCCGCACTTGGGGCAATGAGGCACTCCGATCGAGGCGAACAGAAGCCGAAGATAGTCATAGATCTCGGTGATCGTTCCCACGGTGGAACGGGGGCTCCGGCTGGTCGTCTTCTGCTCAATCGAAATTGCCGGGCTCAGGCCGTCAATGGAGTCCACATCGGGGCGTTCCATCTGGTCCAGAAACTGGCGAGCGTAGGCGGAAAGCGTCTCCACGTAGCGCCGCTGGCCCTCGGCGTAAATGGTGTCAAAGGCCAGGGAAGACTTGCCCGAACCGCTCAGGCCGGTAATCACCGTCAGGGTGTTACGGGGTATTTCGACGTCTATATTCTTGAGGTTATGCTGGCGCGCACCGCGCACCGAAATCTTGGTAATGGCCATGAAATCCGACAGTAATGTCCTTCCGTAATGTGGACGGGTCCCCTGAAATGTTGGAGAGTGGGAGTGCGCACCTCTACTCACGTATCTTATTTGCTAACAGCAGCCAGCGTCAACGCGGGTAGATTGTAAGGTTCGCGCAGCGCGATCAAAGCTGATCCGCCAGAGAACTTCCGGACTTGCGGCTGCGGCATCTCCCGGAGAGGCAGGCCGAACTTGGGCAGTTTACTAGTCGCTTCGGTTCTCAGTTTCACTGTCGTTCTGGTCGTGACCCTGGGCATTCTCGCCGCGTACGGCGCCGTCACCGCCATCCTCTACGCCTTTGCTCATCAGACCCGACAATCCTCCGGCGTCACCTCGGTCCTCGTCGAGACCCACGCCAGCGGCGACTGAACCCGCCTCCCGCGAGTGCCTGTGTTCCCGCCGTCCACCTGTCAGACCTTGGCTCGCCCCATAAATGGTTCCTGGGAAACGCGCGTCCTCAAAGCCTGCGGATAAATCCTTCTTGCGCTTGGATTTTGGCTGGCGCACCGCTTCCGCGCCGCGATATCTGCCCAAATCAATTACGCGGCCAGCTCTAGTTTCTCCGGGCCCCTCTGCGGGAGTTCCAACGGGTGAATCGATAAGCCTCCCGGATTCACCGCAAATCTTTTCATCTTGACAACCGTCCGCCGTTGGGAGCAGGCTTGCCGGGACTCAACTCGGGGTAACCTCTTCCCCCACCTAGCCTGAGTTCAAGTTGTCGGGGCCCACAACAGGCAGTTCTCTTCTGGCAGGCTTCTCGATCAGGGAGCAGGATTCTATGCGTGCAATTCGTCCAGCGACAGGCCGCTCGCCGCTCGTCTCTTTGGGAATTTGCCTACTCGTTTGCTTACAGATGTGCGCCCCGCCAGTCCTGGCACAGACCGTGATGGGTAGCGGCACTCCCGGCACGGTCCCGATCTGGATGCCGACCGCAACACCAGGAACGGCCACCTCGATGCTGTCAGATGCGGGACCAGCCCCGTGGTTCGACGTGACAAGCATAGCGTTCCAAGGGCGCGCAGATTGGGCACCCTCATGCATCCCCCAGTATCCGCCACCGAACCCACCGGTGGCCGGGAAGTGCACCGACAACGCCCCAGCGGTTACTGCGGCCATTACGGCCTGCGCTGCCATTTCTGGAAACCAGGGTTGCACGATCTTTTTCCCTAACGCAGGCACAGGCAGCTCCACCGGCAGCTACTTCGTCGGAGCCACCGGCATCAACGTTCGCAGCAGCAGCACTACACCTTTACACGGTGTCAAGCTGGTGGGAGATTGCTCTTCGCCCGGCTCTGGCATTCAGGTAGTGAGCGGCGCTGGTCTCACGGCGCAGCACTGCTCTACCCTTGTTACCAACGGTACCGGTGCACCGGAAATAGTCAAGGTCGGAGTCGATAATGCGGTGACATTTGGCTTCGGGATCCAAAATCTCTCGTTCTACGACGACAGTGGAGGCACGGCCATTGGAGCCATCCATCTCGAGAATGTCGATTTCTTTAACCTCACAGACGTGGCTTGCAGCAATTTCAAGAATACCTCCACATCGAATGAAAAGGGATTCTGCTTCTTCCTCAACGGCCAGAGCGAGACGCAATACGGCGTCATAGTCAACCCTTCCGTTTCTTCCACGAGGCACCCCATCCAAACAAAAGGCAACGGGGTATCCGAAATCAATTTCTACGGCGGGGAGATCGACTGCACCAATCCCAGCTCGGTTCTTGCTAACAGCATAGGTATGGACATCGGGAGCACGTCGACGCCGACCACTGCAAACGGCGAGTGGGGCGTTTACGGGACCCATATCCTGAATTGCAATACCGGTGTCGCCATGGTGGACACAAATGTCATGCAATGGTACGGAGTCATGGAGATTGCAGGTGTGTCTAATACTGGGACGGTCGGATTCCAAATTGACAGCAGCACAGCGGGGAGTGGAAAGGGCGGCGGCAACCTGATCGGCGGATCGATCAACAATTATGAGACCGGCGTCAAGATTGGCCAGACCCTCTCCGGAGCTCCGCTTGCTACCCGGATCACCGCCAGCATAACGAACGCAACTACGCCCTTGAGCATCAAGTCGACCTCGCTTCCGAGTACTCTGATCCTGACACCCGACGGCACAATCGGTTCTTCCCAGATCGGATCGGACTTGGCGCTGTTTAGCCAGACTGCTACACCGCGAGCCCTGCTCACCACCATTCAGAACGGAAGCACGGCAGCAAACAAGCTGGCCACCCTCACCAGCAGCGGCACAGTGAACACGACGACGGTCTCGGATACTCAGTCGGTCGGTATTGTGGTCGCTGGCAGCGGCACCATGGGCGCGGCGCAGATTGCAACTGTGGGCCAGGCGATGTGCGCCTTCGACAGCGCGCCGAATGCTGTAGGGGATTTTGTGACGATCAGTCCCATAACCGCGGGGGACTGCCACGATTACGGAACGTCGACGTCTCCGACGCCACTGCCACCGCCCCCGACCGGTCAGAACATTGGTAAGGTCCTCAGCACGACGGGAGTGTCGGGGCTTTATCCCATGTCGCTTTTCGGCCCTGGGGTTGCCGGCCCCGCTCCCACAGCACGAAACTCCGTCACCTTGACCGACGAGTTCTTCAACGCGAGCGTCCCCGCTACAAACACGGCGGGACCGGTTGGCGACTTAGGGTGGATCACGAACAACAGTGGCACAGCCTCCAAGGTGGCTGGATCGGCGAATCATCCTGGGGTACTGCGGTTCACCACGGCCAGTGCCAACGGCAGTATCAGCACCATCTCGCTCGGCACCACATCGGTGTTGCCGGTCGCAAATTTGAGCGGGCTGCCATGGAGACAGGTCGCTGCGGTAAGAGTTCGAATGGGATTTGCCGACAACATTACGTTCACTTCGACACCGCCATCCAACGGCATCTATTTCGAGGGCATAAACGGAACCGGGGCGACCTGGAATGGCATGGTTGCTTCGGGAGGCGTTATCACGGCGAGCGTCACGGGCTCATTCAGCTTCTCCGCCGGCGTCTTTCACACCTTCGAAATTCGAAATGATCCCTTCAGTTCTTCAGGAAACAACGTTACCTTCTGGGTGGACGGAACCCTTCAGGGTTCAGGGGCAATAACCAGCGGAATTCCGTCAAACGCCCCAATGGTGCCATTCGTCGAGATTGTCAACACGGGCACGTCGGCAAGGTCGTTTGACATTGACACCTTCCAATTCACGTTGCAGGTGAACCGCTAATGCGGCGGCTCTCTTTAACGACTTGGTCAGTCTCCAAGGGTGTTGATGCCTTTCGATGCACAGTCAACAATTCGAGGTAGTTTCAGGAGGAGTCTTCCATGGCAAACCACAGCCACGCCCTTAGTCGGCTCGCTATATTTCTCTTGGCTTCGGCTGCAACTGTCTTTGCTACCCAGCCAGAGTTCAAGCCCGCTGTGTATGAGAAGGTCCAGTGCTCGGCGACGTCTATCGTAACCAGCGATTTCAACAACGACGGTATCCCGGACCTGGCGGCACTCTGCGACGACTCCAATGAAGTGGCGATCCTGTTGGGTACTGGAGGCGGAAACTACCAGGCACCCGCCTATTATCCTGTGGGCATCGCTGGAAACACCTCGATGGTCGCCGCAGACTTCAACGACGACGGGCATCCCGATCTCGCAGTGACTGCCACAGTGGGTACGAGCGGCTACCTGGTCGTGTTCATGGGGAGTGGGGACGGGACGCTCCAAACCCCAGTGGATTACCCTCTCACCACGATTGCGTGGTCGGTTGCGGCGGCTGACTTCAACCTGGATGGAAAGATCGACCTTGCTGTGACCACAGGACCGTCAGACAACAAAGGGAACGTTGCTATCTTCATGGGAAACGGTGACGGCACCTTCCAGTCGCCGAAGCTGTATTTCGCAGGTCTCGAGGTAGTGCGGGTGACGAGCGGCGACCTGAACGGAGATGGTGCTCCTGACCTGGTAATCTCGCATTTCACCAGTACATTCGGCGTGCTGTTGAATCACGGAGACGGAACATTTGAGCCAATAACCGAGTACGCCTTATCGCGGCCAATTGCCAGCTTCGCGCTTGGGGATCTAAACGGCGACGGCAAGGTGGATCTAGCCGCGACCCTCACCCCGCCGGGCTCCGGTGTCATTGCGTCCCTCGGCAACGGGGACGGCACATTTCAACCTCCGCGTACTCTCATGTCCGGTTTGAATTTCGATGGCTTGGCCCTCGCCGACTTCAACAAAGATGGATTCGCGGACCTAGCCGTCAGCGACACTGTGAATACAGTCTCTGTTCTTTTGGGCAACGGCGACGGAACCTTCGTCGCGCCCGCCGCTTACACGTCAAGAAAGGGGCTCACGGGTGCAAGTGTCGCCGCTCAAGACCTGGACGGCGACGGCTACCCGGACTTGGTGGTGAGTGGAGGCATCATCGTGATGCTGAATTCAGGGGCTCTCTTGCCGGTCACCCTTTCTCCCACGATCCTGACCTTCGCCGCCCAGTCCGTGGGCACCACCAGCCCGCCGCAGGCAGTCAAGCTGACCGATACCAGCAGCAGCGACCTGACGATCTCCAACGTAACCGTCAGCGGAGATTTTCTGGTCAAGAACAAGTGCGCCTCGACGGTCGCCCCCAACGGAAGCTGCAACCTCTCCGTACAGTTCCGGCCCAGAGCCACCGGAACCAGAAAGGGAGTCATCACCATCACCGACAGCGCCACCAGCAGCCCGCAGAAGATTCAATTGACCGGCACCGGCCAATAGGATCCCCGGCAGAGTAGCCTGCCCGACTACACGAAGCGGCCACTCTACTGCGGCGGTTGCGGCTGGGGTGGTTGTTGGCCGGGAGGCACCGGGAAGCCAGTCGGCGGCTGTCCCTGAGGTTGGGTCCCTTGCTGCTGCTGCAATTGACGCTGCTGCAATTCCCGTAGCAGTTGTTCTGGACTCCTCACGCCGGGCTGGCCGTTGGGGTACACCTGCGGTTGCTGCTGGGTCTGGTCTTCCTGCTGGCTTGCGTCCTGATTCGCCTGGTCCTGCAACTAGTCAGCGGGTTGGTCGGCCAACTGGTCATCGGTGAAATCGTCGTCCGCGTTGGGGTCCTGCGCCTCCTCCTGAGGTTGAACCGAAACCGGAGGCGGACCCGGTGCACCCGGCTGGCCGCCAACCTCAGCCACGGTTGGCGCTTCCGACAGACCACCCTTGGACATCAGGATCACACGCTCGAGTGCATCCGGGTTCGACGCCGAACCCAGCATCACGTAGTTGAAATGTGACCCGTACAGCAGAGACGCCAGCACATTGCTGGCCGACCCGGGACCGAAGTGGCCTACCACACGCTCGGTGGCGTTCGCTGGAACATCCACCGCAGCGCCGGTCTGCGCGTGAACTCCGCGGAGGATGTCCCCCAGGGTGGAATTCTGCGCCACGATGGTCAACTGGCCGTTCTGATAACTGACGCGCGGCGGCGTCGCTGGCTGCTGTTCCAGGGTAAGCGGCGGCGGTGGTGTGACCGGGGCCGGAGGCGCGGTTGGTTCCTGCTTGGCGGCGTGCTTGCGAGCGGAGCGCCGCTGGGCGGCGCAGACGGGAGTTGCAACCGTCAGGCACAGCAAAGCGCTGCCCAGAATGATTGCGATTTTCGCTCGCGCACTTGCCATGAAGGACCCCGAATCCAGCCTGCTCTGCGGCAATCCGAGGGGCCGGAAGCCGCCATCAGTCTCCCCAAATTGTAGCACCCGTACCGCCTTCGGCTGCAGGAACCTTTGTTCCAGAGGACAATCACTTACTTCCACAAGAAACGGTTGAAACTGCTCGTCCGGGGATTCGGAAGACTCTGAGACGAAAGTACTTTAGGATGTCCATCTCTTGACATTCCGCACCCACCCGGATAAAAGCTGTACCACCTTTTCTTCCGGCCTGAGAGTGGCTCCCGTGGGCGCATTCTGGGAGCCGAAACAACACCACCGTCAAAGTCCTCCACTAAGGTAGACGTATGAACTTGGTTCGACTTGCGCTATTAATTCTGGCAATTGCATCCTCGGGCGCCGCCCAGGTCAGTGTCACCACATTTCATAACGACAACAACCGTACTGGGCAAAACACCAGCGAGACCGTCCTCACTCCTGCCAATGTGCGCGTGAACACCTTCGGCAAGCTGTTCTCGCAGACGTTGGATGGCTACGTGTACGCCCAGCCGCTCTATGTCCCGAACGTCAGCCTCCCGGGCAAAGGCACGCACAACGTGGTCTACGTAGCCACCGAGCACGACAGCGTGTACGCCTTCGACGCCGACAACAACACCGGCAGCAACGCTTCGCCTCTGTGGAAGACCAGCTTTATCAATCCGGCCCAGGGCATCACGACCGTTTCCAGCGGCGACGTTAGCTGTAGCGACCTGGTCCCGGAGATTGGGGTGACCGGGACTCCCGTCATCGACACCAGCAGCGGAACGCTCTACGTGGTGGCCAAGACCAAGGAGAACGGCAAGTTTTTCCAGCGCCTGCACGCGCTTGACATCACCACCGGCGCCGAGAAGTTCGGCGGCCCCGTGACCATCCGGGCCAGGGTCATGGGCAGCGGCGACGGCTCGGTGAACGGCTTCGTTTCCTTCGATCCCCTGCGCCACAGCCAGCGTCCAGGATTGCTGCTGCAGAACGGCGCGGTTTACCTCGCCTGGGCTTCGCATTGCGACATTGGTCCCTATCACGGCTGGATCATGAGTTACGATGCGCAGACGCTGGCCCAGAAGGCGGTGTGGAACTCGACCCCCAATGCCGGGCTGGGTGGTTTCTGGGCCGCGGGAGCGGGCATCGCGGCGGATGCCAGTTTCAACCTCTATATCGCCAGCGGCAACGGTACGTTTGACGTAAACACCGGCGGCCGCGACTTCGGCGATTCCATCATCAAACTTCCGTTGCCGACCACTAACCGCTTCAAGGCCTCCGACTTCTTCACTCCCTTTGACCAGAACTCGCTGGAAAACGGCGATGTGGATCTGGGTTCGGGGGGAGTGCTCCTGCTGCCGGACCAGACTGGCCCTCATCGCCACCTGCTGGTGCAGGCCGGCAAGGAAGGCACGATTTACCTGGTCGATCGCGACCGCATGGGACACTACAATCCCAACAACAACGACCAGATCGTTCAACACCTGGACATTGCGGTCGGCGGCGTCTGGGCGATGCCCGCCTGGTGGAACAACAAACTGTACTTTGGCGGCTCCTTCGACTTCATCAAGATGTACGCGTTCAATCCCAGCACGGGGTTGTTGTCAACATCACCGACCTCGGAGTCTGCGACGTTTATCAATTATCCGGGGCCCACGCCGTCCATCTCCGCTAAAGGCGCCAGCAATGGAATTGTCTGGGTGCTGCAAACCGATAACGCGGGCTTCGGCTCGGCCACCTTGCGTGCTTACGACGCCACGAATCTGGACAACGAGCTCTACACCAGCGCCCAGAATTCGTCGCGGGACGATGCCGGGGGCGCGGTCAAGTTCACCATCCCCACCATCGCCAATGGAAAGGTGTGCGTCCCGGCGGTCAGGAAGTTGACGGTGTACGGTCTGCTGGGCACAGGTCAAGCCACCACCAGTGCTGACAAGTAGTGGGCGCACTGCGGTCCCATCCCGATTGCCAGCCTGACCGCAGGGCTAATCGCATAGCCCTGCCTGGGCGCGTCCGGTTTAAGATGTCCTGCAAGCCTTGAATATCCGCGATACATGCTGCTGGCGGGGGTGGGGTCCATGGGGACTCATGCTCTTGCTTCTGGCCCTGGTTCCGCAGATGGCGGCGCAAGCCCGCGTTGCCGAACTGCGCCTTTCCGTAAGAGACACAACCGGTCGGACCCTGGTGGCGAGGGGAACACTGACCAGCCAGATGAATCAATTCCGGCGGGCGTTTGCCGTTGGCCAGGAAGGCTCATACATCGCCAGGGAGTTGCCCTTTGGGGTGTACCGGCTCAACCTGCGGGCGGACGGCTTCGCCGAATATTCGGTCCTGCTGGAAATCCACTCTCCTATTCCGCTGAGCCACATCGCGATCATGAAAGTGGCTCCGGTTCAGACCCAGGTTCCGGTAACCGACTCACCCACCTTGTTGGATCCGATTCAGACCGGGACGGTTTTCCACCTGGGTTCGGAGAACTTGCGCCAACGCCCGGCATCTTCGCCCGGTCGTGGGGTGGTCGATCTGGTCCGGGTGCAGCCCGGCTGGCTGCTCGAGGCCAACGGAGTACTGCATCCCCGGGGGGCCGAGTACGACACCCAGTTCGTGGTAGACGGGCTTCCCGTCCTGGACAACCGGTCTCCGGCATTCGCTCCTTCCCTCGACGCCGAAGATCTGCAGTCGGTCAACATCATGACCGGAGGCTATCCCGCCGAATTCGGACGCAAGCTGGGCGGCGTGGTCGAGGCCATCACCACGCGAGCCAAGGAGCCTGGATTCCATGCAACGGGTTCGTTGCAAGGAGGCAGTTTCGGCACGGTGGGCGGATTTGTATCCGGCGTGTACCAGCAGGGACGAAGTGCGGCCACCTTCAGCTTGACCAGCTCCCGTACCGACCGTTACCTGGATCCGCCCGTGGAAGAGAACTTCACCAACAGCGGTTCGAATTTCGGGGTTGGCACGGGCTTCGAGCGCGATTTCGGTGAACGCGATCGCTTGCAGATTTCACTGCGCTACGGACGGACCGCGTTCCTGGTTCCAAATGAAAGAATTCAGCAGGAAGCCAGGCAGAGGCAGGACAGAGGGAGCGACGAGCTCAGCGGACAGATTTCGTACCAGCACATTTTTTCGCCGAACTTGCTGGCCAGCGTGCAAGCCCGCGGGCGGGACCTTTCGGCGGACCTGAATTCGAATCTGCAATCGACCCCCATCGCCCCCGCGCAGGACCGCGGTTTTCGCGAGGGCTACTTGCGCGCCTCGGTGGCCGGTCATCACGGGCGTCACGATTGGAAGGCCGGCGCGGATCTAATCGTGGGGACGTTGCACGAAGTCTTTTCCTACCAGATCACCGACCCGTCCTTCTTCGATCCTTCGACTCCGCTGAGTTTCAATTTCTCCGGACGCGGGCATGACGTGGAGGAATCGGTATTCGGCCAGGACACGATGAAGGTTGGGAACTTTACCTTGAGTGCGGGGCTGCGCTGGGACCATTACCACCTCCTGGTGGACGAGATGGCGCTGAGCCCGCGGGTAGGAGCGGCCTATTATTTTCCGTCAGCGGGTGTGGTACTGCGTGCGTCCTATGACCGCATTTTTCAGACGCCCGCAACCGAAAATCTGCTGCTGCCCAGTTCGCCGGCCGCCCGCGCCCTGAACCCAACCAGCGCGTTCCTGCCCGTGCGTCCCGCGCGGGGAAACTACTATGAAGTCGGATTCGCCAAGAGCTTGTTCGACAAGACCAGTTGGACGGTCAACTATTTTCGCCGCGAGATTCGCAACTTCTCCGACGATGACTTGTTGCTCAACACCGGAGTGAGCTTTCCCATTGCCTTGCACAAGGCCGCCATTTATGGGGTGGAGAGCACGTTGGAGATTCCCCGTTGGGGGAGGGTCTCGGGCGCGCTCGGCTATTCGTACCTGGTGGGAAAAGCGCAACTTCCGGTAGCGGGGGGCCTGTTCCTCGGCGACCACACCAGCCAACTCAATTACTCCATC
>JBGPJK010000107.1:0-12479 GCA_041485425.1 Terriglobia bacterium | reverse complement strand
CGTCCGTTGGATCTGGAGCTGGAGAGCTTGCGCGGCGGGGCTTGTATCGCTGATAGACACAGCCAGAATCTTACCACGCCGGTCTAACCCTCCAGGGTTAACCCGTGGCGTCCGCATGTCTGCCAAAGAGGCTGCTCCGAGCGCTCGAATCTTGGATACTTTTACGATTCGTAATCGGCAGGTCAGCGGTTCAAGTCCGCTCGTCGGCTCCAGCCTTCTTGCGGCCTTCCCGTGGACTAATCGGGTGCTGCACCGAGTTGGGTTTTGGGCAGAGCCGAGGGCAGCAAACCGGTTCCCGCCAGTACGCTGCGATCCACCCCGCGAAGCAGGAGGCGCATCAGTTCGTAGCATTTTGCTTCGTGAAAATAGGCGCTGTGCACCTCTAGTCCACCCACCTGAGGAGCGATCAAGGTCGAACAATCGATGTCCCAAACGTTGTCGGGAACAGGAACGGTGCGATCCAGCCCGCTTCGTCCCAACCTTCTCTTGCCAAAGTGTTTCAGCCCGGCGGACGCGCCCAGGACCGAGTCCCGGCCGGTATAGAGTGCGGTCACACGATAGGAGAGATTGGCGATGCCCTCACCGTCGCCATGCTCCACGGTTTCACCGCTGCGAAAAATGTCGTTGTCCACGTCGGCCGCCACCATGACCAGTTGGCTGATCAGGCTCATCAGCAGCGGACGGTTCTTCCGCGTCCAGGCATAATTCATCGCGTTCTCGAGCACGTAGTTGCCCATGCTGTGGGCGATGACGGAAGTCTTGGCTCGACAGGCCTGGGTAGGATCATCCGCGGCCTGCTTCTGCTTCATGGCCATCCAGTCATAGAGTTCGCTCAGCACATCGGCGAAGTCTTCGGCGGACTGCCGCGCCTCAGACCGGTCTGGAAGGTAACCCAGAGGCGACCCTTGCGATGGCCAGGTAAACAAGATGCACTCGCCCAGCGATTGCGCTCCGCTGAACAGGTTGGCCACGATGTTCGCGTAGGTCCCCGCGGCGGAAGACCAACTGTTATCGAAGCCGTGCACAAAGATGTTGACGTGCTTCTGATCTTCGCTGGAAGTGGTGACGGGATCGGGAAAGGTGTCGGCGACCTGCACCAGCGCCTGCCGGAATTCCTCCAGCTTTAGCTGCTTCCAGGCGGCGAAATCGGTGGCTGTTTGCGATTCATTTTTCCAAAAGGATAAGCCCACGAATTCGTCGCCCAGACCATTCGAGGTGATGTTCCGATTTGTGATCATCCAGTACATAAGTGGTTCCCCGCGTGATCTACCGGGCTGAAAGTTCCTGGATGGTACCACGGCCCTCGAAGTCGAGGTCACCTGAACGCACTGTGATCGGGATCGCGGAACGGAACTCACCCCAAACCGCCACGGCGGGACTGGAGCGAGTGCGACCGTTGCCGGATTTCAAAACCAATGTTTTTCCACCGCAATTGCACACTCCGTGTTGCAAGTTGCCGCCAGAGATTCCCCTGGAGACTAATTTCTCCTTGCAAAGCGCGCGCTCGCTTCCGGATAATACGCGCTGAGACCCCTTACAACCGTGTACCGATATCATCGAGCGGACTTGCTTCGCATCCTTCGGCTCACGGCGCGTCAGTTGGCAGGTTGGGAAAAAGCCGGACTGGTAGCCGCCGCCGCCGAAAGCTATTCTTTTTTTGATCTCCTGCAAGTCAAGAAAGTGCGCGACCTGTGCGCCCACAAGGTCCGCCCGGCCGTGATCCGGCAGTCGCTCGAGGCCATGCAGAAGCAGGTTGCAGGAATGGAGAATCCCCTGCTCGAGGCCAGCGCTCTCACCACCGCACATCACCGGGTCGCCTTCCGCCATCACGGCAAGCTGCTCGAACCCATCGCCGGGCAGTTCATGTTCGACTTCTCTCCCGAAGGCAGGGTGGTGACCAGCACCCCCATACCGACGACCCGGCCGGAGCAGCCGGCGAGCGACGCAGCCGAGCTTTTTGCCCGCGGCATCGCACTTGAGGAAGATCCGAACAACCAACTGCAAGCCATCGCCACCTATCAACGCGTCCTGGAACTCGATCCTGATCATGCTGCCGCCCACATCAACGTGGGTACGCTGTACTACAACCGCCAGGAGTTCGCGTTGGCCGAGCAACACTATCGCCGTGCCATCGCGATCGATCCACGCTACGCCCTGGCGTACTTCGATCTGGGCAACGTGCTCGACGAGACGGGCCGGGTGGCGGAAGCAATCCAGACCTATAACGCCGCGTTGCAGCTTGCGCCCACCTACGCCGACGCGCATTACAACCTGGCGCTCGCCTACGAGAAGATCAAGGAACCGCGCAAGGCCCTCGCGCACTGGCGCGCCTACGTGAAGCTCGACACCACCGGTCCCTGGGCTGTCCACGCGCGGAACCAGATCAAGCGCATCCTGCAAGCCGACGGGCTGAGGCTGGTGCCCACCGCCAAGCGGGACTGAAACGCGGCCTGCCAAAGTGCTAGAATTCAGGGTTTGCCATCCTCCTTGGGAAGGTATTCCTATGCCCGAAATCATTTTGCAAGCCACCCCTCCCGCGCCTCTCACTGCCCTCACGGAAGACGAAATACTCTTCCGCGACAACATCCGCCGGTTCGCCGAAGATAAGGTGCGCCCTCTCTCCAAAGAGATGGACGAGAAGGGCGTGTTCGACAAAGAACTCATCCACGATTTCTTTCAGCTCGGACTGATGGGCATCGAGATCCCGGAGCAGTACGGCGGTGGCGGTGGCAAGTTCTTCGAAGCCATCCTGGCAGTCGAGGAACTATCGCGGGTGGACGCCTCCGCCGGCGTGGTTGTCGACGTGCAAAACACGCTGGTTAATAACGCGTTTTTGCGCTGGGCCAGCGAAGAACAGAAGCAGCGCTATCTCCCCCGCATGGCCGCCGACACCTGCGGCGCTTACGCGCTCAGCGAAGCCGGTTCCGGATCGGACGCCTTCGCCCTGCAGACCAAGGCTGAACTCAAGGGCAGCGACTATGTCCTCAATGGCCGCAAGCTCTGGATCACGAATGGCAAGGAAGCCGGTATTTTCATTCTGTTCGCCACCATCGACCCTGCCGCAGGGTACAAGGGCATCACCGCATTCATCGTGGAGAAAGATTTCTCCGGCTTCACCGTCGGCAAGAAGGAGGACAAGCTCGGCATCCGCGCCTCCTCCACCTGCGAACTGATTCTCGAAGATTGCCGCGTACCCAAGTCCAACGTGCTGGGCGAAGTGGGCAAAGGCTACAAGATCGCCATCGAAACCCTGAATGAAGGCCGCATCGGCATCGGCGCGCAAATGGCCGGAGTCGCCCGCGGCGCCTTTGAATACGCCTGCAAATACGCGCAAGAGCGAAAGCAATTTGGCAAATCCATCTCCGATTTCCAGGGCATCCAGTTCCAAATCGCGCAGATGGCCACTGAGATTGAAGCTGCCCGCCTCATGGTGTACAACTCCGCCCGCATGAAAGACGCCGGTATACCCTTCGTGAAAGAAGCCGCGATGACGAAACTGTTTTGCTCGCAGGTAGCGGAGCGCGTCACCTCGCAGGCCATTGAAGTCTATGGCGGATACGGTTTCACCAAGGACTACCCCGTAGAGAAGTACTGGCGCGACTCCAAGATCGGCAAGATCTACGAAGGCACCTCCAACATGCAGTTGGCAACCATCGCCAAGCTGGTCCTGGGAGGGAAATAGACGAAGTCCGTGGAAGTTGCCTTTCTAGCCGCGCTCTGGCCCGCCCAAACGATGGCCGTCTCCTACAATCAGCTCCAAACCCGCGCCCATGGCTGCTTCCCGCCTTTCAAGTCACCCCCGTAACACATCCCGGTTACTTAATGTGCAGCAAGTTGCACCTGCGGCGCCGGCCGCAACTCATTCAATCCAAGGTAAGTTCCTTGGTTGGAACAGCTTAAAACTCTCGCCCCCGATGGCGTCCAAGCTGCATTTATCCCCGGTGCCCGCAGCTTTGGGGCAGATCGGGGTGCCACCTTGCTGAACTGGACGACAGATCACTCGACCCTATTGCCGCGGCCCAAGCACACGTTACTTCCGCTTCTTACCGTACTGTTCCTGATTTCCTACGGCCTGATGGCCCTGCTGGTGGTGGAACAGGGACGCACCATTGACTCCCAACGCAATCTGATCAGGCAGTTGTTCGGCGACAGCACCCAGTTGACGACTATGAAAGGCCAAGCCATTCAGAAGCAGCGCGCCGAAGCCCAGGCCCAAAGCCAACCCCAGGCGGACCCGAAGGCCCAGACGCAAACTCCACCGTCCCAGGTGACCCCGCGCGACAACGGCAAGAGTGAGCACAATGCCGGCAAGTTCCGCAAACCGCTTCCCCCGAAGCCGCCCAGGGACACATCGGATACTTCCGATGAACGCAGGGTTCTGTTCTCGATCTAACTCCCAGGGGGCCAGACCAAGACCATGAAAGCTCTGGCATCTTTACTGTTACTGTTTTCTCTTCAAGGTCCTCGAGTCGCTCCGCCACCGCGCACCCCGGTGGATCGAGCGATCCCACAGCACGCGCGCCAAGGCGGCCGCTGGTATCTTGCCGAATCCGGCCACGCCGTGTATTGCTACGGTCCTGTGATGATGCTGACCGACGCCCAAGGCGGCCTGCAGCGGGTTGCCACTTTTTGTCAGGGCGAGAAGAGCATGGTTCCGCTGAAGGACTAGCCGGACGTTCGGGAACCGCGCTCGCAGGGACTTCCCGCATGTCCACGCGCCGGAGGCGTGGTTCGGTTTGACTGCTTCCAGAATCCCGCCTAAGATGGCCCTCTCATGTTAAGCTGGCGCTCTTATCCATGATTGGCCAGACCATCTCCCACTACCGGATCATCGAGAAGCTGGGCGGTGGTGGCATGGGTGTGGTTTACAAGGCCGAGGATACCAAGCTTGGCCGCTTTGTCGCTCTCAAGTTCCTCCCCGAGGAAGTCGCCAAAGATCATCAGGCGCTGGAGCGTTTCCAGCGGGAAGCCCGCGCCGCCTCCGCTTTGAACCATCCCCACATTTGCACCATCCACCAGATTGACGAGGAGGGTGGCCAGGCCTTCATTGTCATGGAGTACCTGGAAGGTCAGACGCTGAAGCATCGCATCGCCGGTCGCCCCCTGGATACCGAGACGCTGCTCAATCTGGCCATCGAGATTGCCGACGCCCTGGATGCCGCCCACAGCAAGGGAATCATCCATCGCGATATCAAGCCGGCGAATATTTTCATCACCAAGCGGGGGCAGGCGAAACTGCTCGACTTCGGTCTGGCCAAGCTGGGCTCGGGACGCTTCGGCGCTGCGGATTCGGCGTCTTCCGCGATGCCGACGGCGCCTGTAGAGCACTTGCTGACAAGTCCCGGCTCGACCCTGGGAACGGTGGCTTACATGTCGCCCGAACAGGTCCGGGCGGAAGAACTCGATCCGCGCACCGACCTGTTCGCCTTCGGCGCCGTGCTATACGAAATGGCGACCGGGAACCTGGCGTTTTCGGGAAGCAGCGAGGGTGTCATCTTCGAAGCCATCCTGAACCGCACACCGCCGCCGCTGCAGAGCCTGAATCCGGCACTGCCGGCAAAGCTCGAGCAGCTGATTACCAAGTCCCTCGAGAAGGAGCGTGAATTCCGCTATCAGACGGCCGCTGAGATGCGCGGCGACCTGAAGCGCCTCAAGCGAGAAGTGGAATCCGCTCGGGTCGCGGGCGCAACCGCAGGCGGAATTCCTCCCGCTGCCACTGCGGGCCTGCCCCAGCCCCGAGCTCAGCAGACCGCAGGGGATACAGTTCCAGCGCGTCGCCCCACGTGGCCCGTGGCGGCGGGTGCGGTGGTGGCACTAGCCCTGCTGACCGGCACTTTCTTCCTGGCTCAATACCTGAGCAAGACAGCGCCCCCGCTCTATCACCTGTTGACCTACCGCCGGGGCACGATTCGCCTCGCCAGACTGGCACCCGATGGCAAGGCAGTTATTTACAGCGCCGCCTGGGAGGGCGGCCCGGTCGAGGTTTTCACCACCCGCCCGGAAAGCCCCGAGTCGCGCTCCCTGGGACTTCCCGGCGCCGAGATTCTGGCGGTTTCTTCCACTGGAGAAATGGCCGTATTGCTCCACAGCCATCAGGCCAAGTCGTACTCGAACATTGGAACCTTGGCCCGCGTGCCACTGGTGGGCGGCGCGCCGCGCGAGGTTCTGGAGAACGTGCAATGGGCCGACTGGTCTCCGGATGGAAACAACCTCGCCGTGGTGCGGGATGTCTCCGGGCGAAGTCGCCTGGAATACCCCATGGGCAAAGTGCTCTATGACACCGGCGGTTGGATCAGCCATCCTCGCATATCGCCGAAAGGCGATCTGATCGCTTTTATAGACCATCCTTTCCCTGGGGACAGCATCGGCGCGGTCGCCGTGGTCGACCTTGCGGGAAACAAGAAGACACTTTCCAGCGTGCAGACGGGCGGCGCGCTGGGTCTGGCCTGGTCTCCGAGCGGCGATGAGGTATGGTTTACTGCCACCAAAGTCGGGATTGATCGCGCCCTGTACGCAGTCAATCTGTCGGGACGGGAACGTCTGGTTGCGCGGGTGCCTGCGGACTTGACTCTCCAGGACGCCTGGCGCGACGGGCGCGTCCTGCTGACCCGCGACAACTGGCGGCGGGGAGTGGCCGTGCGTGCTCCTGGCGACGCCTCGGAACGCGACTTGACCTGGCTCGATTGGTCTTATCCGCTGACCCTCTCCCCCGACGGCAAGACTCTGCTGTTTCGCGAGGAGGGCGAGGCCGGCGGACCCAGCTACGCGGTGTACTTGCGAACCACGGATGGAGCGCCCGCAGTTCGGCTGGGGGAGGGCGCATCGATGGCGTTGTCCCCGGATGGCAAATGGGCGTTGTGCACCCGGCCCGACGAGCCGTCACAACTTTTTCTTCTACCCACAAAGGCGGGCGAAGCAAAATCGGTGTCACACGGCGCCATCAGCCAGATCAACTCCACTCACGCCGTCTGGTTTGCTGACGGAAAGCGCTTCGTGTTCTCCGGAACCGAAGCCAACCGCAGCGCGCGGCTGTATGTACAGGACGTGGAGGGAGGAAAGCCGGAGGCGGTCACTCCGGAAGGCACGAATGTAACTGATTTCGCGGTGTCTCCCGACGGCAAGGTGGTGGCGGCAGTGGGTCCCGACGGTGTGGGATATCTTTACCCGGTGGCAGGAGGCGAGCCACGCCCGATTTCGGGGCTGGAAGCAGGAGAAATCCCCATTTTGTGGGACGCCACTGGACGCTCGCTGTATGTCTACCGGCCCAGCGAATTGCCGGCGCGGGTTTCTCTGCTGGATACCGGCAGCGGAAAACGAGCGCTGTGGAAGCAACTGATGCCTCCTGATCCCGCTGGGGTTGAGTACGTTGGCCCCGTCTTGCCCACACCGGATGGGAAGACTTATGTCTACGGCTACCGCCGGCTGCTGTCCGACCTTTATCTGGTCGAAGGCTTGAAGTAATCGCGGCCCCTTTCGTTCCCACCGCAACCCGGAATCCTGTACATTCTCCTCATGCCCAAGTTCGAGAAGCACATCTTTGTCTGCGGCAACCTGCGGCCGCCGGGGCATCCGCGGGGCTGTTGCGATCCCCACGCGAAAGCCGAACTGCAGAAATCATTCAAAGAGAAGCTGAAGGCACGCGGGCTGAAGGGCAAGGTACGCGCCAACCAATCCGGCTGTCTCGACCAGTGCGAACACGGTCCCAACCTGGTCGTCTATCCCGATGGGGTGTGGTACGGCGGGGTCACGGCGGCGGACATAGACGAGATCATCGATTCCCACATCATCGGCGGCAAGCCGGTCGAGCGCCTGATGCTGGCCGACTCCTGCATCAACACCTCTACCTGTGAGCACAAGCCCCGCAAGGCTGCACTTAGTCACGATCTGCGCCCTGGCCTGGATGCCGCTTCAAAACCTGCTCCTGCGGACTGAGAGCCGGAAACCGAGCACAGGGACCGGTTTCCTCTGGAGTGCCTCCATCGCCACCGCGTATGCGTGCAGGGCCGGATGCGCCCTCCCCGGTGTTAGACTTACCGCACCCTATGTGCTTCCGCCGGGTGCTTCCACTCGTCCTTCTTGTGGTTCTCACTTCGCTGTTCGCGGTTGCTGCTCCTCGCAACGTTGTTCTGATCACCCTCGACACCACCCGCGCCGACCGCATGGGATTTCTGGGCTCAAAGCGGGGGCTCACGCCCAATCTCGACGCCCTGGCCGCTCAGAGCGTGGTCTTCACCCGTGCCTATTCGCAGGTTCCGCTAACCACCGCCTCCCACGCTACTATCCTGACTGGCACCTATCCCCAGTTCCACAAAGTCAATGATGTTGGAGTTCCGCTGGCCAAGGATGTTCCCTATCTTCCCGCGATCCTGGCGGCGCACGGCTACAAAACGGCGGCGTTCGTTGGCGCGGTGATCCTCGATCCCGTTTTTGGCGGTGCGCCCGGCTTCGATCGCGGATTCGCGGCTTACGATGCCGGCTTTCGCGCGCGCCATAGGGGAGAGGATCGCTACCAGACTCTGGAGCGTCGCGGCGGCGAAGTCGCGTCACGCGCCGTGACTTGGCTGGGCAAGCATCCGGCTGGCCCGTTCCTCCTCTGGCTTCATCTCTACGATCCTCACGCTCCCTACGATCCGCCGCAGCCGTTCAAGGGCCGCTATGCTTCGGACTTGTATGACGGTGAGATCGCTTATGCCGACTCAGTGGTGGGCAAGTTCCTCGAGCAATTACGAGCGCAGCACCTTTATGACGACGCGCTCATCGTGGTGATGGCCGATCATGGTGAGGCCCTGGGAGAGCACGGCGAGCGCGGCCACGGCATTTTTCTTTACGACCCGACCATCCACGTGCCGTTGCTTTTCAAGCTGCCTCGCGATCGTTTCGGGGGAAAGAGAATTGACTCCCGTGCCGGGCTGGTAGACGTTGCACCGACGATCCTGGGCTTGCTCGGTCTCCCTGTACCCGGGACGATGCAAGGCCGGTCGCTGCTGGCAAGCGTGGACCCGGCACAAACCGCGGCAGCCCCGGACCACGACGCCACGGCTGACCGCCCCGCCTACTCGGAGACCGATTATCCGCATCAGGCCTTTGGTTGGAGTGCGCTCCGTTCGCTACGCGCCGGCAAGTATCTGCTCATCGAGGCGCCACGCAAAGAGCTGTATGACCAGTCGTCCGACCCCGGCACGGAGCATGACCTGGCTTCCTCTTCCTCGGCGGTCACCGAAACGCTGACCACCCAGCTTGAAAAATTTCGTCGCGAGACCGCCAGCTCGCGAACCGCCAGAGCGTCTCTCGCCCCACAACAGCAAGCCAAGCTGAACGCGCTCGGCTACGTCGCCTCGAGCGAAGCCGCCGCCCCGGGCATGGAGCTCACCGGCCCCGACCCCAAGGACAAGATTGCCATCGCCAACCAGGTCGCCGAGGCGCTCCTGCAGTTAGAAAGCGACAACTACCGCGAGGCGATTGCACAGCTGCAAGATGCGCTGGCGAAGGATCCAAACATGTCTTCGGTCTGCGCCTCATTGGGCACGGCCTATACCACGCTTGGAGATTACTCGAAGGCGATTCCGGTGTTGCGCAAGGCCATCGCACTGCGGCCCAACTCGGTCACCGGGCATTACGACTTAGGCCTGGCGCTGTTCAACACCGGGGACTTGAAGTCCGCCGCACAGGAGTTTGAAGCCGCCGTTGCTCTGAGTCCCCGCTCCGCTGAAATGCGCTATTCCCTGGCCAGTGTTTATGTGCGCATCAATCGCATGGACGACGCCAGAAAACAGCTCCAGCAAAGCCTCCAGCTCAAAGCCAACGACTACGACGCGAACCTGATGCTGGGGCAGGTCTTCATCGTCCAGAAAAATCCGGCGGCTGCCCTGCCCTACCTGCAAAGGGCCGCCAAGATTCAGCCCAGCGCGGGGCAAGCACACGAGGTGCTGGCGACCGCCTACGCCCAGCTAGGGCAGGAAGAAAAGGCGCGTCGCGAACGCGCGCTGGCACAACAGTAAACATGCAGGCCCAGACGTCCCCGTCCGGGCAATCGGGCGGCAGCGCGACATTTGGCGGAGGGTGGGAAACTGCGCCGGCGCGGTAAGACTCGGCTGGGCGAACTGGCAGGTGCCCTGCCCGTCTGGCCCAAGTCGTTATCGCGGAAAAAAGCCCACTGGCCGAAGTCAGTGGGCTTACCCTTTGGAGGATCAACGTTAAGTTATCTCAGGCGCACTCCGCCAAACTCGTCCTGGCAGTTGCTGCCGGTTGCGGTGGTATCCATCCAGACGGCATCGATGACGGAGCCGTTCCAGACGTGGGTGCGGTAATCACCCATAAAACTGCCGCCCTCACCGTCATTCGCCGGATTCGACTTGGCCGTGGAGAGAGCGTGCGCCTTGCCAAAGCTGGTGCCGCCATTGGTGGAGAGCGCGAAGAACGGCTGGTACAGTTTGTTATTGGGATCGTTGCGACGGTCCAGCCAGCTGACCGCGATTTTCTTGCCGTTGGAGGTGACGTTCACCCACTGGAAGAACTGGTCCCCCTTGGGGATGGCGGAGACAATCACCGGGGCGCCCCAGGTCGTTCCGCCGTCGTTGGAGGTTACCAGTTCCGCTTGCATCTGGGTCCCGGTCCAGTTGTAAACCGAGAGATACACCTTGGCCGTAGCCCCACTGCCGGTGGCGGCGTTCGCAGGGATATTGCTGACGCGCTCCGAGGTGAAGTTGGGGAGCGTACCGTAAAAGCCGGCAGCGGTGGGAGCCGGTACGAGGGTAACCGTCGCCGCAGCTGTCGGTGTGCTCCACGTGTTTCCCCCATCGGTGGATTTGGAGAACATGATCTTGCTCACCTGGCCCTCGCATTCCCCGTTACTGCTGGTGGCTGGGCAGCGCAGCCAGTTCACATAGACTGTGCCATCAGTACCAACCGCGATATCGCTGAACTGATCGACTTCGCTGGGGAAGATTTGCTTGGTGTCTATCACCTTGGTCGTCCAGGTGGTGCCGCCATCGGTGGAGTGCGAAAGCGAGATTTCGCTGTTGCTGCTGGGGTCAAACTGGGTGGCGGAGACGTAGAGAGTGTTCTTAAAGGCGCTGCTGGGATTGGTATCCACCTCGAGCCAGGGCTTGTCGGCGGTATAGCCGAGGAGCGCCCCAACCACTGTTTTGGGGGCGCCAAACGTCATGCCGCCGTTGGTGGACGAGGCAAGTTTAATGCTGCCGCTCTGAATGCCGCCCGCATAGGCAGTGCCGTTGGTGTCAAAGCCGACAATGGGATCGCCTTCACCGCCGCTGCCGGACAGACAGGTGTGCGACCAGGTGGTGCCGCCATCGCTGCTGGAATAAAATCCCTGGATGTTCGCGCAAGAGAAGTCATTGGCCCCGCTCAACAGGTTCATGGAATTGGCGGGGTTGGCGGCGATGGGATCTTCGTTCGCGATGCTGGTTTTCGGCGATGCCGTGACCGGCGTAAAGACGCAGGGTGCGGGACTGCAGGTAACATCGGGATTCACCTGACTTGCCGTCGCAGTTGAAGTCCCGGGCCTTTGCATTCGACCCGCTTTGATCGCGCGATATACGAGTACGTCTCCGGAATACGGGAGTTTTTCAAGCTTTAGCTGGGCATTCAACACTGGTGTCAGCAGCAACGCTGTAAATACCGCAGCACAGCCCCAAGCGAAACGCAAAGTTCTGCTCAAGTTGGCCTCCATAGCTAGTTGATTTTTCCTGGGGGAGTAAGGGTCTGGGGGTGGGCGCAGGGCGAGCGCTCGGAATCCAGCACGATAGTTCCAGGAACTAGCGTGGGCGAAATCTATTCCTACACAGTGTGGACTGTCAACGGGGAACAAAGTGCTCTGGGGTCATAAGTCCCTATCGGACAGGCAAGCCAGGTGAATCCGGCTGGACGGGTGGGTTGATCCGCAATTTGCACTTGTCCACAACGGTGACAACCATCAGAACTCGTCCGTGGGAACCGCTCTGCGAGGTGGAAAACCTAGGACTGGTAGGCGCGGCAGGAATCGAACCTGCAACCGTCGGATTAGAAATCCGATGCTCTATCCGTTTGAGCTACGCGCCCCTAACCAGAAATCTACCACAGCTGCGGGGCGTGAGTTGCGGGCACAGATGCTGGCGGGTGCGCGCAAGATCCTTCGTCGAGCTGAAGCTCTCCTCGGGATGACGCCAAAAGAATTAACCAAACTCGGGGTGGCTGCCTACAGTACGGGCGCACGACGGCTACGGTCAAGGTGAATGTGCAGTAGGAGAGCAACCAGCAATTAGCAACTAGCAACTAGCAACTAGCAATTAGCACTTGGCATTTAGCTTCTGGAGTGCATGACAGAAATCGGCTCGGAGCATGCGGTCAAGTAGTAGCTGCTAATTGCTAATCGCTAATTGCTAGTTGCTAGTTGCTAGTTGCTAACTGCTGCCTTCCGCCCTGCCTTATACTTCCGCCGTGGCTTCCAATCCCTCCCGCCTCGCCTATATCGACTGGATGCG
>JBGPJK010000106.1:0-12610 GCA_041485425.1 Terriglobia bacterium | reverse complement strand
GATATGAACAAGTGGCGTGTTCATTCGAACATTGTAGAAGGAAATTAAGGCCGATTTAGCTGTTGAAACATCCCCATTACACCAGTAACGCTCAAGAGTGGCTGGTTTATGAGATGAGTTGAGTTCTAGTCTCTTTTTACCTCCCTCCGTAGCCCGCGCACATCGTGGTGTGAGGCACCTCACAATCACTTGTGGCTAGAGTCACTGCCTTGTTCCGGTTAGAAGTCTTTAATCGAGTGTTGGCCGGAGTTGCGCGACGGCCGCTGTGGGCCAGCAAACCTCGTGCCAGGAGCGGGTTATGGCGATGGAAGACATGCTCAACTGCCCCTTGTGCCAGGGTCATGCCCGGGTAAGCCGGTCGGAATTGATCGGCATGCTGACCGACAGAAATTTGCGCGAAAAGATCGAAAAGTATCTTGCTGAACTCACTTCCGCCCAGGAGAAGTTGGCGGAAGTGGGAGTCAACGGGAGCGGGGCGCGGGACTTCCAGAAAGAGGTTCACAGTTGGAACCCGCAACTGCCGATATGGCGCAGGAGCCCGAAGGAGTAACCCCCGTCTTGGACACGAATTCATAATTCGATAAAGGCTGCCACCATGCCGCAAGTTGATATGGAAAAAGTGGAACCGCTGCTGGAGCAGTACGAAGACCAACGCCTCAACCTCATACCCATTCTGCAGGACGTCCAGGAGACCTACCGCTATTTGCCCGAGCAAGTGTTGCGCCGGATTTCCAAGAAGCTGCGGGTGCCGCTGACCGATGTGTACCAGGTGGCGACCTTCTACCGCTGCTTCAGCCTGGTGCCGCGGGGCAAACACGTGATCCAGGTCTGCCTGGGGACCGCCTGCCACGTGCGGGGAGCGCCGCGGGTTTTGGACCGCATCCTGCGCGACCTCAAGCTGCCACACGCGGGCACGACCGAGGACCTGCAGTTTACCGTGGAGACGGTGCGCTGCATCGGCTGCTGTGGCCTGGCCCCGGTAGCGCGCGTGGACAACACCAGCACCCATCCCCACCTGACGCAGGCCAAGGTGGGCGGGCTGCTCAAGAAATATCAAGAAAAGGCCGAGGCGCCGAAGGCAGCCACGCCGGACGAGGCGAGCCATGCTAAAGCTTAAGTCGCCCCACGAAATCAAGGAACTGCAACTGTGCCTGGAAGCCAGCGAAACCGCGCGGCCGTGCATTTCGGTGTGCGCGGGCAGCGGCTGCAAGGCCTCCGGAGCCGACAACGTGATCGCCTCGCTGCGCCGCGAACTGGAAAAGCGCAACCTGGCGGGCACCATCGATCTGAAGAGCACCGGCTGCCACGGCTTCTGCGAAAAGGGCCCGGTCATGATCGTGTGGCCGGAGAAGGTGTTCTACAACGGCGTGAGCCAGAGTGACGCCAAGGACATCGTGAACAGTGTCAGCAACGGGCACAAGCCGGTGAAGAAACTCCTTTATAAGGATCCGAACACCGGCGAGCGGGTGCTGCACGAGCACGATGTCCCGTTCTACGCGCGCCAGCAGCGGATTCTGTTCGGCAATAACGGCAAGCTCGATCCCAAGGACATCCGCGACTATATCAAGGTGGGCGGATATCACGCGCTGGGCCGTGTGCTCACCGACTTCACCCCCGAGCAGGTGGTGGAGAGCGTGAAGCGCTCCGGCCTGCGTGGCCGCGGCGGCGCCGGTTTCCCCACCGGAGTGAAATGGGAGGCCCTGCGCAAGAGCCACGTGCAGCCCCGCTACATTGTGTGCAATGCCGACGAAGGCGATCCCGGCGCGTTCATGGATCGCAGCTTGCTGGAGGGCAATCCGCACAGCGTGATCGAGGGCATCATCATCGGGGGGTACGCGCTGGAGGCGAAAGAGGCCTACGTGTACGTGCGCGCCGAATATCCCCTGGCGGTCGAGCACTTGAGTGTCGCCATCAACCAGGCCGAGAAGTGCGGCTTGCTGGGCGACAACATCCTGGGCTCGGGAATGAATTTCCGTATTCACCTGGTGCAGGGCGCGGGGGCGTTTGTCTGCGGCGAGGAAACCGCGCTGCTGGCCTCGATCGAGGGCAAGGTCGGCGAGCCGAACCCCCGGCCGCCGTATCCGGTGCAGAAAGGCCTTTGGGGCAAGCCTACCGTCATCAATAACGTCAAGACGTGGGCCAGCGTGCCGGTCATCATCAATAAAGGTGCGGACTGGTATGCCTCCATCGGAACCGAGCGCAGCAAGGGCACCATGGTCTTCTCCCTGGTGGGCAAGATCAACAATACCGGCTTGGTGGAAGTACCCATGGGCATCACCCTGCGGGAAATGATCTACGAGATCGGCGGCGGCATTCCCAAGGGCAAGCAGCTCAAGGCCATCCAGATCGGCGGCCCATCGGGGGGATGCATTCCGGCCAGCATGATCGACCTGCCGATTGACTACGAAGCTCTCACCCAGGCCGGCTCCATGATGGGTTCCGGCGGCATGGTGGTCATGGACGAAGACACCTGCATGGTGGACTTGGCCCGCTACTTCATGGAGTTCCTGGAAGAAGAGTCGTGCGGCAAGTGCTTCCCCTGCCGTGAAGGGACCCAGCGCATGAAGGACATCCTCACTCGCATCTCGCAAGGCAAGGGCGAGGAGTCGGATCTGGAGTTGCTGGACGATGCCGGCTGGATGATCAAGGAAACCTCGCTGTGCGGCCTGGGCCAGACGGCGCCGAATCCGGTGCTCTCCACCCTGCGCTACTTCCGGGACGAGTATGAAGCACACATTCGCGACAAGAAGTGTCCGGCGAAGGTTTGCCGTGAACTGATTGTTTACGAGATTGACGAGACGATTTGCGACGGCTGCCATGCCTGCGTGCGGGTGTGCGCCTCCGACGCCATTCTCGGCGAGAAGGACAAGGCTCACGAGATTGAATCCGCCAAGTGCATCAAGTGCGGCGCTTGTCTCGAAGTCTGTCAGCCGAAAGCAGTGCTGGTGCATTAGGGGACGGATTTTCTTAGCGAACTTTGCGGTTAAAGGCTTTACCGCAAAGGGCGCAAAGGTCTCGCAAAGAACGCAAAGAAGAGCGTCGAGAGTTCTGAACAGTTTCTAAAGGAGAATGCCGTGCCAACGCTGAAAATTAACGGCATCGAAGTCGAAGTCGAAAAAGGAATGACCGTGCTGGAAGCGGCGCGCTTCCTGGGAATACCCATTCCTACGCTGTGCCATGAAGACGCACTCCAGCCCTATGGCGCCTGCCGCCTGTGTCTGGTGGAGGTGTCGAACGGGAGAAAGAAGACGCTGCAAGCCTCCTGCTGCCTGCCCGCCGACGACGGCCTGGTGGTGTTCACGCACTCGGTGCGGGTGGAGCGGGCGCGCAAGCTGCTGCTGGAGATGTACGTCGCCACTTGCCCGAGTTCGAAGCGCATCCAGGACATGGCTTCGGCCATAGGCTTGCGTGAGTGCCGCTACCAGGCCAAGCACGAGACCTGCATCCAGTGTGGGCTGTGCGTGCGCATGTGCGAGCAGCAGATGATGGCGGGGGCGATCGGCTTCTCCGGCCGCGGCGTGAACCGCAGCGTCACCCGGCCCTTCGACATGACCAGCGAGTTGTGCCGCCAGTGCGGCGCGTGCCTGTACATCTGCCCGGTGTGCGAGTCGCGCTGCCAGGGACCGCAGGCCGAGAGCACGCTGTGCAACGGCTGCCTCAATATTTCGACCGTGTGCTTCCAGAGTTACGACAACGCAATGTGTTTCCTCGAACCGTGCCATGCCTGCGAGATCGGCGGACCATTTCGTGCCGACGCCCAGGTCAAGCCGCGGTCGAAAGAATTTACCCACATCGTGGAGAAATAGTGGAGAAACTGCCATGACCTTTACGCGCCTGAATGCTTCCGCCGCCACGCTGACCAAGAATCGCACCGAAGATTCCGTCAGCCCGATTAGTGGAATGTGTGCAACCTGTATCGATGGCTGTATCGGCATGTGCGAGATCGGCAAGAGTGCCTATCGCGGCGCCGAGATGATTTATCCCCAGCCCTTCGGCATCATCACCACCGCCTCGCAGAAAGACTATCCGGTGGATCTGTCGCACTTCACCATCCTGGGCCGTGCCGCGGGCGCCTGGGGTATTGAAGAGGACTCCAACCGTGCCCTGTTCCCGGCCGTCGATCTGGAGACCACGATCGGCGCCGATAACGGCATCAAGTACAAACTGCCGTTCACCTTGGCGGCCATGGGCTCGACCAACGTGGCCAAGAACAACTGGCCCGGGCTGGCGGTGGGCGCGGCCATCACCGGCACCGGCATCGCCATCGGCGAGAACGTGGTCGGCATGGATATGGACTCGAAGTTCGACAACGGCAAGGTGATTTCCAGCTCTGACCTGGAGTGGCGCATCCAGTGCTTCCGGGAGTGGCAGACGGACGGCTATGGGGAAGTATTCGTGCAATCCAACGTGGAAGACACCATGCTGGGGGTGCAGGAATACGCCATCAAGAAGCTGGGCGTGAAGGCGGTCGAACTGAAGTGGGGCCAGGGCGCGAAGGATATCGGCGGCGAAGTCAAAATCAAAGACCTGGCCAAGGCACAAGAACTACATCGTCGCGGCTATGTAGTGCTGCCGAATCCGACCAACCATGTTGTGATTGAGGCTTTCAGGAAAGGTGCATTCCACGAGTTCGAACGCCACTCGCGTGTCGGTATGGTCACGAAGGATGGGTTCCTCAAGCGGGTCGAGGAACTGCGCAAATGTGGCGCTCGTTGGATTACGTTGAAGACCGGAGCCTACCGGCCGGTGGACCTGGCTCGCGCGGTGAAGTTCGCCTCGCTGGCCAAGCTGGACCTGCTTACGGTGGATGCGGCGGGCGGCGGCACTGGCATGAGCCCGTGGCGCATGATGAACGAGTGGGGCATCCCGGGAGTCGAACTGCACTCGTTGCTGCACCAGTACTGCGACGAACTTGCCCGCAAGGGCGAGTACGTCCCCCCGATCGCGCTGGCCGGCGGATTCACCTTCGAAGACCAGATCTTCAAGGGATTCGCGCTGTGCGCCCCGTACGTGAAGATGATTGCCTGGGCGCGCAGTCCACTGGCGGCGGCGATGGTAGCCAAGAACATCGGCAAGGCCATCGAAGGCCAGAGCCTGCCGATTTACGTCGAGCGCTTCGGCACCACGGTGGACGAGATCTTCGTCACCTCCACCGAGTTGCGCGAGAAGTACGGCGACCGCTTCAACAAGCTGCCCACCGGAGCCATTGGGTTCTACACCTACTATCAGCGTGTAGCCCAGGGTCTGCGGCAGTTGATGGCGGGCGCGCGCAAGTTCGCCTGCAAGTACATTGATCGCGATGACATTGCGGCGCTGACGCCAGATGCGGCGCGCATCAGCGGCATTCCGCTGGTGACCGACGTAGACAAGGAAGAGGCCGCAGCAGTTCTGGCTCTGTAGTTCCGGAGAATTACCCAGCCAGTCGAGGCGGGTGGACCTAACCGGGTCCGCCCGCCTTTTCCTTGCTGGAAAGTAGCCCGGTTGTCGCCGCGCAGCCGGATAACGGTTGACATGTAACGTATCACGTTATACGCTAGCGTGGTGATCAGGTCTTTCTGGTCGAAGGAGACCGAGCGGCTTCATCGCCGGGAACAAGTGCCGCGGTATGGTGCGATCGGACGGGTGGCGCAGCGCAAGCTTCGGCAACTCGATGTTGCCGCGGAGTTGCGAGACCTGGCAGCGCCCCCTGGCAACCGATTGGAGCCCCTCAAAGGCGATCGCGCCGGCCAGCATAGCGTCCGGATTAACGATCAGTGGCGTATGTGTTTCGTGTGGCGCGACGGAAACGCTTACGATGTCGAGATTGTGGATTACCATTAGGAGGCCCATGACCAAGTCTGCAAAGGTGTTGCCGCCGATCCATCCCGGCGAAATCCTTCGTGAGGACTTCATGAAGCCGCTCGGCTTGAGCATGAACCGGCTGGCGCTGGATCTGCGTGTGCCGGTCACCCGGATTGCGGAGATTGTTCACGAGCGCCGCGCCATCAGCCCGGACACGGCCTTGCGCCTGGCACGTTATTTCAATACCAGCGCGCGGTTCTGGTTGAATGCCCAGGCAAGTTATGACCTCGAGGTGGCCCAAGACGAATTGCAGACCGCGATAGAAAGGGACGTACAGCCGTTGAGTGCTTCCGCTACCGGATCCCGAGTCTGAACCCTAGCTTTTTTCGTCCCTTTGTTCTGGAGTGCACCCAGCGTGGCCGCGCGTCTACAATGGCATCCGGGCATACAAGCCAAAATTCATACATTAGGAGATACGCATGCAACGCAAGGCAAGCGCGGTATGGAAGGGCGGGCTCAAAGACGGCAAAGGCACGGTTTCTGCCAGCAGCGGCGTACTGTCGAATACTCCTTATTCCTTCACTACACGTTTTGAAAACACTCCCGGCACCAATCCCGAAGAACTGATCGCGGCGGCGCACGCCGCCTGCTTCTCCATGGCGCTATCGGCACAGTTGGGCGGCGCCAATCTCACCCCGGAGAGCATCCAGACCAGTGCCACTCTCACCATGGAAAAGCTCGATTCTGGCTGGACCATTACGGCGGTTCATCTCGACGTGGTGGCTCGAGTACCCAACGCCGATGCGGCAGCTTTTCAGAAGGCGGCTGACGACGCCAAGAGCGGATGCCCAGTGTCCAAGGTGCTGAAGGCGAACGTCACGATGAACGCGAAGCTGGAGAGCTGAGAACGGACGTCGGACCTCAGACGTCAGGCGCCAGATTGCCGCGAATCGCGATAGCTCGGCACGCTACCGCATTTTTCGTGCGGCGTAGTCCGAGGTCTGAGTCCGACGCCTAACTTTGCGACCGGAGGATCTCCCTGATCTCGCGATTAATTCGGGCGGCATCTTGCGAGGCCGTGTCGATCAGGTGCGCCCACTTCTTACAATTGCCGTCCAGTTCGGCCTGTCCCAGAAGGTAGGTGGCCTGCAGGATGGTCTCCAGTGAATTGCTGAGGTCGTGGGCGAGAGTGCGCAGGCGCGTGGTGACGTCGTCCGGCAGCTTGCGAGAATTCTCTGTTCTGGATTCCGCCAACGTGATTGCTCCTTAAGATAAGTCGCGTCTGGCTCAAGTCTGATCCGCTGAGATCGGAGGTGCGCCGCACGGCGTCTCCGGTTTGACAGCCAGCGAACCCCCTGTAGAATATTACTTGTGGTTCTTTCCTGAAAGGTGGCCCAGGAGGGTCGCCCCGCAACACTTTTTGCCATCGTGGCGGAATTGGCAGACGCGCATGGTTCAGGTCCATGTACCCGCAAGGGTGTGGGGGTTCGAGTCCCTTCGATGGCACCAGGATTCCTGATTCGGCAGTTGTGAGACGGCAGCATTTGGCCAGCCCCATTTTTGGCCGACCGTGTTGTGCTGTCTTCGGTTCTGCGCACTGAAAGTGCGAATCCTGCCTTCCCGCCCGCCGGGGCCGGCGCCTGGTTCCCGTATAATCCAGAGAATCGATATGCCCCCGAGTCTGGACTCGATTGTCGCAGCCACGCGCCGTCGTGTAGTCGAAACCAGGCGCGGCGCCGATTTGCGCCAACTCGAGCGACTTGCGGAAGCGCACGCCCCACGCGGATTTCGGCTGAAACTGAAGGCAACCGCTCGGCTGGGCGTGAGCATCATCGCGGAACTGAAGAAGGCTTCCCCCTCGCGCGGCCTGATTCGTGCCGACTTCGATCCCGAGAGTCTGGCGCAGGAACTGGAACGCGCCGGTGCAGCGGCCTTGTCGGTCCTGACCGATGAGGAGTTCTTTCAGGGATCGCTCGAAAACCTGCGGCTGGCTTCTGTAAACACCCACCTGCCGTGTCTGCGCAAAGATTTCATTGTCGATGAGTTCCAGTTGCTGGAAGCGCGGGCCCACGGTGCGGACGCGGTCTTGTTGATTGTGGCCGCGTTGTCACAAGCCGAACTGGTTGGGCTGGCGATGCAGAGCCGCGACTACGAGCTCGACGTTCTCTGCGAGGTTCACGATGAAGAGGAATTGCAGCGGGCGGTGAACGCGGGCTGCAATTTGATCGGGGTAAACAGCCGCGATCTGCGGACCTTCCAAGTCGACCTGGAGACGGCGTTCCGCCTGGCGGAATTTATTCCGAAGGATGCGGTCAGCGTGGCCGAGAGCGGCATCCATAGCGGCGCCGACATAGCACGCTTGCACGCTGCCGGATATCAGGCATTCCTCATCGGGGAATCGCTGATGAAAGCGGAGTCGCCGGGAGAGGCGTTGCGGTCTCTGCTGGCGGAGGCTGCGAGAACTCCGATTCCCGTTCCCACCGAAAACTGAGAACCGGGATTTGGCCAACTGGTTTTATGACCTGGATCAAAATCTGTGGCATCACGAATCTGGAAGACGCGCTCACCGCGGTGGATGCCGGTGCGGACGCGCTGGGATTTGTGTTTTACGAGAAAAGCCCGCGGAAGATTGATCCGAAAACGGCACAACGGATTGTCGCTGAACTACCGGGTCGAGTCGACAAAGTGGGCGTATTTGTCGACCAAACTGCCGAACGCGTCCGCGAGATCGTGGGGCAGGCCGGGTTGACCGCCGTGCAGCTTTACAAGACGGAATGCGCCTTGGCCTTTAGCAACTTTCGCGAGAAGGGGCAGTCAGGAGAGAAGATCATTTTTGCTGTCCCGGGCGAGCGTATTGTGGACGGCAACGTTTTCATTTCGCCAGATTTCCAGAAGACGGTGTTCGCCTTACTCATTGACTCCACCTCAGCCGCGCACCCAGGGGGTACAGGCCGCCGTTTTAACTGGGCAGGTGCACGCGGGACGATCGAATGGTTGGAAACCATACGTCCGACGATTGTCGCAGGTGGCCTTACCCCCGCAAATGTGGGAGAAGCCTTAAGCTTGCTCCACCCTTGGGGTGTAGATGTCGCATCGGGTGTCGAGACGAGGCCGGGGAAGAAAGATCCGGAGACAGTTCGCGCGTTTGTGAGAGCTGTGCGCGAAGTGGAGAAGAGTCTTTGAAAGTGGCAACGGCGAAGATTCAGTCCGCGCGAGCAAAAAGCAGGTCCTTCGCTTCGCTCAGGATGACAAGGAGGGGGGAGGAGGTACAGACGGCCCCAGGCCGTTTCGGCCCCTACGGCGGACGGTATGTCCCGGAGACGCTCATGCCTGCGCTGGAAGAACTCGAGCGCGAATATGAAAAAGCCAAGCGGGATCGCAAATTCCAAGTACGTCTGGACCAGTTGCTGCATACCTACGCCGGACGTCCTACACCGCTTTTCTTTGCCCGCCGACTGACTGAGAAACTCGGAGGTGCGAAAGTCTACCTCAAGCGCGAAGACCTTCTCCACACCGGCGCGCACAAGATCAACAACTGCCTGGGACAGGGGCTGCTGGCCGAGCGCATGGGGAAACGCCGGATCATCGCGGAGACCGGCGCCGGGCAGCATGGCGTGGCTACCGCTACGGTTTGCGCCTTGTTCGGCTTTGAGTGCGTCGTGTATATGGGTACCGAAGACATGCGGCGGCAGGAACTGAATGTCTTCCGCATGCGGTTGCTGGGAGCCGAAGTGCGCGGCGTGGATTCCGGTTCACGCACTTTGAAAGACGCCATCAACGAGGCCATGCGCGATTGGGTCACCAATGTGCGCACGACGCATTATCTGCTGGGCAGCGTGCTCGGGGCTCATCCCTATCCCACCATGGTGCGGGACTTTCATAAGGTCATCGGGCGCGAGGCGCGGGCGCAGATTCTTAAAGCCGAGGGCAAGCTGCCGGCGGCGATCATCGCTTGCGTGGGCGGCGGGTCGAATGCGATCGGCATTTTTCACGAATTCATCAAGGACAAGAAAGTAAAACTTATCGGCGTCGAGGCCGGCGGACGGGGCGAGCAACTCGGAGAACATGCGGCGCGTTTCCGAGGCGGGTCCCCGGGCGTGCTGCAAGGGACCTATTCTTATGTCCTGCAGGACGCTGCTGGGCAGATCGCGGCCACACACTCGGTCTCCGCCGGGCTGGATTATCCCTCGATTGGTCCCGAACACGCCTGGCTCAAAGATACCGGCCGGGCCGAGTATGTTCCTGCGTCCGATGCGGAAGCGCTGGAAGCCTGCACGCTCCTGGCTCGCACCGAAGGCATCATTCCGGCGCTGGAGTCGGCCCACGCCGTGGCTGAGGTCGTCAAGCGCGCGCCTAAGATGAAAAAGTCTGACGTTGTGATCGTGAACATCTCCGGACGTGGTGACAAAGACATGGGAATTCTGAAGGAGCGCCTGAATCTTTGACATTTCCCGGGTCTGCTCACATGCGTAGGCTTCTGATCATCACAATCGGGGCGATCGCGGTGCTGGTGGCGGCAGTATCGCTCGTCTTGCATTTCGACCCTTTATGTAGTGAGGAGATTGTCTCTGAACAGGTATCACCAGACGGGCGTTATGTTGCCGTGCAGATGATTCGAGACTGTGGAGCTACAACGCCGTACGTGACTCACATAAATCTGCACTTGGCTGGCTCGAGTTTTCGGCCTGGGTTCTTCAATGGAACGATTACCGAAGGTGAAGTCCTTACGGTAGCGAGTTATAGCGGTGAGGTTCCTCATTGTTGGCCCGCTGCGCGGCAGCTGAACATTGAGTATCCAGACTCGGAGCGAGGTCCAGATAATAGAAATGTGTGGCGCGACGTCCGGATTACCCATGGTTTTACTTGCCCCTAGAACGTGAAATGGCAATCAATTTCCCAAAACGTCCTTCGCTCGTGGCCTACGTCACCTGTGGCGACCCCGATCTCGCGACCACGCGCGAGGTGGTGCTGGCGGCGATTGAGGCTGGCGCCGACGTCATCGAACTGGGCGTGCCTTTCAGCGATCCACTGGCGGACGGACCGGTGATCCAGCGCGCCAGCGAACGGGCGCTGCGCCGGGGAACCAGCCTGGAGCAGGTGTTGCAACTCGCCAGGGAAGTTCGCCAGAAATCTCAGGCCGGACTGATCATTTTTTCTTATCTGAATCCGATCCTGCGCATGGGAGTGGCAAAGTTCAGCGCAGCGGCGGAGCAGGCTGGGGTGGATGGCGCCCTAGTTACCGATCTCCCGGTGGAAGAAGCCGAGGACTACCTGCGTCATATGCGCAACCGGGATCTGGCGACGGTGTTCCTGGCCGCTCCCACCAGCACCGACGCACGGTTGAAGCAGATCGGCCGGGTGTCCAGCGGATTTGTGTATGCGGTTTCGCGCACCGGCGTGACCGGCGCGCGCCAGCAGTTGCCCGATGACGCGCGGGACCTGGTTCGCCGCCTGCGCAAACATACCAAGCTGCCGATTGCGGTTGGCTTCGGCATCTCCACCCCGGAACAGTTCGCTGCGGTAGGAGAATTCGCCGACGCGGCGGTCGTGGGCAGCGCGATTGTGGAGACGATTGAGCGCAATCCGGGGAAAGAAGCGGAGTCTGTGGCACAATTCATACGACGGCTATCAGCCATCCGCTCTCAGCCTTCCGCCGCAAACGTGGCGCTCTAAACACCTGGCTGACTGCGCAGGAGTGACGACTGCCGACCAGACGGATCGCTGGCCGCTGAAAGCTCTTATGGACATTGCAGATTGGCGCAAGAAAATCGACGAGCTTGATCGCAGACTGGTGGAGTTGCTCAACCAGCGGGCCCAGGCGGCTCATGAAATCGGCAAACTCAAGCGTGTCGCCGGCATGCCCATCTACGAGCCGGATCGGGAGCGGGCGGTATTCGACAATGCGCAGAAAGTGAACCAGGGCCCGCTGCCCAATCGCGACCTGATGCGCATTTACGAGCGGATCATGGACATCATGCGCCAGATCCAGCAGGAGGAGATTGCGCCCAAGGCCACCGCCACCAACGCCAGCGACACGGAATTGGATTCGGACGTGAATGACTGAGAGCAGGCGTCGGACCTCGGCCCTCGGCCGAGGCTCAGGGATGCGAACTTAACGCCTGTGGTCTGAGGTCAGAGGCCCGACGCCCCATTTTTATGATTGTTGCCATGCAAGAAATCGCGACCGAGGAGCAGGTCCAGCAGGTGATCGAACACCTGGTGCGAATGGGCTTCTCCGTGCACCGTACCACCGGGGAGCGGCAAACCGTTCTGGCCGCCGTGGGCGCGCGGGTGGATTTCGACACTCGCAACCTCGAAGTTCTCGGCGGGGTGCAGGAAGTTCACCGCATCAGTGCGCCTTACAAGCTGGCGGGACGCAGTTTCCGTCCGCAGGGGACGGTCGTCGAATTTGCCAACGGACTGCGGATCGGCGGCGACGAGGTTGTGGTCATGGCCGGGCCCTGTTCCGTGGAATCACGCGAACAACTCTTCACCGTCGCCGAGCAAGTGTCGAAGGCGGGCGCGCGGGTGCTGCGCGGGGGTGCATTCAAACCGCGCAGCTCGCCCTATTCTTTCCAGGGGCTGGGCCTGGAGGGGCTCAAATTGTTGCGCCAGGCCGGCGACCAGTTCGGCATGATGGTGATCAGCGAAGTGATGGAAATCTCGCAGATCGAGATGATGCTGCCTTACGTAGATATCCTGCAAGTGGGCGCGCGCAACATGCAGAATTTCAATTTGCTGCGCGAGTTGGGGAAGGTCAGGAAGCCGGTGCTGGTCAAACGCGGTATCGCCGCCACGCTCGAAGAATTGCTGCTTTCGGCCGAGTACG
>JBGPJK010000105.1:0-12611 GCA_041485425.1 Terriglobia bacterium | reverse complement strand
ATTGCTAAGTGCTAATTGCTTCTTTTCAATGTACCCAGTCACCCAATCCGAGAGCTTCTTCGAAAGCGGTGGCAAGCAGATCCGGCTCGACAGCTTCCTGCCCGGCGCTAACGGACAACGATTTCCGGCAGTGGTCGCGCTGCACGGCTCGGGTGGCGGGTTTGCCACCATGTCGGAACCGGCTGGTTTGCTGGCCAGCCAGGGCTTTGCGGTGTACGTGCTGCATTACTTCGACCGTACGGGCACTGCCCCGGCCGACCAGGAAACCATCGTCCGCCATTTTCCGCTGTGGATGAAAACCTTGTGGGACGCGATCAGCCATGTGGAGCGGCAGCCGCAGGTGGATGCGGAGCGGATTGGGTTGCTGGGATTTTCGCTGGGGGCGTATCTGTCGCTCTCCAATGCAGCTATTGATAAGCGGGTGCGAGCGGTAGTGGAATTTTTCGGCGGTCTCCCGAAAGAAATGAAGCTGTTCATGCGGCGGCTTTGCCCGGTGCTCATTTTGCACGGCGAAGCTGACTCGACGGTCCCGGTGGAAGAGGCTTATCACTTGCAGGCGGTGCTGGAAAAGAAACAGATTCCTTACGAGATGCAGATCTATCCCGGCGCGGGGCACGGGTTCAGCGGCGAAGTGTGGCGTGATTCCGGGCTGCGCACGCTGGCGTTCTTGAGGAAATATCTGGTGGCAAGTCCAAAGACTTAACCGCAGAGTTCGCAAAGAACGGCCGCGAAGTGCGCAGAGAATCCCAGAGCCTAAGGCCCAGAGCCTACCTAAACCGCGGCTTCGTCCTCGGGGGCGCCGTGGCGGCGCAGGAGCTGGGGCAGGTTCTGGGAGAACGCCGAGCGCGGCAACACCATGTCGCATCCCACCTCGTGCGCCTTCTGCTTCAAGTCCCCTTGCACGTGGGAGAGGAACCCAATGATCGAGGTTCCCTTTTTCAGCTTGGTCTTGAGCTTGGGAATGAGGGTCAGCGGCTTGGCGTTGGCATTATTCAGGTCGAAGATGATCAGCGAGGGTTTCTCCTCCCCATTCTCCTTCATCCGTTCGAGCAGATCCTTCTCGGTCTTGACGAACTCAACCTTGACATTGAGCTTGCGTGCGGTCTCCTGAATCTTCGCCAGGAAAAACAAGTCATCGACAAACACGAAAATGCGGGAAGTGGCGTCCTCGCGAGGGGGCAGCGGCTCCGGGTCCACGGGAGCGTAGGAAGGAGCGAAACCGGGGCGCCCGCGTCCGGGGCGAGGCCCGTTGCCGCCGCCTTGCGCAGCGCGGTAACTGTGGTCCATGGGCGCGGTGTAAATTCCGCCATGCTGTTGGCGATCACGGCCAGGCTGCCCCCCACGATTCGGGGGACGACGCCCGCGCCGCCGTCTGCTTCTCCCTCCTTCACCACCGGAGGGATGTCCGGGTCCTACATTCATATTGGTCTCGTTTTACAGTTCTGCATTAAGTCCGTTCGAAAGGACTCTGTTCTGGTGCCCTGGTACTACCGCTCTCTGGGTGGCACTTCGCGTCGCGCACGTAAGTGCGGCATGCGTAGAAACCCAATGCGGCTGGAACTCACTTGAATGAACTTTACGTCCGTCTTGGCGCCTGGAGCCGGGGCGCGGAGGGCCAGCTAGGGGCCGCTGGGAACACTGTGATGGTACCGCCCATGGCGGATGGAGTGCAAGTGCAAAGTCAGGGTAATTTTGCACAGGAGTGACTGCAGGCGCCGCGGGGCTGAGTTCCCTACCCTTTTCCACCTACCTCTCGGGCCCACTGCAGGGCTTGCCAATAGGCATCGGCGACCTCGTTCTTGCCCAGGTGAAGCAGTCGGGCCAGTTCGGCGGCGGCCGGCCACTCGCCGGATTCCTGGGCCAGCATGAGGCGGTAGATGGTCCGCAGGTGGCTGGGTCCACCGAGGATGACGTTCTTGATCGGCTGATCGAGTGGCACTTTCTCCAGCACCTCGGACATGGGCATTTCCAGGATGGCATCCATCAGCGACATCAGGCCCATGAAGAACAGGTCGGAGCCGCCGTGCTCCACCTTGGGAGAGAGCAGGTCACAGAAGCGGGCGCGGACTAGAGCGGTGAAGACCAGTTCGCTGGATTTTTGCTGAGCTGCCCCCATGGTGGCTACCAGTTGCACCCAGCGGCGGATTTCGCGCTCTCCCAGTATGGTGAGAGCGTGCCGCACGGAGTGGATCTCGGTGCTAAAACTGAACAACGCTGAGTTCAGATAACGCAGCAGCCGGTGACACAACGCAACCTCGCTCTTGATCAGTTTTTCGATCGCGCGCAGGTCCAGGTCGGGCTGCGAGACCGCCCGCAGCATGCGCAAATAGTTCATCCGGTTGCTGGGAATGTCGCGTGCCGTCACCACCTCCGGCCGGCAGAAGAAGTAACCCTGGAAGTACATGAAACCCATGTCGAGGGCGATCCGGAACTCCTCACGGGTTTCCACCTTCTCGGCCAGCATGCGGCGATTGCCGCCGTAGCGCCGTACGATGGCTTGCCATTGCTCAGCCGGAGTTGACCTCAGGTCCACCTTGATGATGTCGGCCAGTTCGGCCAAGGGCTCCCGCGGACCATCGGCGATGAAATCATCCAGCGCAATCAGGTAGCCCGCTTTTTTCAGGCGCTGGCAGGCGGAGATCACGATCTCATCGGGATGGACCGACTCCAGCACCTCGATCACGGTCTGTCGTGGAGGCAGCAGGGTGGCATAGTCTTTCACCAGGACATCGCGGGTGCAGTTGACGAAGGCGTAATGTCGGTCGCAGAGAACGTCCAGTCCGAGCAACAGGGAACTGTCCAGAGTGCTGCGCGACGCGGCATCGCCATCGCTGCAACGGAAGTAGTTCTCGATCCCATCGCGAAACAGCAGTTCGTATCCGAAAACCTGCTCCTGGCTGTTGAGAATCGGTTGGCGGGCCACGAAGCGCAGTCCGGGATCGGGTTTGGGCTCGTCGGAGGGCCGTGCCGAGACTGGAGTAGCCATGCCAATCCCATCGGCAGGTCTCACCAAAAAGTTTAGCTGGCCTGACCCCGCGCCCGGACTCCGCCTCATCCGCCGTCGTCCTCTACCATGTACTGAACGATGACCGAAATACGGCGGTTCGACGCGTCTTGTGGTTGGTCGGGTTTGCGCAGCCACCTTACAGACCCCGAACCCACTTTCATAAAGGTGGCTATCAGAACCTTGGTAAGTCACCGAGGTAACGAAGAAGGCAAGGGGGAAAGTCCGGTGGTGGGCGCCACAGGATTCGAACTTGAGCCGGTTTGCGGGCGTGAGCGAAGCGCGAGCCCGCAGGCGAAATCCTGAGCGCAGCGAAGGACCCGGTGACCAAGGTACCGGTATAGACCGAGGGGGAAACGGTGGTGGGCGCTACAGGATTCGAACCTGTGACTTCCACCGTGTGAGGATGGCACTCTACCGCTGAGTTAAGCGCCCACTGGCTGCCGTCTGTATATTGTAGCAAACGAACCAGTTTCCCGCGGGCCCCGTGCGTGATAGCCTATCTTCGGCAGGTACAGGGGTGGTGCGCCCAGCGCCCCCTGCGAAACTTGCGGCCAGGCTGCCCATGCCCACCAACCCCAGAGCGCTGAAAGTGCCCGTACCCTCCTCTGCGGAAGGCACTTCCGAGCCAGAAGCAGCGCAACTTTCGCCCCGGGCAGGGGTTCATTCCAATGTGAGCAGCGTTGCCATGGATCGCGGCTTGCTCGCGATGACGGGTGGGACTCCGCCGGTGGAGGTGGAGACCGCTTTGCCCAGCGAGGGGCTGAGTGATGCCGAGGTAATGCTGCGGGTGAAGGCGGGCGATGAATCTGCGTTCGCGTACCTGGTGCAGAAGTACCGCCGGCCGATGGTGGCTTTCATGTATCGCACGGCGCGCAACGCGGCGGTGGCGGAAGATCTGGCGCAGGAAGTCTTCCTGCGAGTGTATCGCTCGCGCCAGAGTTACGAAGCCAGCGCCAAGTTCACTACCTGGCTGTATCGTATCGCGACCAATTTGGCGGTGAACTACGCGCGCGATACGCGCCACGAGCGTCTGGAGAACACGGTCAGCCTGGACGAGCCGGATGAGAATACCGGGCTGACGGTGGACGTACCCGACACTTCGCACACGGTGGAAGACATGATGGTGCGGCGGGAGCGCATGGCGGCCATTCGCCAGCGCGTCCAGGCCTTGCCCGAGCGGCAGAGAATCGCCGTGGTGATGCACAAGTACCAGCAGATGGACTACCGGCAGATTGCCGATGTCCTCAAGCTGAGCGAGTCCGCCACCAAGTCGCTGTTGTTCCGCGCCTATCAGACGCTGCGGGTGCAACTGAAAGAGTTTGTGTAGAGGAGCCGTTATGAACTGCCATGAGATTCGCGAACTGATGCCGGACCTGGCCGCCGGACTGCACCCGGCTACGCCCGAGATGAATGAGCACCTTCACGCCTGCGCCGGATGCGCGACCACGCTGCAGGAGTTCCGCCAGACCATGGCGCTGCTCGACGAGTGGCAGGTGGCGGAGCCGTCGCCGTACTTTGAAGTGCGGCTGCAGGCTCGCCTGCGGGAGGAAGTGGCCAAGCCTGCCGGCTGGATGCAATGGTTCCGCAAGCCTGCGCTGGCGCTCGCATTTGCGGTGCTGATGGCGGCGAGCATTACTCTGGTTCGGATCAACGGTGGGAGCGATAACAATACGACCACTGCGGCCGTGGTGGAACCCGGCACGGCGGTGGGCGATCTGCAGGCGCTCGACAGCAATCACGATCTGTATTCCGATTTCGATGTGCTCGATGATTTGCAAGTGCAGCAGGATGTGAACGCGAATCCGTAGAGTGGCAATGGGGCGAAGTTCAGGACTTGGGGAGGACGGGGGATAAGGTGTTCCGTCTGAATTGGATGACGGTGTGGTTGGCGACGACCAGCCTGGGGCTGGGATTTGCCGCCTCACCGGGATTGGCCCAACAAAATCGTCGCAACGAGCGTGCCCCGCAGCGCAACGAGGCGCGGCGGCAAGGCCGCCACGCCGGGGACTGGTTGCGCCGCTACAAAGACCTGCCTCCCGACCAGCAGGAAAAAGCCCTGCAAAGCGACACCCAATTCCAAAGCCTTCCTCCGCAGCGGCAGCAGCAGTTGCGCGAGCAGCTCCAGCGCTTCAACAGTCTGCCGCCGGAGAAGCAGAGGCGCGTCCTGAACCGGATGGAGACCTGGGAGCACTTGACTCCGCAGCAGAAAGATCAGGCGCGGCAGCTCTTCTCCCAGTTGCAGCAGCTTCCGCCGGAACGCCGGCAAAAGCTGCAGACGGCGATCGAGGACTTGCGCGCCATGCCGCCCGGGCAGCGCCAGCAGGTGATCGAGTCCGAGAAGTTCAAGAGCCAGTTCTCGCCCCAGGAACGCGGCTTGCTGGGCGGCATCTCCCAGCTTCCGCTCGCGCCCGCCGAGAACGGACAGAGCGAGCCGGCCCCGGAAGACCCGCAGTAGCCGGGTGAGTCCTGTCTGGCGGTCATTCTTGCAAGCCCGTGTCCTGTTTACTCTCTGGTACCGGGTACCCCCCTCCCCCCTATAGCGGTCTTTGAAAACAAAGGGCTTCGGGAAACGAGGTGTCCCGGCTGAGGAGGGTCACTCCGTCACTAAGTGTTCGCTCCGCGGCTAGTCTAGGGATGAGGCTCCGCGTGTGATCCGAAGAGTTGTTTTTGTTCTGGTTTCGGAACAAGGTTCGCTAGCACGGGCCCCCCCGGGTCTCCCGGCAGGCCTTTGGCCTGAAGCTCTGCCTCGGCCTGATCTGGTGTCAGAACTGCGAATTTTGGAGGGTTATAGGGCTTCCTAGCGCTTGATGGATTATCGGGTTGGCTATGACCGCTGACTGAGCGGCTCGGACTTGCACCGCTGGACTGCATGCGTGAACCTCCTGGGACACTTGAATGAGACTCCCCACCGTGGGGATCATTAAAAACCTCGTGCACCCTGGTTGGAGAAGAAAACTGATTCCTGTTCTGGAAACGGAACAAGAGGGAGGAACTCCACCCGCCGAGAAAGAATCGGGCACCCGGCAACCCGGCCAAGCCTCTTCGCTCTGAACAGGAGTCTGTTCGGTTTCCGGAACACGGCAAACATTTTCGTTGGAGAGGAATGCCCTTGAGTTAACATTCGCCGCTTTTCCGAGAAGAGATTCCCGAAGTTAAGAATCAGGAGGAAACAACAATGAACAAAAGCACATGCGTGGTGTTTTCAACCGTTGCGGTGCTAGCCCTGGCAAGTTTCCTGTTTGCGCAGGCAAAAAACAAGAGCGTGCAACTGCCACCAACGGCGGTGATCGGTAACGAATACCAATCAGCAGGCGGCTGTCAGGATACAGGTCGGCAGGTTCAGATTGGCATTCCAAACGTTGAGTATCTTGACCGCTCTGTTGTAGATCCAACTTGGCATATACAGGGTGTCACCATCCGAGAGACTAACAAAGTCGGCAACTCGGGGATTCGAAACGTTTCAATGGCATCGGCGAGCGTTGTTGGGTTCCAAATATTCGCGGGTGGCGGTGGGAGCACCCAATGTATACCGTTCGGAGGCTGCAGTTGTGTCGGGGGTTCCGGCGGATCTTACGGTGTGGAGGTGACCGCACATTACAAGACCGCCACCTTCACCGTTCCTGTACCTGAGTAGAAGAGCTGAATCATTTGTCTTTGCACAGGGCCGGTAGCGTACCTCCGGCTCTGCGCAAGCCAGTTGATACTTGTGTCGGGAGGCGTCAAGATGCTGCTCGAATCAACAGTTGGCGTTGTCGGTAAAGCAATTCTTTCAGCAGTCGTGGGCGCTATTGTGGGCGGTATTATCGGTATTTTTCGAGAGCAGATCGAGAATCGGTTCAGGCAGACAAAGGATAACTATCTCAGGGGAAGCTGGGACTGTACATGGCTTATTGCCTCTCCAACCACCGTCTCAACAAATCCGATAAGGGACCAGGTCGAAATTACTCAAGTAAATGGTCAGCTGGTAAAGGGCGAGGGCTCGACACTAAAGTTCGGCCGGTCGCACTTTCATGGCAAGACCACTCAGTTTGTTATTACCCTCTCCTACGCAGGTGAGAAGGCGTCAAAGGACTTGGTTGGTATGGTGATGCTAAAGAAGGACTCGCCCACCAAGCTAAATGGAGTTTGGTGCCAGTACGGTTCGGACGGCACCTTGATGAGTGGAACGACCGTTTGGGAAAAGATTGCCTAGTTTTGTGAGCGTTGCGACATTTCTTCCGCTGACTCCTCGCTTGACTAAGAACACAAACAGCGGCCGGTGCGGATCTGCCCCACGCTTCCAGGTTCAAGTGCGGCCCAGCCTTATTGATGGGAAAGGGGTCTTTGCGAGGTCTGCAATCAAAGCAAGACAGAAGCTCGGCGAACTTGGCGGAGAAATAATAAGCCAGCCTGAAGCCGATAAACGTGCCAGCGGCCGGCGAAGGATAGCGATTGTTGAGCTAGACCACGGGAAAGCGATTGATGCTTCTAAGCACGGAAACGAGTTTCGCTACGTTAACCACTCATGCTCGCCTAACACTTTTATACGTATCTTTGGGGGAAGGGTCGAGTTCTATGCCTTGCGGACGATTCGGCGGGGCGAGGAGTTGACTTGCGACTATGGCGAGACCCAGCACAATGGTACTCATAGATGCCAATGTGGAAGCGGAAACTGTCGGGGTTTTATCTGAATTGAATCTGCGCGTGTTCTAGCGGGTGGCCCTCCCTTTCCGCAACCCTTTCCGCAGCGAGTACGTCAAAAGAAACCTGGGGTGACCCGCCCCTTTTCGAAACCCGCGAACGGTGGGTCAGCCCTCAAGCTGAATCCTTCGATGCCACCGGTCCGCACAGCAATTACTCTGGACTCTCTGGTGTGGCCTTGCCATCGACATCCTCCGAGCTCCCCACCTCATCATCGGCGACGGCGGCGATTGATAACGAGCCCAGCTGCAGAAGTCGTTCCGAATCCGTGCTGGGCAGCTCCTGCACATCTCTCAGCTTCCTCGTCAGCACACGCGAACGGGTACGAACATCCCCGAGCTTGTTGCTAGCTTCGTGCAGCTTTTTCTCCACGGTCGCGAGCGCGTTACCAAACTTGCCGAATTCGGTCTTTACAGCGCCTAGTACATCCCAGACCTCGGCCGAGCGTTTCTCAATCGCAAGCGTTCGAAATCCCATTTGCAGGCTGCTTAGTAATGCCGCTAGGGTCGTCGGACCGGCTAACACGATCCGCTCGCGTAAAGTACGATCGCAAATCCCTGGACGTCGCAAAATCTCTGCGAACAAACCTTCCGTCGGAAGAAAAAGAATTGCGAAATCGGTCGTGTGAGGCGGATTGACATACTTCTCATGTATCTTCCTTCCCTCTGCGCATATGCTTTCCTCCAGCGCTGCCGCGTGCGCGTTCACCCCCGCAGCATCCCCATTCTCGGCTGCTTCGATAAGCCGTTCGTAGTCTTGGTGGGGGAATTTCGAGTCTATTGGAAGCCAGACGGAATCTCCTGCAGAGTCCTTGCCCGGTAGCTTGATCGCATACTCTACCCTCTCATTCGAGTCGGGATTTGTACGCACGTTCATCGAGTACTGATCCGGGGTGAGCATTTGCTCCAGCAAGGCTCCCAGTTGCACTTCTCCCCAGTTTCCGCGCGCCCGAATGTTCATGAGGATCTTTTTCAGATCGCCGACGCCCGACGCTAGCGTCCTCATTTCGCCAAGCCCCGCGTGTACCTGCTCCAAACGCTCGCTGACGATGCGAAAGCTTTCACCCAGCCGTTGCTCTAGGGTCGAGTGTAGCTTTTCGTCCACCGTCTTTCGCATTTCCTCCAGCTTCAAGCTGTTGTCGCTTTGGATAGAAGCCAATCTGCTCTCTACACTGCTCTTCAGACCCTCCGCCGCCTCCGTGGTTCTTCTGGACAAGGTGTCGATCGCATTCGTAAGGTTCCCTGTCGCCTCTGACAGCTTTCGTTCAACGTTGTTCCTGATCAGTTCTAGCTTGGCGGAATTATCGTTCTGGATAGCAAGAAGCTTGGTCTCCACGGCAGATCGGAGCTGCTCGATGGCCTCGGAGTTGCTCCTACTCGATGCACCAAGCGCCTGAGTTAGGGCCGATGAGGTGGACTCCAATTGAACTTTCTGATTGCTCATTCCCTCACTGACCCTCAGGTCCAGAGTTCGCGCCAGCGCGTCAAGAGCGTTCTTGATCTCCGTCCGAAACTCCGTGTGCAGCTGTCCTGTGTCGGCGGCAACAGACCTCAGCACTTCGTCAACAGTCTCTCGACTGGAATCGACCTTGCGGCCCATTCCCTCGGCTATGTCCCTGAGCTGTCCTGAAAAGGCGTCCAGCTTCGCTGTTTGCGATTGTCCGAATTCCGCCATTCGGCCGAAAACCGTATCCGACAGAGACTGGAACGAATTGACTATTTCCTGCCTGTGCTCGCGCGCAATTCCAGAGCTCTCCACGCGGCTTCGGCCGAGTTCATCTTGAAATAGTCGCTCTTGGTTTACCTGCCCTTCCCGTAGGTTCACCAGCAAAGCGGTGACTGACCGAACTGAATCCCGTCGCCAAAGCAGAACAAGGAAAATGCAGTTGGCAAGTAGCAAAACTAAGCCGATTTCGAGGAACGTGAGCTCCATGGCTAACCCGCAAAGAAGTGAGGGCACCACTCAAGGAGTGCAGAAAACCATAGCCCTGCTCCTCAAAGTAGTAGCCGATAAATTTCGGGGGAAGAACGGTAACTCTATCCAATATCGGGCGTAAGTCAAGAAGAAAGAGTCGCTCGTCCACCGAGGGCACCGGCAGGCGGCTTAGCTTTCGCCACGTCATCGACCGATCGTAAGCCTCGGGGTGGTTCCCTCCGTTTCGCGTTCTTTGCGAAAGGGCGGGCACTCATCACCGACGCACTCATCACATTGGGCCGAACCCAACGCACCACCAAGCCTCGCTGTTTCACCATGAAGTTCCGCGACGCCTCCGCACCTTGCTACCTGCCAAATCCAGGTCATGGTTAGGGGGTGCCCGGTACTAGAGAGTAAACAGGAACGGCGCCGGACGGGGGCGGGACGCCCCCGCGACAGCCGGCGGGACGCCGGCGCTACGGCTTGGCTGACGGCTGACGACCGACGACTGGTTCTCCCCGAACATTCTGTCTACAATGGGCCGTTACATCCGAGGACGCATTTGACTAACACCGGCAAACCGCGCCGCTGGACCGTGATTGCTTCCGGCTTGCTCTGCGGGGTGCTGGCGCTGGTGGTGATCTTTACCAATCGCGGCGCCTTCTTCAGCCCGCTCGCGGTGGTGGTGGTGGCGGCCATCGGATTGGCGGCGGTCCTGCTGCAAGTGCGTTTCTACAATCGCGAGCAAGCCAGCGCCGTACACCCGCCGGTGTGGCTCAACGTCCTGGGGATTCTGTTCGCGCTGGCCGCACTGTTCGCCGACCAGCTCCGCTTGCGTCCGCAAGTCGCCCAGATGATGGCCCTGGGAGCGGTGGGATGTTTCGGCATCAGCAGCGCCATCGTGCTGCATGCCTTCCGCAAGCACCGCCTCACCTCCAAATGACCGCGGGTGCAGCCATCGTCCTGCCGGAAGAATTCAACGCCGCGACGTACTTTGTCGATCGCCACCTGGCGGAAGGCCGCGGCCCGAAAATCGCCATCGAGTGCGAAGAGGCTCGCGTCAGCTACCAGCAACTCTGCGAGCGGGTCAACCGCGTGGGCAACGGACTTCGCCGGCTGGGCGTGCGCATCGAAGAGCGGGTTCTGCTGCTGTTGCTGGATACGCCGGAGTTTGCGGCCAGCTTCTTCGGCGCCATCAAGATCGGCGCCGTGCCCGTTCCGGTCAATACCTTGCTCAAGCCCGCAGACTACGAATACATGCTCAACAACTCACGGGCGCGGGTGGCGATCGTCAGCCAATCGCTGTACCCGCAGATCGAGGCTGTGCCAAGGGAGCGGCTGCGTTACCTGGAGCACATCGTCGTGGTCGGCGGCGACGCGCCCGCCGGAACTTCAGCGTTCAGCGAACTGATGGCGCAGAGCTCGCCGGAACTCTCAGCCGAGCCTACTAATAAAGATGATGCCGCGTTCTGGCTGTATTCTTCCGGATCGACCGGATTCCCCAAGGCCTGCGTCCACCTGCAGCACGACATGGTGGTCTGCGCGGAGCGCTATGCGAAGGGCATCCTCGGGATGACGGAGCAGGATCGCTGCTTCAGCGTGGCCAAGCTGTTCTTCGCGTACGGATTGGGCAACGGGTTGTACTTTCCCCTGGCGGTGGGTGGGACCAGTATTCTGTGGCCGGGAGCGCCGAAGCCGCAGCCGGTCTTCGCAGTGATTGCGAGCCACCAGCCGACTCTGTTCTTCTCGGTGCCCTCGAACTACGCGGCGCTGCTGGCCTGGCACGGCGAGCGCGAGTTCGATCTGTCCTCGGTTCGTTACGGGGTCTCTGCCGGCGAATCCTTGCCCGCAGCCCTGTTTCACCGCTTCCAGCAACGCTTCGGGGTGGAGATCCTGGATGCGATCGGATCGACCGAGGCGCTGCACATGTTCATCGCCAACCCGCCGGGCGCGGTGCGGCCCGGTTCGAGCGGGCTGATCATTCCGGGGTACGAAGCGCGGATTGTAGACGAGATGAATCTGCCGGTGAAGCGGGGCGACATCGGCAACCTGCTGGTCAAGGCCGACTCGGTCTGTTCGCACTACTGGAACCAGCACGAGAAGACCAAAGACACCATGGAAGGTCACTGGATCCGCACCGGGGACAAGTATTACCAGGATCAGGACGGCTATTTCTGGTACGCCGGGCGCTCCGACGACATGCTCAAGTGCAGCGGGGTGTGGGTGAGTCCGGTGGAAATTGAGAGCGTGCTGATCGAGCATGCGGCGGTGCAGGAGGTAGCGGTCATCGGGCGTCAGGATAGAGATGAGCTGATCAAGCCGGTGGCGTGCGTGGTGTTAAAAGACGGCGGCGTTGGGACGGCCGACCTGGCGCGCGAGTTGCAGGAATTCGTAGTCAGCCGCTTGCCGGTGTTCAAGCGTCCGCGGTGGGTGGAGTTTTTTCCGGAGTTGCCCAAGACGGCGACCGGCAAATTGCAGCGGTACAAGTTGCGGCAAGAACTTTCGTGAACCAGCACCCAGTGCCGAGAAAAATCACGGCTGGAATTCCACCGCGACCGTCGTCTCCACTTGCACCGGCTGACCATTCACACGATAGGGCTGGTAGCGCCACCATTTCACGGCGTCGATCGCGGCCGGGGCAAGCGCGTCCGGACCGCTGACTGGACGGAGGTTCACTACGGTGCCATCCCGTCCAATGACGGCGGCGAGCACCACCGTGCCCTGGACGTTGGCGCGACGCGCCTCTTCGGGATACACCGGATCGACTTTGTGGGTTACCAGCTGCTCCATGAGCGCGGGCGGCACCGTAGCTTGCGGCGATTCTACGGCTGCGATTTTGCCGGGCAGGCGCGACTCCAATTCGGTCCACGTTTGGTACCACTGCCACCAACCCAAAGCAACAATCCCCAGAAACAGCGTGAGCGTGGCCCACAGGATCCGGCGCGGCATGGTGCGGCGGCGGGGCTGAGCCGGAGGTTGGTTCGCCGTCGCTGGTTCCGTTACGGCTGCT
>JBGPJK010000104.1:0-12624 GCA_041485425.1 Terriglobia bacterium | reverse complement strand
CGCGTCTGGGTCGATGCGTTTCTCATGGCCAAGTGCCAGGTGACGAATGCCGACTACGCGCGCTTCCTGCACGCGACCGGCAATCCACCGCCACCTTGCTGGAACGACCCAAACTTTAACCATCCCGAGCAGCCGGTAGCCGCAGTGTCGTGGTTCGAAGGTGTGAAGTGTTGCGAGTGGCTCAGCGCAGCCACCGGCCGAAACTATCGTCTACCGACCGAGGCCGAATGGGAACGCGCGGCCCGCGGCAGAGTGGAAGGCAAGCTGTTTCCCTGGGGTGACGCGTCGCCGCAATCGCTCCCGGATTACGACCGGCGCTGGAAGACGGGACCAGAGCCGGTGGGCCGGTATGCTCCAAACGCTTTCGGCCTGTATGACATCTGCGAGAACGTGCACGAGTGGTGCAGCGACTGGTACCAAGCTGACTACTATGCGAATTCACCCGAACGGAACCCGCGCGGGCCGGAAAGCGGCGACCGCCGTGCTTCCCGCGGAGGCTCCTGGCGCCACCACATCAAGGTGACCCGCTGCGCCGCCCGTTCCAGCATCCCGCCGCAGTTTCAGTATGCGGACTACGGCTTCCGGGTGGCATGCGAGCCGTAGCGCCGGCGCTCGCCGGCCACCTGAGGCCCCGTCTCCACTCAGAGCTCGTGCATTAGAATCGCTGCTTGGCCCCACTTTTGCTCGAAAGGCGACCCATCATGTTCCGACACGACCTGCTGCATGACAAGCGCATCCTCATTACCGGCGGGGGCACTGGATTGGGCAAAGGCATGGCCCGACGCTTCCTCGAACTGGGGGCCACAATTTACATCTGCGGGCGTCGCAAAGAGATCTTGTCCGAAACCGAGGCGGAGCTGGGCCGTGTCACCGGGGGTACGATCCATTCCCGCCCCTGCGATGTTCGCAATCCGCAGGCCGTGGACGAAATGATCGGGACCATCTGGAAAGACGACCCGCTCGATATCCTGGTGAACAATGCTGCGGGAAATTTTCTGGCGCGCACGGAAGAACTCTCTCCGCGCGCCTTCGAGGCAGTCATCAGCATCGTGCTGGTGGGCACGATCAACGTCATCATGGCTTGCGCCCGCAGGTGGCTGAATACCGGAAACCGTGCCACGGTGCTGAACATTACCACCACCTACGCCAAGACGGGCTCCGCCTACGTGGTCCCTTCGGCGGTTTCCAAAGCAGGCGTCGAAGCGCTGACCCGCAGCCTGGCGGTCGAATGGGGCAACCGTGGCATCCGCCTGAACGCGATCGCGCCAGGGCCGATTCCCACCGAAGGCGCGTTCTCTCGCCTGCTCCCCCGGCCGGAACTGGAAAAGTTCGCCCGCGAGCGAAACCCCCTGGGCCGCTTCGGCACGGTAGAAGAATTTGCCAATCTGGCGGCGTTCCTGGTGAGCGACGGCTCCGGCTACATCAACGGCGAGGTTGTCACCATGGATGGCGGCGAGTGGCTGCAGGGTGCCGGCGAGTTTAGCGCCCTCGGTCGAATGCTGACGGAAGAGGAATGGGCTGCTCTGAAGCCGCGAAAGAGCTGAAGCGTGTAGCGGCGTCCCGCGGGCTGTGGCGAGCAAACTACGCCGCGCTACTTCAGCACCGCCTCGGCTCAGGACCAGATCACGGAACGATCAATACTGGAGATGTTCGTTCTCCCGGCTCGTCGCGTGATGGGCATAGCAATCTCCTTGTCGGAAGAAACCGGAGCGCATTATAGACCTGCGGCAGCAACCGCTCTGCTACCGGGGAAAGACTTGAACGGCCGTGCAGAAAACCGGCACTGCTTCAGTGGGCTAAATTGAGGGCCGACTACCAAGGGCGGAATGCTGCTTTAGCCGCGCTCCCGCCGTGGCACCAAAAGCCACTTCAGGAGCATGTTCACCAAGCTGAGCACGACCGCTCCCCAGAATGCGGCAGCGAAGCTCGCGATGCGGAATCCCGGGACGAAGGTCGAGGCCAACTCAATCATCGCGGCATTGATGACAAGCCAGAAGAGTCCCAGAGTGAGGATGGTCAACGGGAAGGTGACGATCTTCAGGAACACTCCCAGGGTGGCATTGACGAAGCCGATCACAACGGCCGCGATCAGCGCCGCAGTGACCCCGCTCACGTAAAAGCCGGGCACCAGGCGCGAAACGATCCATATCGCAAGCGCGCTCAATACCCAGTGAAGCAGCATTCGCAGCATCGGCAAGCTTCCAAGCTTCAGGCTGAGACTATAAAGCGGACGAGGCTTGCATAGCAAACGGGTGTTGGAACCTCTCCCGCTCCGTAGCGGCCTGCGCCGCTTAGAATTGAGCCGTGGCCCACAAGACCAACGCCATCCGGCTGCTGGATCAGTTTGGGATTCACTATGAACTCCGCGAATACGAAGTCGATCCCGACGACCTTGCTGCAGAAACCGTCGCCGCGAAGATTGGCCTTCCCGCGGAGCAGGTCTTCAAGACGCTGGTGGCGCGTGGCGATCGCAGCGGAATCCGCATGGCGGTGGTCCCCAGCAACGCAGAGCTCGACCTGGAAGCCCTGGCTGTGGCTTCCGGTGCCCGCAAAATTCAACTCGTACCGGTGAAAGAACTGCAGGCGCTCACCGGATACGTCCGTGGCGGAGTTACCGCTGTGGCGGGGAAAAAAGACTATCCCGTCACGTGGACCAGACCATCGAACTGTTCGATGTGATTTCCATCTCAGCCGGCGTTCGCGGTTTGCAGATCCTGCTCGCCCCTGCCGACTACGTCAGGCTGACTAAGGCCACGCTGGCGCCGCTGGCGCAAACCAAGGCCTAGGTTCGTGGGGGGGCACCACGGTCCCGCATCACTTCGTGCCGACCGCGCCCGTCACTTCCAACTTTTCGAATACTTCTTCCGCCCGGCGCAGCGCGTGCTGGACATTCTCGCAGATGTTGGCTTGGCCGATGACTTCTTCGAACTCGGCCTGGTGAATCACTTTCGCAGACTGCTCCCTCACTCCGTACAGAACTAAGGTGCGCCCCGTGGCCTGGGATGTGTTGGTGAAGTGAGCGGGGCGCTCGCCTCCAAGAAAGGTCACTCGTTGCGCAGGGCCACCATCGGATCGACGCGCATGGCACGGCGGGCGGGCACATAGCACGCGAGGAGCGCGATGCTGCACAGTAGCAGCGCCACCGCGGCGAAGGTTACCGGGTCGGTCGGCGTTACGCCGAAGAGCATGCCGGCCAGGAGACGCGTGAGCCCGAGGGCGGCGGCGAAGCCAATCGCGATCCCCATAATCGCCAGCCTTCCGCCCTGTTCCAGGATCAACCGCAGCACGTCCTTACGTTGCGCGCCCAGCGCCAGGCGGATGCCGATCTCATGTGTCCGCTGGCCCACCAGATAGGAGATAACGCCGTAGATGCCTACGCTGGCCAGCAGGAGCGCGAGCGCCGCGAAGGTTCCCAACAGAATCATCGAGAACCGGCGGTCGGCCAGCGAGTCCGAGATAACCTCATCCATGGTCTCAGCGCCGTAGATCACTTGCTGGCTGCTCATTTGCTCACTGGTGTGACGAATGGCATCGAACAGCGCCGTCGCGGTTTCCTCGGAACGCACCACAACGCCCGCGCCCGAGGGCGCCATGGCAATGTACTCGTCCGGCATCTGCATGCACGGAAGATAAAACTGGGCCCGGAGAGAGTGGGTGTCGTCCGAGTCGAGCCCCCATTGCTTCACGTGCCCCACCACGCCCACGATTTCCGCCTGCACGTTGCCGTTATTCAGGTTGATGCGCTTGCCGAGGGGATCTTGATTCGGAAAATACTTGCGGGCAAAAACGTCGTCAATCACCATGACACGTGGCGAGTGCTCATTATCCTGGGGAGTGAAGAAGCGGCCGCGCTGGAGCAGAATGCCCATGACCTTCAGGTAATCCGGCCCGACGATGTAGTCAATCGCCCAGTTCATGTCGTTCTCGCTTGACGGTTTAGGCTGGCCTTCGAGCCAGAACAGATTCTCGTCGTCGCTGCTCAGGGGAACTGATTCCCACGTCTGCGAGACGGCGCGAACGCCGGGAGTCGATGCCAGCTTGGCATCGAAGGCACGAAAGGCCTCGCGTATCGCGTCCGGGCTTGCCTTCATCATGGAGGGGGGAAAGGAAAGCCCGAAGCTCAAGACATTGTGTGGACTGAAACCCGGGTCGACATTCCACAGCCCGGCCAGGCTGCGGATCATCAGTCCTGCGCCGACCAGCAGCACCAGCGCCAAGGCCATCTCGACCACGACAAAGACACCTTGGGCGCGGTAGCGAGCGCCGCTTGCCCCCCGACCGCCTTCCTTGAGGGTTTCGTGCAAGTCGGGCTGCGAGGCTTTGAACGCCGGCGCCAAGCCGAAGAAAATCCCTGCCAGCAACGAAATCGCCGTAGCGAAGAGGAGGACGCGAGCGTCGAGTCCGATTTCTTCCGCACGTGGCAAGGCGGTGGGCAGCACTCCGAGGGCAGCCCGTGTTCCCCATGCAGCCAACAGCAAGCCGAGCCCACCGCCGACAATGGCGAGCAGAACGCTCTCGGTGAGCAGTTGGCGGACCACGCGTGCCCGGCTGGCGCCGAGGGCGGCACGAATGGCAAATTCCCGAACTCGGCCGGTGGAGCGCGCCAGCAGCAGATTGGCGACGTTCACGCACGCGATCAGGAGGACGAAGCCAACTGCGCCCAGAAGCAGCAACAGAAACGGCTGGACATCGCCCACCATTTGTTCCTTCAGCGGGACGAGCTTCGCGCTAATACCCTTGTCGGCATCCGGATAAGCGGCTGCGAGGTTGCGCGTGATTCCCTCCATGTCGGCCCGGGCCTGCTCGATGGTGACGCCGGGCTTGAGCCGGCCGATCCCATGAATCCCCAGGCCGGCGCCGCGAGTCAGCAGCAATGGGTTCGTCCACTGGCCGATAGGGACGTACACTGCGCGGTCACGGAAGCTCGGAATTGCGAGATGAAAACTCGCGGGAATCACGCCGACGATGGTGTAGTCCTTGCCACCCAAAGTCATGCTCTTGCCCAGGACGTCTGGCGCGGAACCAAATTTGCGTTTCCACAAGCCCGCACTGATGAGCGCCACAGGGCCGGCGCCGACCCGATCTTCCCCTGGCGCGAAGTTGCGGCCGATCACGGGCTTCACGCCGAGCAACGGGAAAAGTCGGAGGAAATCAACTCGGCGCTCACCTGCTCAGCTTGGCCGGCGCCGGTAAGACTGAAGGCGTACACGCGAGAAATGGCCATGGAGGAGAATGTGTGGTTCTCTCTCTGCCAGTCGAGGAAATTCGGATACGAGACCGAGCCTCCTTCAAAGTTCGGCTTGTTTTCGTGGAGGGTGACAAGTTGGTTGGGCTCGGGGAAGGGCAGCGGATTGAGGAGCACGCCATTGACCACTGAGAATAGCGCTGTGTTGGCGCCGATGCCCAGTGCCAGCGTAAGGATGGCGATCGCCGTGTAGCTCGTCGACCTCACCAGCATGCGCAGGCCATAGTGCAGATCCTGAACCAGCCGTTCGAGAGAATTCCATCCCCACATGTCGCGTGTGACTTCCTTCACCAAGCCAGCGTTGCCGAGCTCCCGGCGGGCGGATTGTTCGGCCTGGGCCGCCGTCTCGCCGCGCTCCCTGCGGTCGCGCACCGCCATCTGGAGATGGCCGCGGAGTTCCTCGTCCAAGTCGTCATCCTGCCGTCGCCGCCACAGTGGGGAACGCATGGCTCACTCTCCCATCGTTGCCGGCTTCAGAATGCCGGCGATGGCGACCGACAACTGTGCCCAGCGCGAGCGTTCCGAGACGAGCTGCTTCTTTCCCGACACGGTGAGCCGGTACTGCTTGACGCGCTGCTTGTTTTCGGAAACCTTCCACTCCGATTTGATCCAGCCCTCGCGCTCCAGGCGGTGCAGGGCCGGATAGAGAGACCCGGTCTCGACCTCGAGCACCTCGCCGGAGTTGAGGCGGATGGCATGGCTAATGCCGTATCCGTGCTGCGGTCCCCACTGCAGCGTCTGCAAAATGAGCAGGTCGAGCGTACCTTGCAGCAATTCAATCCGGTTCTGGTAACGTTTTTTCACGGTCCCCCACGGGCACCCAGAACGGCATAACACGCCCTGGATGTAGATTAGCCTACATCCCGTGCATGTAGACAACCTACTCCCTTGTGGGGAGTGCACGTGGCGTGCCGCGGGCCGGCCAGAAGAGACTCGTTTGCGTGCGCGTACTTAGCAGACCGGGGCCACAAGGCCCAGGGTAGCAAGGTGTTCGCTCGCGGGACGCGATGTTCGGAATCGAACAGGGGGAGGGAGACTGGAAGCTGCTGATGTTTCGCGCGTGTGGCGCGGGTACTCCTGCCCGCGTGACTGCGTGGGGCGGCTCTGCTCTCCTGGAAGGGCAAGCACGGTTGTGGTTCAGTTGTCACAGATCGGGGGGCTGCTTGATTCAATTGTTTGTGAGGGTCAAAAGCCGCGGACAAGAGTGTCCGCGCCACCCGGGCATGGGTGAATCTTCCGTCGTCTACGACCTGCCGGATAGCAAGTCGAGATTATGGATCACTTTCTCCCATGGTCGGCCTTTATTTATGCCGGCAACGACCTACTCTCCCACACACTTTCGCGTGCAGTTCGGGAACTACGACTCCTACATGACTGAAGAGGAAAACCGCGACTTCTTTTTTCCCTTGATGCGTTTCGACTGCCGCTCCTCCACAAAGAGATTCCCACTTCCATGCTCTCGTTTCAGCCAGGCGATCGCCTCGGCATGACGTCTCCAGGCCCCTCCGATTTCATCCATGCACAAAATGGCCTCTGTGACATGGTGGGGCTCGTAGAAATCGGGACGGGACTTGGGCAGCTTCTTTTTACCGGTCAGGAATGGCTCGACATGAGAATTGGTTCGCCGTGCCTGCGTCAGCGCTTCCACCGCACCGGCCAAATCATCCGCGAGATATCGTTCGAGTACACGGCCCCACTCAAACATCGCGCTGCCTTCAGCTTCGTAGTCGCGAAAAAGCCGCCGGGCGCCCTCCAACCACTCCTCTTCCAGGTAGCAACCGAGCAGCGGATAACGCAGACCCTGATTGTCATTGGGATTGAGGGAGAGAAGGGCCTCGTACTCAGCCATAGCCTCGCTGGTGCGACGCGCCTTGTGCAACTCCTCGGCGAGCTTTGCCCGGGCTCGCATGTACGGCCGGGTTTCCATGACCCCCCAAAATCTGCCTCGGTTTTCCTCAAAGAATCGCGCACCCAGATCCTGCTCTCCCAGGGCGACGATGCGGCGCAGTTCTTCGATGTACTCGTCTGCGGGACCGCCGGCAAAGTCAGCGAGCAGAAGCCGCGCATCCAGACAAGCGGGATCGATGCGTACAGAACGCACGGCCATCGAGAGGGCCACCAGAAAGTCAGGACATTCGTCGGATTGCCACATGAGTTCACGCGCGAAGAAGCGCTGGAACTCACGCGGCTTGCCGACCGCAGAGACCTGGCTGATGTCGCAACCGGGAGGAAGGAAGTCGTCAATTCCCCAATCGTCACCAACTAGATCGGGAAATTCCATGTGGGTGGGCAATATCTCGGGTCCAATTGCAGCCAACTCGGAGTCGCCGAACCGCTTTCGCATGGTGTGCGTTTTCTTGTCGAGCATGATGGCAGATATTCTAAGCGTCCCGGCGGCGAGTGTCAGCGCGTATTTCGGAAATCTTCAACGAACCCTGGAACCGCTCACTGGTTTACCAGGTCCATCATGTGCTGGGGATAGCGCAGACCGGCGGCAACACCTTTTGGAGCGACTACGGCGATGCGGCGGAGGTCGTCGGGAGTGAGCTGGACGTTCAGGGCGCCGGCGTTTTCCTCGAGGTATGGGCGTCGCTTGGTGCCGGGGATGGGGACGATATCGTTGCCTTGCGCCAGCACCCAGGCCAGGGCAAGCTGCGCCGGGGTGCAGCTTTTCTCTTTGGCGATCTGTTCGACGCGGTGCACCAGGTCAAGGTTCTTCTGGAAGTTTTCTCCCTGGAAGCGGGGGGAGAAGCGGCGGTAGTCGTCGGCGGGGAGGTCTTCGAAGCGGGCGAAACGTCCGGTGAGGAAGCCGCGTCCAAGCGGGCTGTAGGCCACGAATCCGATTCCGAGTTCGCGGCAGGTGGCGAGGATTTCGTCTTCAGGATCACGCGTCCACAGCGAGTACTCGGTCTGCAGAGCGGCAATGGGGTGGACCTGGGCGGCCCGGCGCAGCGTCCTGGGGCTCGCTTCGGACAAGCCGAGATAGCGCACCTTGCCTGCTTTGACCAGTTCCGCCATAGCGCCTACGGTTTCTTCGATGGGAGTAGTGGGATCGACGCGGTGCTGGTAATAGAGATCAATGTGGTCCACTGCGAGGCGGCGCAAGCTGGCTTCGCAGGAGGAACGCACGTAGTCGGGCTTGCCGTTTACGGTGCGCACGGTGGCGTTGTTCGGGTCGCGGACGATTCCGAACTTGGTGGCGAGGACGACCTGGTCGCGGCGGCCACGGATCGCTTTTCCCACCAGTTCTTCGTTCTTGTAGGGGCCGTAAACATCGGCGGTGTCGAGGAAGTGGATGCCGAGTTCGAGGGCGCGGTGGAGGGTGGCGATGGATTCGTTGTCGTCACGTCCACTGTAAAACTCGGACATGCCCATGCAGCCGAGGCCGAGGGCGGAAACGGTGAGGCCGGTGGTTCCTAAATGGCGAGAGATCATGATGAATGCTCCGGAAAAAGTTCGCTACGGTGGTTCGTACTGCCGAACCGGGTCAGAAACCAGGTCCCACACGTGGTAAATAGATGAGATCGGGGCGGTGAGAGATGCTGGAATTATCCGGTGATGGTGATCAGCGGCTTTGAGGAGGGCAGGACTTCACCGATTTCGACGGCAGGGACACCGGCGGCGTTGAGAGCGCCGGTGAGTTCAACGGAGTCGTCAGGCACAACAGAGATGAGCAGACCGCCGGCGGTTTGCGGATCGAAGAGAAGAGTTTTCAGGTCGTCCGTGATTGCATCTTCGTAAGCCACCAGGCACTCGGCGAACTCGCGGTTCGCTTTCAGACCGCCAGGGATGTTGCCGGCACGGACGCATTCCAGAGCGCCTTCGAGCAGAGAAATACGATTGGCATGCAAGCGGAGCGAGACGTTCGAGGCAAGCGCCATCTCGCGGGCGTGGCCGATTAGGCCGAAACCGGTGACGTCGGTGAGGGCATGGACGGTGAATGGGTCGTTGGTCGCTGCTCGTTGGTCGTTGGCCACCATCCCCGCGTGATTGTTGCCGCTGCGGCCCGTGATTATTTCGCACGCAGTTTTGTTCAGCGTGGTCATCGACTTTACCGCGGCATCGATCCACTGTTGCTTTGCAGTTCCCTTCTTGATGGCGGTGGAGATCACGCCGGTGCCGAGCGACTTAGTGAACAACAACTGATCGCCAGGTCTGGCGCCGCCGTTCGTGAAAACCCTGTTTGGATCAATCAACCCGGTGACGGAATATCCAAACTTGGTTTCGTCGTCGCGGATGCTATGGCCGCCGATCACCGTGCAGCCAGCTTCCATCATCTTTGACAGGCCGCCGGCAAGAATCTGCTGCAGAATTTCGAGATCACCCTTTTCCGGAAAACACACCAACGCGAGAGAAGTGAGCGGGCGGCCGCCCATGGCGTAAACGTCGCTCAGGGCGTTGGTGGCAGCGATCTGGCCGAAGGTGTAGGCGTCGTCCACGATGGGGGTGAAGAAGTCCGCGGTCTGGACCAGAGCGGTCGAGGGCCCGATTTGATACACTCCGGCGTCGTCGGCGTGATCGAAGCCGACTAGCACGTTCGGGTCCTGTTGCCGGGCTAATTTCCCAAGCACCGCGTCCAGCGCCGCCGGACTCAGCTTGGAAGCTCAACCCGCAGCTTTGACTGACTCCGTCAGGCGGAATGGTTTGGTTTCGGACATGGCAGCATTGTAAAGGATTAACGATTGCCGATTTTCGATTGCCGATGGAAAACCGGCCACGGATTTCCACGGATAACGACGAGAAATGACCCGCGTTGATCCGCGAGAATCCGTGGCGACTCACTTCACGGTCACGTCGGTGACCTGTAGCTCGGGATACTGATGGTTCCACTGGGTGGAAATGCTTTCGAAGGTGAGGCGGAAAGGCTTGCTCTGGCCGGGGGCGAGGGGAGAGGCGTTGAGGTCGACGGCGTCGGGATAAGGGCCGCTGGGCTGCAGCACGCGTAAAGGAACAGAGTCATCGCCGACAACCTGGCCGATATCGTCCTTGAAAATGACGCGGACTAAGGCATGGGTCACGGTCTTGTCGCCGGCGTTGGTAACCGTGCCCTCGAGATAGGTGACGCTGGCACCGACAAAGTTCTCGGCGGCGCTCATTTTCAGATCGGAGAGCCTGACGTTGGCGGCGTAGGGGTGCAGTGCGGCAGTGCCCTTAGGCTGGCTGCGCAAGAGAAATGCGATAACGCCAATCACCACTACGACCAGCGCGACGCCCAGCAGAATGGGACGCCAGTTGGAGTCGCGTTCTTGCGCGAACGGCGGTGGTTGAGTGAGTCCGCCCATGAGGAAATTGTACTATCGAGGATCAATTCACCACAGAGCCTCAGAAACACATCAGAAACACAGAGGAAACCCAAGGTCCCTCGCTTCGCTCGGGATGGCAATCCTTTTGGTCTATTCGCGCGCACCGGCGTGAATCACTGGCGAAAGAAGTCTTTTCCTCCGTGTCTCTGTGGTGAGAGGTTTTATTCGCCGCCAACGATGAGGCCATCGACACGGATGGTCGGGCAGGCCACCGCGCCACGGAATTCGAGGTCGTTGCCGATTTCCGAGATGTTGAAGAAGATTTCTTTGAGGTTGCCGGCTACGGTGATTTCTTCGACCGGGTAGGCGAGTTCCCCGCCTGAGATCCAAAGCCCGGATGCTCCCCGAGAATAATCGCCGGTGACCAGATTGACGCCGTGGCCGAGAAATTCCGTGACGTACAGACCTTCGGCGATCCCGGCAATGATTTCCTTGGGAGTCTTGGTGCCGGGTTGCAGGAAGTAGTTGCCGGGGCCGATGCCGGGCGTACCGGCGAGTCCGCGGGCGGCGTTGGCGGTGGTCTGGAGGCCAAGCTTTTTCGCGGTGTAGGTGTTCAGCAGATACGATTTCAGCACGCCATTCTCAATCACGACCGTGCGTCGCGTGGGGACACCTTCGCCGTCGAAGGGGCTGGTGCCGAAGCCGCCGGGCATGGTGCCGTCGTCGATGACGGTGACGTGGTCTGCAGCAATCTTCTGGCCCAGCTTGCCCGCCAGGAAGGAGGCGCCGCGATAGACGGAGTCACCGTTCACTCCCTCGAAGATGTGATCGAGGATGGAGTTGGCCACCATGGGATCGAAGACTACCGGGACTTTCGCGGTCTTGACTTTGCGGGCGCCGAGGCGGCGCAGGGTGCGCTGGGCGGCGATCTTGCCCACTGCTTCGGGCGATTCCAGGCGGCTCAGGCTGCGGGCTACGGAGAACCAGTAGTCGCGCTGCATGGCGCCGCTGTCGGCCTGGGCGATGGGCACGGCAGCGATGGAACAGTAGGAGCGGCGGTACTCGCCGACGAAACCGTGGGAGTTGGCCAGGACTTTGTGGCCGGTGGCGGCGTCGAAGGAACCGCCTTCGGAGTTCTTGATGCGTGGGTCGTAATCGAGCGCGGCCTTTTCGGTGCGGCGCGCGTAGCTGATGCGCTCTTCGCCGGGGAGCGAATACACGTCGGAATGGTAGAGATCGAGATCGCCTGGGAGGGAGCCGAGTTGGGAAGCTTCCGGGATGCCGGCGTAGGGGTCCTCGGAGGTGATGTTCGCCAGTTCCAGCGCGGATCTCACCATGCGGTCGAGGCTGGCGCGGGAGAAGTCGCTGGAATAAGTGCTGGCTGCGTGCTTGCCGTAGAAGACGCGCACGCCGATGGCCTTGGAGCCGGACTCTTTGAGGGTTTCAACCTGGCCGAGGCGAACGACGGTGGAGAACTCGTCACCTTCGCGGACGATGCACTCGGCAGCGGTAGCGCCGCCGGCCATGGCGCGCTGGACGATGTCCTGGGCGAGGTTTCTTAAGTCAGTTTCGAGTTTCTGGTTTCGGGCTTCGAGTTGGGTTTCAGGCATAAGAAATCAATTCACCACAGAGTCACAGAGACACAGAGGGAAACCAAGATCCCTCGCTTCGCTCGGGATGACAATGGCAAGAGGGAGAGCTTCCATCATCGCTGGATCGTTCGCCTAACGAAATCCTTGTCCCATCTTCTCTGTGCCTCTGTGCCTCTGTGGTGAGCTCGGGGTTATTGCATGAAGCCGCCAAGGTCGCGTTTTGCGGTTCCGCCTACCGTGAGGCGATCTATCTTGATGGTCGGGATCCCGACTCCCACCGGCACGGACTGGCCATCTTTGCCGCAGGTGCCGACGCCTTCGTCGAGCTTCAGGTCATTGCCCACCATGGAGACGCGGGTCAGCACGTCTGGGCCGTTGCCGATCAGGGTCGCGCCCTTGATCGGCGCAGTGATCTGGCCATTTTCGATCAGGTAGGCCTCGGAGGCCGAGAACACGAATTTGCCGTTGGTGATGTCCACCTGGCCACCACCGAAGTTCACGGCGTAGATCCCATGTTTCACGGAGCGGATGATGTCCTCAGGGG
>JBGPJK010000103.1:0-12628 GCA_041485425.1 Terriglobia bacterium | reverse complement strand
CGACGAACAGCGCCGCCCTGAGGGCCGACGCAGCCGAATCCGCGTTGTGTGCCTATCTCTCTTGGATCGCCCTGGTGGGCGCTTCGAGCGGCTATTGAGCAAGTAATTGAAAAGACTAGAGATATGCGTGAGATAGAACGCTAGGGCAGCGTTCTAACCAACTGAACTACGTCCCCGGTTTCTGTACGGAACGCCGAACTGGTGGGCAGTGCAGGACTCGAACCTGCGACCTCCTGCTTGTAAGGCAGGCGCTCTAACCAGCTGAGCTAACCGCCCCTCGCCCCCGGCTACAGATGACTGGGGGCCTCGCGCCTCAAAACCTCGAGAAGATGAGGGGCATCCACACAAGAAGTACTCGTCCTCGAGTATACGTGAGCGCGGAAACGGCGGTCAAACCACGGAACCAAGTTTCAAAGTTTCAAGGTTGTCAAGGTCTCAAAGTAGCAGCGGTACACTTTGATGCTTTGGAACCTTCCGCCCTTCGGCAGCAGCCTCTGCTCTCCACCTTCCCTGTTAGACTGGCGCCGGTGCGACGTTTGATCATCAATGCCGACGATTTTGGGCTCACTTCGGGCGTGAATCGCGCCATCCTGGAGGCCCATGGACACGGAGTCGTAACCTCGGCCACTCTGATGGCCAACGCTCCGGCCTTCGCCGAGGCCGTCCGGATGGCGCAATCGGCGCCACGATTGGGGATTGGCTGCCATGTGGTGCTGGTGGACGGGGCTCCGGTGCTGAGTGCATCGCAGGTTCCCAGCCTGCTTTCAGGTGACGGCCGCGATCCGGCGCGGTTTCATGAGGGACTCACCAGGTTTGCCGTGCGCGCGCTCATGGGGCGTCTTGGTCCCGATCAGGTTGAGGCGGAAGTCACAGCGCAAATCGAAAAGATCCAAGCGGCCGGGCTCAGCGTCTGTCATCTGGACACGCACAAGCACACTCACATACTTCAAGGAATACTCGGTCCGCTGCTGCGGGCCGCGAAGGCGTGCGGTATTCGGGCGCTGCGCAATCCGTTTGAACTGATCCAGATCACCCAGCTGGCATCGCGGCCCGTCTTGTGGAAGCGCTGGCTGGAAGTGGGGGCGCTACGCAGCCTGGCAGGAAAGTTCCGGCAAGCCGTCGCAGAGGCGGGCATGATCACTCCCAATGGCACGCTCGGCGTGGTGGCCACCGGCGCCCTGGATCCGCTACTGTTCCATTCCATGGTTGAGAAACTTCCCGAAGGGACGTGGGAGTTTGTCTGCCATCCGGGGTACAACGATGCCCAACTGCAAAGCCTCCGAACCCGACTCAAGGAGTCCCGGGCACAGGAACTTCGGGTACTGACCTCCCCAGAAACTCGCGAATTGCTGGCACGAAACGGGATTGAGCTGATCTCCTATCGTGATCTGGTCTGAGTCACCCGTTTCCCGGACTACACCGGTCGCCGGAAGCAGCACCAACCTACGTAACTGCGGGGCGGCATCCGCAGGGGTATTATGGTGCCAGCCCAAGCTGTAGCAGTAGCCAACGCCCCTGCATGCAAGACAGGCCGGAGCCTCGCGTTCGCGTAGACCTTCTGGTCCGAGTGTGGGGTATGGGTGCGGACGGTCATACCTTCTTTCAAAATGCCCGCGCCGACAACATCAGCAGCGGAGGTGCGCAGCTTTCTGGCCTGGAGCATAAACTCACGGCTGGCGACATGATTGGAGTACAGTGCGGGGACAGGAAAGCTCGGTTCCGGGTTGCCTGGGTGATCGATGCCGGGCCGTTGCACAAGATTCAGGCGGGCGTGCAGTTGCTCGAGGGTCAGGAATGTCCGTGGAAAGCGGAACTGCCCCAGGCGGAGTCGTCCCCCGGCCCTGCCAACCAAAACAAGAGAAAATTTGTTCGCCACAGGATCAGATTCCCGCTGCAAGTACGCGATGAGCGCGGTGGCGGTGCGCAAATGCGGACCAGTGCGACCGACATTAGCGGCCGCGGCTGTTATGTTGAAACCCTCCTTCCACTTCCTCTGGGAACGGCGGTCGAAATCACCTTCTGGATGGACTCCGAAAAGATCCGCACCGCCGGCATCGTGAGAGCCAGCGACCCCGGTGTCGGGATGGGGATTGAGTTTGTCGGCCTGGACGAGGCAACCCAACAGCGCTTTCAACAACTCATCGAACGACTGGACACCGGCATTACTGGCCTGGGCGGAGGTCCACCGGAGGATTCGTAGTCCTCATCTGTTCTGAAACCGTGGCCAAAATCTGAATCCAAGCCTCCCCGTTACCATCGAATGGGAGAGACCAGACGGTTGGCGGGAAAGGACTGGAATGAAGATCGGCATTACCTGTTATCCAACCTACGGCGGTAGTGGTGTAGTGGCGACCGAACTGGGGTTGGAACTGGCCGAGCGCGGACACGAAATTCACTTCATCTCTTACGCCCAGCCTATCCGGCTCACCGGCCCTCATCCCAACATTCACTATCACGAGGTGGAAGTTTCGCGGTATCCGCTGTTCGACTATCCGCCTTACGATCTGGCGCTGGCCACGCGCATGGCAGAAGTCTCGGAGCTGTATGGCTTGGACCTGCTGCACGTGCACTACGCCATCCCGCATTCGGTGAGCGCGTTGCTCGCGAAGCAGATGCTGGCGGCCAAGCCGCGGGGGCGCAGACTGCCGTTCGTGACCACGCTGCATGGCACTGACATCACGCTGGTCGGCCTCGACCGCTCCTATTTGCCGATTACCCGCTTTTCCATCGAGCAGAGCGATGGTGTGACTGCGATCTCGGAGTACCTGCGGGCGCGCACCGTGCGCGAATTTGACGTCAGCAACGATATCCAGGTGATCTACAACTTCGTGAACTGCGACGTGTACGTCCGCGATTCGGAGGCGGCGCCGCGCCGCGCGGAGTATGCGCCGAAGGGTGAACGCATTCTGGTGCATCTGTCCAACTTCCGGCCGGTGAAACGGGTCACCGACACCATCGAGATCTTCGATCGGGTACGCAAGAAGATTCCCGCCAAACTGCTGCTGATCGGCGACGGCCCTGACCGTTCACGCGCGGAATGGTTAGCGGTGCAAAAGGGGATTCACGATGACGTTCTCTTCTTAGGCAAGCAGGACCAGGTTCACGAAAAGCTGCCGATTGCCGACATCATGCTGCTGCCCAGCGAACTGGAGTCGTTCGGGCTGGCGGCCCTGGAGGCCATGGCTTGCGAGGTCGTACCCATAGCGACCCGCGTGGGCGGCATCCCGGAAGTGATCGAGCACGGGGTGAGCGGTTACCTGGCCGACGTAGGCGACGTTGACACCATGGCGCGCTATGCCATTGAACTGCTCAGCGACGAAGCTGCTTTGCGCAAAATGGCGAAGGCGTCGCGGGGAGTGGCCCAGTCTCGCTTCTGCGCCAGCAAGATCATCCCGCAATATGAGGATTTCTACCGGCGCGTGCTGGAGCGCTCTTCGTAGAGCGCGGTGGGGATGGCGCCGGCGGTCTGCAAGACCGGCAGACGCAGCCGGACCAGAGTTCCCTTTCCTTCGTGACTGTCGATGGTCATGCGGGCGGTGTCGCCATAGAGCACCTTCAGCCGCTCGGCCACGTTGGCCATGCCGATTCCGGTGCCGCCCAGGCCGGTAGGGCGCTCCAGTAAAGCCGCCGAGCCCATGCCCACGCCATTATCTTCGACCTCGATGATCAGCTTGGCATCTGCTAGCCGACTGCGCAGGTAGATACTCCCACCTTCGATTTTCGAGGCGAGGCCGTGCTTGATGGAGTTCTCCACCAGCGGCTGCAGCAACATGCCAGGTACCATCACATCCAGTGACGCGGGCTCAAGTTCCTTCACCACTTGCAGTTTGTCCCGGCCAAAGCGGACGACTTCGATGTCGAGGTAGTCGTCGATAAACTCCAGTTCTTCGCGCAGCGGCACGAAGGCGTCACTGCTGTTGAGCAGCCGGCGCAGAATGTTGGCCAGCTTGACAATCATTTCGCGCGCGGTATCCGGATCAAAGCGCACCAGCGACGAAACCGAGTTCAGTGTATTAAACAGGAAGTGGGGATTGATCTGGTTCTGCAATGCTTCCATGCGGGCGTGCAGCAACAGCCGCTCCTGTTCCTCCAGCTTGATCTGAATGCGCACGCTGTTCCATATCTTTAGCTCGGTGCCGACCACCATGACCGAGGTAGCATAGATGGCTGCCTCCACCCAAAGGTTGGGGCTCTCCAGGCTGTAGGTGGCGCGCGGCAGGGCCCGCACCAGTTCGGTATGAACGAAACGCAGCGCCACAATGGTGACGAAGAACATCACCTGCCAGTCGAAGATTCGTGGTGTTGGCAGGTTGCGCCGGATCATGCGGTACAGGCTCAAGTCGATGAAGGGAGAAAACGACCAGATGTCTTCGCGGTCAGGCGCCATCTCTCGCAGTTGTCCGGCGAGAAAGCCGCAAAGCACCATGAAAGGCATGGTCGCCCACTCGCCATGCAACAGCGCCGGAAGAGCTATCAACACTCCACCCAGCACACCGGTCAGGCGCCCGGCAATCACTCCTAGCAGGATGACCGTCTCAAACGACAGATCGCCGGCAAAGAAGCTCTTGGCACTGAAGCGAATCCACACGCCCAAGGCCAGGGGAATGCCGATCCAGAGCACCAGATAAATCTTCTGCTTCAGCGAATGTTCTTCGCGAAACAGCAAGGACTTGAACTCGACCGAGCGCACCAGCGCGCTGGCCACGGCGGCCGCGACGCCGAGCTTCACCAGCAGGTTGATGAGGATGAGACGCTGGTCCATGAGGATCGCTGAGGAGAATGTAGCACGAAGGCGGAGAGAACGTTGTGAGCGTTAAGAGGGTTTTCCTGACGACTGGCGACTACTTCCTATACTGGGTCGGCTGCGGACCCTTCTCCAGAGTCTCCCGGTCCCAGATCGCGCCCTCGCGGGTGTAGTTGGCGAGTTCGAAATCCTGGGTCAATTCCAACGCGTCGGTGGGACAGGCATCCTCGCACAGCCCGCAGAACATGCAGCGGCTCAGGTCGTAGGTGAAGTTGGTGAGTTCCTTGCGGCGGGTCTTCTCGTTGCGTTCGCTGGAGACCACGATCAGGTTCTCAGGACAAGCCAGCGCGCACAGGTCGCAGGCAATGCACATGGTCTCGTTGGTATCGGGATTAACGTTGAGCCGCGGCGCCCCGCGATAGCGCTCCGCCACTTGCGGCCGCTGCAGCGGATACTGCTCGGTGTAGATCTCCCTGGGATCCTGATAGCGGAAGGTGACCTTCAGCCCCTGAAGCAGGTCGACGAGGAAGACTTTGCGGAGCAGGCTCGGCATTCCCATGGTCAGGTAAGCATACCATTCGCACAGTGTTCAAAACCAGCACCTGCACCTTTGATATGGCCCGACGTCCAGCATGGCGCGCCATGTCATGCGTGGTAGTGGTGCAGTTTGGCAGGTCCGACTCCTGACGGGCGTCATCCTGAGGCCGCCGCGGGCGAAGGACCTGGCGTGCAGCGGCGCGATGCCGGGATCCCAAGCGCCTTGTCGCCGCGCGCCGGGTCCCTCACCCGGCTGAACTGCGCCGGGTTTCGGGAGGACGTCATCACGGAAGGTTCGGACAAACTGCACCACTGCCCAGACGGCGCGGCCTTTCACGGTCGTCAGCCGATCCCGTTACAATTACCGGGTTGCGGGCTTTTGCATTGGCGCCCCTTTTTTTCGACCACCGATGACCACCTCTGACGAACTCATGATGGAAGAAGCCCTCCGCGCCGCCCAGCGCGCACTGGACGCCGGCGAAGTGCCGGTCGGGGCGATCGTGGTGTGCGACGGCAAGATCGTGGGCCGGGGCTGGAACCGCAATCTCACCGATTCCGACCCTACTGCCCACGCCGAGATCATCGCGCTGCGCGAGGCCGGTGCTACCGTTGGTAACCATCGTCTGGGAGACTGCGAGCTGTTTGCTACAATTGAGCCGTGCGCCATGTGCGCCGGCGCGCTAGTGCATGCCCGGCTGAAGCGCCTGGTCTACGGCGCCGACGACCCCAAGGCGGGTGCGGTGCATTCGGTGATGCAGGTGCTGAACCACCCCGGGCTGAATCATCGGATGGAGGTCCGCGGGGGCGTGCTGGCGGGACGGTGCGCGGAGCTGCTGCAAAGTTTCTTCAGGTCGCGCCGCAGCTTTTCCTGACGGCTGAAGGCTGACGGCTGTTTTTGACGCGGAGAGGTGCGTGAGCGGTTGAAACGATCCGCCTCGAAAGCGGACATACCTTAACGGGTATCGGGGGTTCGAATCCCTCCCTCTCCGCCAGTCCTAAGTAACACGATCCAAACAAGTTGAAAACCGCCCAGTTTACCGTGTGCCGCTTTTGTTACATGTGCTTTGCAGTCCCCTCTCTCCCGTTTTGGAACTGACGGCGGCGTGCCAGGGGGAACGGGAAAAATCAGAAGGCTCGCAAGCGGGACCGGCATACAATCATTCGTTGGCGAAGTCCCAAAATAGGGAGTCCCACTAGATTTCCCCCCGGCGTGACTCGGCGCTGGCGCTCACCACAACTTTGCTCAATGAAGTAGCCGGCGCGTGAGACGGGACGCTATGGCTCTCATCCGTCACATGACGGACTCGATGATGAATCTAAACCGTGAAGTTTCGACGGCAGGCATTCGAGCACCACGAAGAATGAAGAGGTTCAAATGGTCGTATATCAAGTCCACGGCACTGAACGACAAAAGATCGAAGCATCTTTGTTGAAGACGATGAAGGATGAACAGATCAAATGCATTAAGGGCGTTTACGGCTGGTATGTCCTCTCAGACGACCTTGAGAAACTTGACCCCGAGTACGGCGTTTTAGACAAGAACAAGCGAATCTATCTCTATATCGGCACCGTCACGGATGCCCCCATGAGTTCGGTTACATCAAGGTTTTTAGGCGAACTCTACGGAGCACAAATAAGTACGGACAAGGGAAGCAAGTTTGACACTGACTTCGCGGTTAGCCTCGTCATCGCATTTCTCTGCGAAAAGGAAATAGACGTCTATTTCGAGGTCTTAAGCGAAATACACGGAATTGAGGAGGAGGTAAGAATCGCGCAACAAGAGGACCCGATACTTCAAACGGTCTCGGCTAGGAGAGTTCAAATGCGCCCCGACATCAAGAGAGCGATAGTGGAAAAGACTCTCGCTGAGGAGATCGAGGCTGTTGGCACGGTTGTGCTCGGAATGCTTGGTGCTCGTGCCCATAAGAACCCGGTCAATAGCCCCCGCTCGGAGCATTTCTCCAACGGGGTTGGAGGTATCCATTGAAAACAGCTTTGTTCCTGCTGATAGCGTTTTGTACCGTTCTGCCCGTTTTGAGCCAAGATAACCATGAGGACAGCGTCCCTCCCTCAGATGGCGTTTTTTACAGGGACGGTAAGGCGTGGAAGCCACTCCAACAGCTTTCAATGGCAGGCGGCGGGCTTAAGCATGTGGGCAAAATGTTCGTTCCCGGTCTCACTCCGCAGATGGTCTGGACATTTCGAGGCTCAGAAGCACCCATTCAGATCGAGGACCGCAGACCAACATTTTACGTAAGGGAAGCTCCGGTATTAGAAAACATCGCGGGCCGCTCAGAACGTGACTTAGTGATTGTCCGTTTCGACAAGAAAAAAGATCACCGCGAACTGCAAACTACCAGTGGCGGGAATATGTTCACCTACAAAGCGGGATTCAGCAAGGAGAGACTGCCCGAGATCGAAGTGAAGAAGGTAGCCGATGGACTCTTTACGGTCACGCCGACCCAATACTTGAAGGCCGGAGAATACATGCTTACATTCAGCGCGCTAGGCAATAGCGGCTATGACTTCGGAATCAAGTAAACGTTCGCCGGTCGGTGAGCTGCCACAACTGCCGGGCGATAGGGGTGGATTCATTTGCGAAAACTGTGCCGTTTTTGTGCCATGACTTTGAGGGGTGGGCGGTGAGAGCGTCTCAAGCGGTATCTCGAATCAATAAGTTACGTGTTATCAATACGGACAGTGGGACCGAATCCCTCCCTCTCCGCCAGACATTCCGTTTTCCATCGCTACCAACCGCATTGCCCCTTGACATGTTTTCAATTGTAAGCGTACATTATACGTACAAAATGAGCCCAGTGTACGTACAGAGAGGGTCCTCGATGCCAGCGACAGCACAAGAGAAACGCACGCAACGGCTCAATGTTCGACTCAGTGATCGAGAAGCCAGACTCATTCGTCTCGGCGCCGAGCACCGGGGCGTAAACATCACCAACTTCATACTGGAGAGTGCATGCGTCCGGGCAGAACAGGAGATTGCCGATGCCCGGCATTTCGACCTAGGTTCCAAAGACTGGCAGAAGTTTAGCGAAGCCCTTGACAGACCTGCACAGGTGAAGCCCAGACTCAGGAAACTCTTCGCCGAATCCACTGTGCTTGAACAGAGCTGATGCCTCATCAGAAAGCCCCGCTGTCGAAAGTGGAGGCAATCTCGGAGCTCCACGACCTCAGCCGGTTCGATTGCGGGGGGCACGAATCTCTCACTGATTGGTTGAAACGCTTCGCCCTCACCAACCAGAAGAATGAATCAGCCCGAACTTACGTTGTCCATCGCAACGGGTTGGTGGTTGGATATTATTCAATTTCCGCCGGGAGTGTCTCGGTCGAGGAAGCGCCTGCTCGCATCTCAAAGGGTCTGGCACGGCATCCGATTCCAGTCATCCTGCTAGCAAGGCTTGCTGTTGACAAACACGAAAAGGGTACAGGGTTGGGAAAGGCGCTCCTGAAAGATGCGCTGCTACGAATCGCCCAGGCAGCGGACATCGTGGGCGCACGCGCGGTTCTGGTTCACGCGATTGACGAACCAGCGAAGAAGTTCTATCTCCATTTTGACTTTGAGCCTTCGCCGATTCACGAATTGCAGCTGATGCTGCTGATGAAAGACCTTCGCAAATCGCTGGGGGAATAGGTCGGAGCCGTCGGCGATGGCCTCGAAGCCTCCCGTCCTACGCCCTTAACTTCTCCCCAAACTTCTTCTCCAGCTTCGCCACCTTGGGCGCGATGATGAACTGGCAATAGGGCTGGTTCCGATTGTTGTCGTAATACTCCTGGTGATAGCCTTCCGCGACATAAAATTTCGAGGCCGGCTCCACCGCCGTCACCACCGGTTCTGGCCAAGTTTTGGCGCCATTCAGCGCCGCGATGGTTTCCTCGGCGATCTTCTCCTGCTCTTCCGACTCGTGAAAGATGACCGAGCGGTACTGCTCCCCTGCATCGTTACCCTGGCGATTGAGAGTGGTGGGATCATGGACGGCGAAGAACACGTCCAGCAGATCGCGATAGGAAATCACGCTGGGATCGAACTTCACCCGCACGACCTCCACGTGCCCGGTGTCGCCGCCACAGACCTGGCGGTAGGTGGGGCTGTCCACGTGCCCGCCCATGTAGCCGGACTGGGCGGACTCCACTCCCGCCAGCCGGTTAAATACCGCTTCAATGCACCAGAAACACCCTCCGCCGAACACTGCTGTTTCCGTCGCCATGGCAGTCAGATGCTCTCCTTCCCACGAGGTTCCTGCCGGATGAACACCGCAAGGTTGGTTGCCGGCCAAAGGTACCAATACTACACCAAAGGCGTACCATGGAGCACATGGCCCGCCCGGCAGAAACTCCTTTTGACACTGTCGAGAATGCGCATGAGTACGTCCGGCTATTGGCCGAAGCGATCGCCGAGGCTCGCGGCGACATCGAGTCGGACATTGCTAAGGCAGTCGAGTCCAAGTCGGAACGCCGTCTGCAGGCCTTGCGGCTGGTGCAATACAAGCTGGAAAAGTTAGAGCAGTATCTGCACAGCAGCAGCCGCACCCTGAATGACCTGCGCAGCCTGCGCCGCCTCCTGCTCGAGGAGCGATCGGAACCCGCCCCGCTCCGCGCCGAGCACGCTTCCAGCGAATCCTGAGCTAATCCACTCGGGGCAAGAAACACCAACGCAACTGGTCAGGACGGGTGCCGGTCACTGCAACTCCACCGAAATCACTTCTCCCGAGCCCGTCCCAGTTTCATGGAAGTTTGCCCCGACCTTTTGGTTGGTCCAGGCGCAGGAGAAATTATCGGCCCCGATCACGACCACTCGGGTGCTGTCATTGGCGTGCAACTTCCATGTCTTCGCGCCTGAGGAGATCGTCAGCACCGCGGCGGGAGGAGTCGAGCAGTCCACCGCCACCAGATTGCCTTTCACATAGCGGACCGGGCCCGCTGGCTGCGTCACCGTGCTTGCGGTGGGGGCTGAAGGTTGCGGGGACCTCTTCACCAAGCTCTCGGCCGTTGGCGCCGACCGAATCTCGACTCGCTGGCCCGCCGCGGAGGCCGTCTTGGCAGCCTCAACCCCGGAAATTGCCTGCTGGGCCCGCCCTGCCACCCCTGGATCAGAACTCTGCGCCAGTTCCTGCAGAATGGCCAGCGCCGTATCGAAGTCACGATGCACGATGTACATTTGGGAAAGATTAAGACGGTACGCTTCATTGTGCGGATTTAGTTCGACCGCTTTCTGCATGGTCGCCAGCGCCTGATCATTCTTGCCTTGCGACATATAGGTGAACGCCAGCAGGCTATAGGCGTCGGCGAACTCGGGATCAAGCTTGACCGAGGTTTCCAGTTGCTTCTGGATCTCCCCCAGCCGCTGGCGGTCGGTCCCCAAGCCCATCCCCTCTTCTCGTTGAATCAGCAGCGCGGAGTAATACAACACCCGCGGATCATTCGAATTGTGCTCGGCTGCCCGAAAGAAGTATTCGCCGGCTTTGTGAAAATCCTGTTTGATCAAATACGAATACCCGAGGCCCCGCAGTGCTGCCACATTGTTTGGATCCAGCTTCAGCACTTCCTGGAACTCGCTCATGCCCTTGTCCCGATAGTCGGACGAGTGCAAGTGCACGTCGGCCAAGACCGATTGCGCATCCGCTGCGGGCAGGGGGGCCGCTGAATAGGTGCTGCTGTTCACCCCCGGTGGAGTGGGAATTGGATAGTACTTGAAACGCCCGCTGGCCATGTAGCTGCGCAGTGCCTTATCAAACTGGGGTCCATTCATCCCGAACGCCTGCTGCATTGCGTCTTCGGGTTGCAGTTTCTTGTTATGCACCAAGTCAAGATACGTGCCAACCTTCAGAATCAGGCCGTTGTCGAACAGGTAGTGGACCATCATGCCCGACTCAGCGTAGAACACCGTCCGGTGATCGTCATTCTCGTTGTAGGTCTTGGAATTATGTTGCACCCGGAACAAGTCGGCAACCTTCATCATTCCACTGCGTTCCAAGATGACGTATTCCCCTTCAGGAATCTTCCCCACCCGCGCTTCCTTGCTGTCCACTTCAATGGCGGAAAAATACTCCGCAAATCCCTCTTCGAACCAGGGATCGGTGTGGGCGGTGAGGTTTCCGTTCATAAGCTGGTGGGCGTATTCGTGGAACACCACCTGCCAGGGATTTTCCACGGACATGTCAAGCATGATGAAGCAGCGGTCGTCGCCACCCAGGAAAAGCCCTGCCACCTGGGTCGGCTTGCCTCGCCAAAGCGGGGCGAATTGCCGCATCTCTTTGGTGTTGCGGAAGGCAATGATTTGCAGGGGGATGGGAAGGTTCACCTTGGCCTGCGTCATTAACGCTCCGAACACGACGCGCATCTGCTCGAAGCGGACCGCGACTTCCCGGCCGCGTTTCTCTCCAGCATCGGTTACCACAGAAAAATGCGGCGAGCGTATCTCCACCCACTCGGGCGGACCAGCGAAGACAGGTGCAACCGTTCCCAGGCACAGAACTGCGCAGCACAACAGCCTTGATCGACTACTCATGCGCGGCACCTTGGAGGCTTATCGTAGCACTGTTTTGTGGTGTCTTCCTCTGGCGAAGCGCGTCTGCTAACTTTCCCCTCGTCCTATGCATCTGAGGGTGTCTTGCACCCCCTGGAGGAGCACTCATGAGCCACACCCAGCAACGACTGGCGCTGATTGCCGGTGTTCTGCTGTTATGTTTGTCTGCCGCCGCGCAGAGCGCGGCTCCATCCCGCGAACACTTTGACCATGCTGACGTTCTGTATGACTGGCTCAGCAATCATCACGGCGAAAAACTGCGCACTTTCATCACCCGCCCGCACAACGCCAGCGACAAGGTCCCCGTCATCTTCTTTGTTGGATGGCTGAGTTGCGACAGCATGGAATATCCGGACGCCAATACACGAGACGGCTTCGGCATTCTTATGCGCCGCCTCATCGAACAGTCGGGTTACGCCACCGTGCGCATGAACAAGCCCGGGGTGGGGGAGAGCCGGGGGGATTGTGCCAAGGCTGACTTCCAGAGCGAGATCTCAGGCTGGCAGGCCGCCTTCGATTCCCTGTCCAAATACGACTTCATGGATCGTGATCGCGTCTTCGTATTCGGCCTGAGCAATGGAGGCGGTTTCGCGCCGCTGGTCGCCGGCGACCATCCCGTGAAGGGATTCCTTTCCGGGGGTTCCTGGGGACGCACCTGGTATGAGCACATGCTGGACCTCGAACGCCGCCGACTTTTTGAAGAGGGAAAATCGCCGGCCGAAGTCAACACTGCCGTCAAGGCCTTTGTTGAGTTTTACGATTTGTACCTCATCAAGGGGATGACCCCGGGCCAAGTCATTGCCCAGCAT
>JBGPJK010000102.1:0-12648 GCA_041485425.1 Terriglobia bacterium | reverse complement strand
CTTGGCGGCCAGGGTGACCTTCTGGTCCTGCTCGCCCAGTTTCTCATGCACGAAAGCGAGCGTGTAGTCGCCCGGCGGCAGGCCTTTGATCTCGTATTTCCCGTTCGCCCCGGTGACCGCAAAGAACGGGCTCTTCACCACGTTGACGTACATCTTCATCCACGGGTGCTGGTTGCACTTCACCGGCAGCAGGATCTCCTCACGGGCAAAAGTCTTCTCCAAAGGAGCGGCGTTTGGAGGCTGGGACTCGTTCCACTCCCGATTGTCTTTCGGAGTGGGGTGAATGTTGTGGGTGGTGGGATCGTCGTTCTTGATTTCGACAGTCTGTCCCGTCATCACGCCCAAGACGTGCGGATGGTAGCGGCAGCCGCTCTGGTCGAGCGTGACCGCAGCCTTGGGCACATCAAAGGTGCGGCTCCCAAGTCCGTCTTTCACGTAGACGAACACGTTGGCCAGGTTGCCGCCGTCGGCGATCAGGTTCTCGGCCGTGTTGTTGCCCTTGCAAGCACCGTCCTGGCTCATATCGATTTTTGCCGCCTTGGGGGCCGTGCCCTCGAACTTCACCGTGCCGCTGACCGAAGCCACGGTGTTGGGATCGATGGGCGTGGCGGCGGCTGCGGGTTGGGCCGTGGCCGCTGGCTGCTCCTCGCTGCTGCTTTCCTTCTTGCTGCAGCCTGCCAGGAGCCCCAGCCCGAGAAGGCAAAGCAGTCCGATCATTGCTACCCATGTCTTCTTATTCATGATGTCGTCCCTTTCTTGAATTGAAAGTCTCTGGAAATCTTAACCTTACAGGGGCGGCGGGACGCCGCCCCGACAGCCGGCAAGATGCCGGCGCTACGAACCCAATAGTCTACCGCGAACCGCCGCCCGTTGCCGGGCGGGAGCCGGTATGCGTTGAGGCCCGCGTCCGTCCCGTGGCTGCCGCGACCCGCCGTTGTTCCTCGGGTGTCAACTGGAAAATGTAATCCACCAGCAGCTTAGTGTGGTCCTTCTCGTATCCTTGGAAGGATGGCGGCACCGGGCCGGCAAACACCCACTGGCTGCCCTGCTTGCGGAACAGTCCGGAAGGCATGGACGTGCCCGGGCTGATAGCCTGCGGATCAATGATCCAACGCTCCACCCAGTCCGGCTTCAGACGGTCCTTGGCCAACAGGAAATTGGGCGCCGTGGCGAACTTGTCGTGCTGCACGTCGCCGGTAGCGTGACACTTCAGGCAAGGCGCTGCAGTGCTCGAGAACAGGCTGCGTGCCATTTCGTTTTCCTTTGCCGTGAGTACCGAGAACGGTTCGGGAATGTAGGGGAAAAGCTGGCGCGAAAGTGCTTGGAAAAAGCGCACCAGCTTGCCCAACTCGTTCTCCGAGAACGAGAATGTCGGCATTCGCACCTGCAGGTATGACCGCACCCCGTTACGGTTCGTATCCGTCGGGTTCAGCGCCGGGTTGGAAAGGAAGTGCAGCATCCACTCCGGATCCACCCGCGCGCCTTCGGTCAGGAGCTTCGGAGGCAGCAACTCCGGAGACTCCTGATAGCGGCGCAGTCCCATGAGCGCGGTTTTCTGCCCGGCGATGAACTGATGGTATCTCATGCAGTTGTATTTCCGCACCACCCACCAGCCCTCCTGGACGTCGCGGCGATAGTCCAGCGGCCGGTACTGATAGTTGGCAGGCAGGGAACTCTCCTGACTGCCCTGCAGGAACGTGGACAAGGCCCTGATCTGCTCCTTGGTCAAGTGCAGATTGGGCATGCGCAAGGCCTCGGTCTCATCTTTAACTTTGCCTCGGTCGTAGACATTGGGTTCCGCGAGTTTGTGCTCGAAGAAGCCTTTGTGGTCGTACCAGGGTTTTTGAGCCGGGCCTTCCGGCAGGCGGGCGAGGTCTTCGGGATCGGCAATGGGCTCCGAGCCCTTGCCGCCACGCTTTGCCGTTTCGGTGAACAGCGCGAAATCCAGCCGCTCAATCGGTTTGCTGCCTTCGAAGGTCAGCTCGGTACCGATGCGGCCTTCGTCCTCCATACCGGAGATTTCGTGGCAGCCGGCGCACCCGTAGTGCCGGATCCACCTCGCACCATCTGCTCTCAAATTCGGGTCATCCATGAAAGAAGCATCCGGGTAATCGGAGGGCTTTCTCTTCTTCTGCGTCAGCAGGTAAGTGGCAATGTCCTGCGCATCCTGGGGCGCCAGCCGCATGCTGGGCATCACCGTCATGTTCTGCACCTGAAGTTCGTGACCATCATTCGGGCAGCGGCTGTGATCAAGATCAAATATGAAAGGCTTGCCCTTCTTGGCGTAATCCTCCGGGCCGATGTCTTTCTTCTCGTAAATGCAGTAAGGACGAGTGCGTTCCCGGGCGTTGTGGATCCAGCGCACCAGATAGTCGTAATTGGCTTTCTCGCCTACGCGTGCCAGGTTGGTGGCAAAGGTCCCGCCCTGCATCTCGCTGCCCTCTCCAATGGAATGGCAGGCCAGGCAGCCACGGGTCTCAAACACTTCCTTGCCGTGCTCGGCGTTGCCCGGTTTCTGCTGGGGCAGTGGATCAGTGAGCGCGGACTGCCACAAATACGCCGAAACGGCTCGAATCTGATGGTCGCTCAGGCGGAAGTTGGGCATCCGCGTGGTAGGACGGAAGTCGGTTGGCTTCTTCAGCCAGACGGGAATCCAGTTCTTGTTGAGCTTGAGCCGGACGTCTTTCAGGTTGGGTCCAATCTTCTTGACGTCCTGCAGCAGGCTCTTGGTGGTGCGGTCCAGTTGAGCAATACGCCCATCCAGCTTGCTGTTGGCCACGCGCAGGGCGACAGCCTTGTCGTTCAACTCATTCGCTGCTTCATTGCTGGCGGCAGCATCGGCCTGCTTCATCAGATAGGCAGCCTGCTTGACGTGATCCTTCTTTTCCTGCTCCATCTGCTTAATCTGCTGCGCCGCGGAGGTCAGTTCCTCCGGTTCGCGGTCGTACCCCTCGTAGCGGTGGCAGCCATTGCAGCCGCGCTGGCGAAACAAGTCCTTGCCTTCGCTCAACGCCCAACCGGCATCGCCGCTCACCACCAGCATGTCTGCGGCGTGGCAAGTCTGGCAGCCTGCTTCCGCATTGTCTTTGGGAAACAAAGGCCACAACCAGTGCTCGTAGTCGCCATGAGCTTTTTCAACGCTGGTGGTGGCGCGCCCATTGCCTTGATGGCAGGGTGAACAGCCGAACTTTTCCGGATCGTGGGTTTTCAGCAACTCCGGTTCAGGATGGCTGACGAACGCGCGCGCGTATTCATCGGGTCCCTTCGCGGCCTTGGCGGTCATGACCGCGCGGCTGATGGGCAACGGTTCGCGCGCCCCCAAATGGCAGGACTCGCAGCGGTCCACAATGTTGGCCTCAGCTACGTTGATCTGCTTGATCTCCGGAGTCAGATCTTCGGTCTTGTTGCGCAGGCCATCAATCTGGGCGGGCGTGAGGTCCACCATATGGTCGGAGAGGTATCCGTCACGTTTGGCCCGCGCCTCGAGCGCAGGCTTGAGAATTTCTCCAAGCTCGGCGTTAAGTCTAGTGCGCTCGTCTTTGAGGTCCGCGTAGGCTTTCGCCAGCTCCTCGTAAGTAAACTCGTTTTTTCCCGGAACGGCATTCGGGATCGTCGATTTCTTGGCTTTCTCGGTGTCAATCTCCTTCTGCTTACTCTTCTTCCCCGATTCGCTCTCGGTTTCCCATTCGTAGGTTAGGGCATTGATCTTGGCGCGCCGGTCGGTGAACACGTCCTGGGCCCGCTGGATTCTCGTGCCCAACTCATCCAGTTGCTTTTTGATTTCTCTCTGGCGGGGGGCCGATTCTTTCTCCACCTGGTCGGCTATCCGGGCCAACTGCTGATACTCCACGCTCTGCTCAACTTCCTTCTCAGTATGCGAGGAGGTGGACCTCGCCGCTTTCAAGAAGGCAACATAGCGATCTTTCCAGACACGTTGATAGGTCTTCCAGGGACGCTGGCCGTAAGCTTCGTCCCACAGCGCCCAGAAGAGCGTGGCCATGAGCAACACCATGGCAACCACGTAATACAAGGCGTACGACTTGGTTACGATCGGGTCCTGCTCGGGGATTGGTTGTTCGGGCACCACATCCTCCACTTAGTCGTCGGTCGTTCGTCGTTGGTCGTTGGTCAAACCACTCGAACCCAAACTGCGGGGCCAAGTGACCAACGACGAACGACCAACGACTAACGACCACTCACACATTGAACCAGGGCGTGATCCACACGTACTTGATGTGCCACATGAGCCGCAACATCATCTTGGCTGGCAGTGCCACCATGGTCAGTAGGAAGAACATCATGATGGAATACTGCAGCAGGCTCATGCGCTGATAGTCCTTCGGGTTGTAGCGCCGGAACAGAGCGTGCGCGATGAACCCGCCCACCAGGTAAAAGCCTCCGACCACGACCGCGCCGAAGGCCGCTTTGGCCAGATTGCTGGTGATGCCAAAAATGTCAGGCAAGTCGCGGTTCACCTCATAAATGAGGCGGTTGTGGTCCCAGGTTTGCCCCGGCCAGAACCACTGCCATCCGGGACCGCGGATGAATGTGCCAATAATGATCATCGCGACCCACAGAACGATGAAGCCGAACAAGAACGTGCCGATCGAAAACTTGCGCTGCTTCCAGGTGTAATACCCACCGCCCAACGGGTTGGTGTCAATGTAGGGAATCACCATCAGGCCAAAGATGATCAGCGTGGGCATGACAACGCCCGCGATCCACGGGTCGAAGTACACCAGCATTTCCTGCAGACCGAGGAAATACCAGGGCGCTTTGGCTGGGTTCATCGTCAGGTTAGGATTCGCCGGCTCTTCCAGCGGCGCCATCAACGTGATCGACCAGACCATAAGAATAATGGTGACGATGATGGTAGCGAGAAACTCGATCCGCAGGAGGAAGGGCCAGACGTGGACTTCTTTTTGCCAGCCGGGCCGGAACGGCCAAGTCTTGCGATGGTGGGTTTTCGCCATCGCCGGATTGGTCTCGAGTTCGCCGATCAGTGCGTCGTTGGCCCGGGCCTGCTTCCACGCCAAATAGATGTAGAACATGAGCAGCGGAATCAGACCGACGATGGGTACGTTGTCGGGCGCGGAAGCGATGTCCCAAAGTTGCCGCCAATCCATAAGTGCTCCGTTTTACCTGGTGTGGGGACGGGTCTTTGACCCGTCCAGGCCGAGCGAAGCTCGGCAATTCTCGCTCTCTGCCTCTCAGCCACCGTCATGCGCAAAACCCGTCGCTTTGCCTGACAAAATCTGTCATTCGCTGCGGCCAACTCCACCCCCGCTCCCCCGCCCTCCCCTAACCCCTTGATTCTCCGTAACCTGCGCCCCCCACGGAGGTAACCCCGCCCTGGCATGCGGGATGCACTTATAGCCGGTGCAAACGCGAAGCACGGACGAGAGGGGCCTGGCAAGGGAACAACATGAACAAGCGTCGCCACAAACGAATCAAGATGGTTCTGCCGGTAAAAATATCGGCGAAGGATGTCTTTGACAATCACTTCGACGAGTTGGCCCACACCCTCGACATCACCAACACCGGCGCTCGCCTGGGAGCCATTCGCCATCATTTGAAACCGGGCGACAAGCTCTTGCTGCAATACCGCCAGCGCAAGATTCAATTTCGTGTGGTCTGGGTGAAGCTGCTCGAGGGCACCACCGAATATCAGATCGGCGTGGAAGCCACCACCAGCGGTGAAACCTGGGGACTGGAACTGACCGGCTGCGACGCCGCCGACAAAAACACGGAACTGGTGGTTGTCTGCTGATCCAAGGCACGCTAAGCGGATTCGGTACCTCGCCCGGCACGTACCCTTAAATCGGCAAACCGTCCTGCTCGCCGCAACGCTTGTTTGACCCTGCGAAGACGGGGCCCAGCCCCGTCCTCACAAAGTCTCTTTCGGTTTTGCCTGGAATCTCCGCGGCCGCTTACTTCAGCAGAGTTGCAAGTCCTACCGCCACGGACCCGGGACGCAGTGGCAGGGACCTTGCAGTCGCAGTCTCCGTCAAGGTTCCGTCCGCAGCCACGTTGAGCACATGCAACTGGCTCCCCGTCAGCACATACAGAAACTGCCCGGTCGGATCCAACGCGATGTTGGTGGGGCCGAAGCTGCCGCCCGCTGCCAGCGTCACATGCTGCATGATGGTCGGGGTCAACACGTCTGTCAGGTCGTATACCGTCACCGTGCCCGATCCGGTCTCCGCCGTGTACAGCTTGGTCCCCGCCGCATTCACGGTCATCCCGCTCACCATGCTGCCACCATTATTTACCACGCGCGCGAACGAGATCGTCCCGCTCTGCTTGCCAAACAGGTATACCCCGACTTGGTTTATATCGGGCAAACCCGCGTACAACCCCGAAAAGACGGGATGCTGTGCAATTCCCAGAAAAGTATGGCTGATCCCCGGCGGGTTCAGCGAGTTGATCAGGTTCATCGACCCATCCGACTTGATCCGGTAGGAACCCAGCACCGCGCTTCCCCCCGTGCCCACGTATTGCACCCCGAACATCAATGCGCCTTTTTGATTCACGGCGATGTTCGACGGCGAAGAACCTGTCGGCAGCGGGAGCGTGCCATTGGCGTTCAGCGTCATCACCCCGGTGGAGGATACGGTGAAACTCGAGAAGTTGGGCGCGGTCTGGGTCTGGGCCGGATCGCTGTCCTTGTTCGCCACCATCAGGATGCTGCCGTTGCTGGGCAGCACGTTGTCCAGCAGACCCAGGCTGGCGGGCTGCGTTCCATTGGAGGCGAAGGGAGAACCCGCCGCCGCGGTCAGGCTTCCGTCCGAGTTGATGGTGAACACCGCGATCGTGTTCGAGTGCATGTTGACCGCAAACAGTAGCGTGCCCTCGGGATTGATGATCAACTCCCGGTCTGCCGCAAAATCCACGCCCGGCGCCGCATCGTAAATGCCGGTTCCCTTGGTCTTGAACGGCATGCCTTTTACTGCCTTCAGATTTCCCGTTCCGTCATTGCTGAAGGCGATGATGGAATTGTGGTTTGCCGCGCAACCCGGACACAGTCCGATATTGCTTTCCACGTACACCAGATTCAGTTGCGCGAGTCCGGCACTCGCCAGGCACAATACGAGCACGGCAATACTCAACACACTCGTGAGCAGAGAGTAGCGGTTGTAACGGCTGGAACTTTGCATGTTTCCCCCTTCAAGGAAAGTCGCTGGGTCTACAAACACCGATGGCGTGATTTGGTTGCGCGAGCCAGAACGTTGGAGCACTGCTGCAGGAAAAAACCGAACCGCGGTCGATGACAGCGCAAGGTGAGCTAGTGTCTCTTGTCAGTCAGACTCTGTCAATGTGCAAAGTTTTGACACGTGAAAAGTTTTGCACTCGCGCCGCGCTGTCGCGATCCAACTTACAACACGGGTCAAGATGAAAGGTTTTGCCGTTGCCTCACAGCGTGGAGCCGCCTCCGTACAAGCCCAGGTTCAACGGTCCCTTCTTCCTGATTTCATTCAGGCCCAGCGCAAGATGCGAACACGCTGCTGGTCACGGGAGACTTCACCCTGCACGGCGTGACTCGGCGGATTTCCTGCCCGGTGAAAATGCTGGGCGTGCGCGGCGTCCCGCGCGTGGGCAAGCTCGCCGGTTTCGAGACCAACTTTGTGATTGATCGCCGCAACTATGGCGTGCTAGGAAACCCCAGGGGGGCGATTCCCGGCGTATTGACCGACGAAGTGAACATCCACATCGTGGCCCGGCGGGATTCGCCCCGCACAATGATGCCGTACAAAAAAACCCTGCCGCGTTGCCACGGCAGGGTTCGAGAGAAGGAGAGAAGGTAAACTCTTAGTCTGCGGCTGCCCCCTGGTTCGCCAGGGGTGCCGGTCCCGGGTGGCGGCGTGAAGACCGGTTCGGTGGCAGGCCCGCGTCACGGATCTTGTACAGCAGCGCCCGATAACTGATGCTCAGCGCGCGCGCTGCCTGCTTGCGGTTCCAGTGGTTGGCTTGCAGTACCTTCAGGATGACCTTGCGCTCCAGCTCGCGCACCGCTTGCCGCGTCAGCTGCTTCAGTGAGATCGGTCCATCCAGGTTGATATCGGGATTGAAGTACTCCTGCTCGCGCGATACCAGGTCGGTGGTGATCGCTTCTTCGGTCCCCAGGATCACGTAGCGCTTCACCAGGTTTTCCAGTTCGCGGATGTTGCCCGGCCAATGGTACTTCTGCAGCACCGCCATCAGATCGGGCGAGATCGCCCGCGCCCGGCAGTTGTACTTGCGGTTGTAATACTCCAGGAAGTAGCTGGTCAGGTCTTCAATGTCGCCACGCCGTTCCCGCAACGGCGGCATGTGGATATTCACCACGTTGATGCGATAGAACAGGTCCTGGCGGAAAGTCCCGGTTTCGATTTCCACTTCCAGTTTCCGGTTGGTGGCGCATACCACGCGCACTTCCACTCGCTTGTCTTCCTGCGCGCCGATGCGGCAGAACTGCCCGTCCTGCAGCAACTGCAACAGCTTCGCTTGCAGCGCCAGATCTAATTCCGAAATCTCGTCCAGAAACAGGGTCCCGCGGTGCGCCAGTTCCACCCGTCCCGGCTTCGTCCCGTAGGCGCCGGTGAAAGCGCCCTTTTCATATCCGAACAGCTCGCTCTCCAGCAGCGTACCCGGAATCGCCGGGCAATTTACCTTGACGAAGGGGCCGTTTTTCCAGGGCGAACGCCCGTGGATCATGCGCGCGATAATGTCCTTGCCCGTGCCGCTTTCGCCCTGGATGAGAACCGGGACGTTCGCGGCAGCCACCTTGTCCAGCCGCTCCCGCACGGCCTGCATGAGCTCAGACCGGCCAAAGACCACTGCATCGGGAGGAATCTCCCCTAACGACTGAACCAGGGAACTGACCGAACCTGCACTTGTGATGGACATTTCGTCGCCTATGACTCCTGTGCGCAGCCTTTACTGTGCATCCCGAGAGCCAAACCCTTCCCACCCCCCGCTAGGCCTACCAAACTCGACTTAATAGATTTTGATTCATGGGCTTGCAGGAGTCTCGACAGAGCCGCCGGCGACCTGTAGCACCGTAGAAATCCGGCCTACAACTGTCTTTTCCTATAGGAAAATCTTTTCACATCGAAGAAGCAAGTTTCCGTCCCCGAGCTTGGCGCTCGGCCGCGTAACTGGAGCTGTGGTTCAGCAGAGGACGGGAAAACTTCAGGCCAACCAGGTGGTAACCCTCGGCATGGGTTACTCTCACCGATCGTGCCCGCAGGTTGCGGGAAGCTTTAGGCAGTACGGTAGTTGCGGCCAGGGGCGCGCTGGGAATTTCCAGCAAGACCTGCGCCGTTTGTGGCAACGAGCGGCGCACCGCCACCAGCGCTCCGCCCGCGGAAACGTTCAATGCGGTGGCAAACTCAAGGAACTCTTTCCCCTTTTCGTCGTGGCTGCGCACGAAAACGGGGATCGCGAGCGGCAGACGTGGCCACTGGCGGCGTTCTTTTTCCGCTGTCGGTCGTTTCAAGCGAGCCCCTTGGGATTCGAAATTACCCGACTCTTTCCCGCACCTCGGGGGCCAAACCCGGGAACTCGGCTGGCGCCCTTTTGGATCGAAAGCCAACCGCTTCCGCCAGTTCCCGCCAAGCCCGCTCCGATTGCGCCACTTGGGGGGTCAAGTTTCGCCTTTTCTACGCCCAAGAAAACGCCTTTCAGTCCCTTCCCTGAACTGCTTACAACTGCAACCTTTTTCCCTTCAGTGACAACTTGCTTGCATTTTCCGTTGACACAGCCAGGTCTCTGGCATAGCATCGCGACAACCAGCATTCATCTTAGCCGGTTGACTTTACCCTCCCCTCGTTCGACAAACCACGAGTCTGCAACTATGGACGCAACGCCGGAAAAGAGCTGCCTTTCCCAGCCCTCGGAGTCCCAACAAAACGCCTCGGAACTGTGCCCGGCCAAGTCTTCGGGCCAGCCTTGCCCCAGCCCGGAATGTCGCCAGGATTTGCTTCAGGAATACTCCCAACTGCGCGAACGCTTCCTGCGCACCACCAACGCCCTCGCCTCGGCCGCCCACGACCTGAAAACTCCGCTCTCCATCCTCAACGGATACGTTGAGCTGTTGCAGAGCGAGAAACTCGGTGGCCTCAACGACCGTCAGCGCGAAGTTCTCGACGACATGCATTCCAACGGCCAGCGCCTGCAGCACTTTATTCAGGATTTCCTTAGCTTCACGGTGCTCGAAACCGGCGAGATCAAAATGCAGTATGAACTCGGAGACATGAACGCCTGCCTCTCCGAAGTCTGCCGCCTCTGGTCCAACCGCTTCCAGGAGCGGGGCTTGGCTCTGTACTTCCTGGCCAATGACAAGCTCACCCAATTCGCCTTCGACTCGCCCAAAGTGCAGCGTGTCATCTCCAATCTTCTGGAGAACGCATCCAAGTTCACGTCCGCGGGAGGCACCGTGTGGCTCCATGCCGAGCCCTACATGTGGGAGCGCCGCAGCGCCAGCAAGGACATCTCCAGTGAACGCCGCCGCCAGGACAATCCTCTGCCCAACTCGGTCAAGGTCAGTGTTTCCGACACCGGCCCCGGCATCCCTCCCGAGTATCACATCGAAGTCTTCGACGACTTTTTCCGCTTGCCGCTAAGCGAAGCGCAATCCGACGGCATGGGCCTCGGCCTCGCCATCGCGCGCCGCCTGGTCAACGGCATGGGCGGCAAAATCTGGGTGGAAAGCGAACCTGGCGCGGGATGCAAGTTCTCCTTCATCATGCCGCTTAAGCCTGTCTCCATCGGGACGAACAAAGGGAAAAACCAATGAGCGATACGGCCAACATCTTGCTGGTCGATGACGAGCCCGGGATGTTGCGGTACATCCGCACTCTGCTGGAAGTGGACGAGTACAAAGTCGAAACCGCCTCCACCGGCGAAGAAGCCGTGGAGCGCGTGCAGAAAGGTCTGCATCCTGACCTCGTCCTGCTCGACCTGCTCATGCCGGGCATCGATGGCTTGCAGACCCTTGAGCAACTCCGCCAGATTTACCCCGGCGTCAAAGTCGTCATGCTGTCCTGCGTCAGCGACACCCGCAAGGTCGTCCAGGCCATCCGCCTGGGCGCGCATGATTATCTGACCAAGCCCTTCCAGAAGGCCGAACTCGACGCCGTCGTCGACCAGTGCCTGGGCACCAGCCAGCAGATCTATGCCGGCGAAGTCGAGGAACTCTGTGACGACGTCTTCTTCGTGGCCGCCAGTCCCGCCATGCGCAAGATTCGCTCCCAGGCCGCACTGGTTGCCAACGTAGATATCCCGGTCTTATTGCTCGGCGAAAGCGGCACCGGCAAGGAAGTCCTTGGCCGCCTCATCCACAAGCTGTCTCCCCGCGCCCACCGCACCTTCCTGAAGGTCAATTGCGCCGCCGTCCCGGCCGACCTGCTGGAAAGCGAACTGTTCGGCTACGAAGCCGGCGCCTTCACCGGAGCCACCCATCCCAAGCCCGGCAAGTTCGAGTTGTGCAACAAAGGCACCATCCTGCTCGACGAAATCGGCGAAATGCCCCCGTCGTTGCAAGCCAAGCTGCTGCACGTGCTGCAGGACCAGCAGTTCTCCCGCCTGGGCAGCCGCTCGGTGATCAAAGTGGACGTCCGCATTCTGGCCGCCACCAACATCAACATCCCGGAAGCCCTCGCCAACAAGCGTCTGCGCGAAGATCTCTACTACCGCTTGAATGCCTTCACCCTGACCCTGCCTCCGCTGCGTGATCGCAAAGAAGAGATTCCCATCCTGCTGAAGCACTTCATGTCGCGCATGTCGGAGCGCTACGCCCGTGCGCCGTTGCCGCTCTCCTCCGTCATGATGCAGGCCTGCCTCGACTATCCCTGGCCCGGCAACCTGCGCGAGTTGAGCAACTTCATCAAGCGGTACCTGATCCTCGGCGACGACAAGCTCGCCATCAACGAACTCCGTCCCAAGAGCGACAGCAGCGGCGCCCAGTTTGACACCTTCCCGAGAAATCCCGCCGACCAGTCCGGAGGCTTGAAGTCCCTGGCCCGCAACGCCAAAGACGAAGCCGAGGCCGAAGCCATCACCAAAGCCTTGGAAGAAACCAACTGGAACCGCAAGCAGGCCGCCGCCATGCTCAAGATCAGCTACAAGGCCCTGCTCTACAAGATTCGCCAGTACGGCATCGCCCAGTCCCATAGCCACCACAAACTCTCCGCCGGCGCCTAGCAGGCGCGCGGAGTCGTCAGTCGCCGGTCGTCAGTCGTCGGCCAAGACCGTAGCGCCGGCGTCCCGCCCCCGCGCCGCGCCGTTCCTATTTACTCTCTGGTACAGTGGTACCCCCTCCCCCCTATAGCGGTCTTTGAAAACAAAGGGCTTCGGGAAACGATCTGTGGTTTCACGGGGCTTAGAGGCAAAATCCGTGAAACACAGGACTTAGCATGAGACCGTACCGAGTGCCGAGTCCCTAGTACCGAGTGGGCTCGGAGACCCAGGGATCGCTGGTCGTGATGTCAAAGAGCTTGGGGGCCAAATCCGTCCAAGAACAGGGTCTGGCTGCGTCCGGCTATATCTTCATGAGAATAGCCTGATGTCATGATTACCATTATAGCTAATGCTTGTCAAGGATGCAGGTCACAGAGGAGTGTGGTGAGCGGGAGAGCCGAGGGTGTTCAGGTATGGCAGCGAGGACTT
>JBGPJK010000101.1:0-12831 GCA_041485425.1 Terriglobia bacterium | reverse complement strand
TCATCCAGGAACTCGAAGCCATTTTCCGCGGCGCCGGCTGGAACGTGATCAAAGTTATCTGGGGCGGCGATTGGGACAGTCTCATCCAGAACGATCGCGACGGCCTGCTGGTCCGGCGCATGGGCGAGATCACCGACGGCCAGTACCAGAAATATTTCGTCGAGAGCGGAGCCTACTTCCGGCAAAACTTCTTTGGCACGGATCCGCGCCTGCTGAAAATGGTGGATCATCTCTCCAACGAACAACTCGCCCGCATGCGCCTGGGCGGGCACGATCCCATCAAGGTGCACGCGGCTTTCAGGGCTGCCGTCGACCACCAGGGATCTCCGACCATTGTCCTGGCCAAGACCATCAAGGGTTACGGCCTGGGTGAAGCCGGTGAAGGCAAGAACATTACCCACCAGCAGAAAAAGCTGAATGACGAAGAACTGAGCATGTTCCGTTCGCGCTTCGGCATCCCCATTCCCGACGCCGAATTGCACGACGCACCCTTCTACCGCCCCGCCGACGACAGCCCCGAGATCCGTTACATGCAGGAGCGCCGCAAGCAACTCGGCGGCTACATCCCCCAGCGCAAAGTCCGCGCCAAACCGCTCAATCCGCTTCCCGAAACCCACTTCGAGGAGTTCTACAAAGGCACCGAAGGCCGCGAAGCTTCCACCACCATGGTCTTCGTGCGCCTCCTCGGCAAGCTGCTGCGCGATCCCGAAATCGGCAAGCTGATCGTCCCTATCATCCCCGACGAAGCCCGCACCTTCGGCATGGAGGCGCTCTTCCGCCAGGTCGGCATCTACTCCAGCGTCGGCCAGCTTTACGAGCCGGTCGACATGGACACGCTGCTCTATTACAAGGAAGCCCTGAACGGACAAATTCTCGAGGAAGGTATCACGGAAGCCGGCTCGGTTTGTTCCTTCATCGCCGCGGGAACGGCGTATGCACAGCACGGCATCAACACCATCCCCTTCTTCATTTATTACTCAATGTTCGGCTTCCAGCGCATCGGAGACCTCATCTGGGCGGCCGCCGATGAGCGCACCCGCGGCTTCCTGATTGGCGGCACCGCCGGCCGCACCACGCTCGCCGGCGAGGGCTTGCAGCACCAGGACGGACACAGCCACGTGCTGGCACTCTCCGTGCCTAATCTGCTGGCCTACGATCCAGCGTTTGCCTACGAGATCGCCATCATCATTCAGGATGGCATCCGGCGCATGTACGTGGACCAGGAGTCTATCTTCTATTACCTGACCGTCACCAACGAGCCGCTGCCCATGCCCGAGATGCCCGCTGGCCCGGAGGTCCGCCAAGGCATTCTCCAAGGCATGTACCGCTTCAAGACCTCCTCGAAGAAAGAGACCAAGCTCCGCGCACAATTGTTCGGCAGCGGCACTATCATGTACGAAGTGCTCAAGGCGCAGCAGATTTTGGAAGAGAAATACGGCGTTGCCGCCGACGCCTGGAGCGTAACCAGCTACAAAGAACTCTACCGCGACGGCAACGACTGCGAGCGCTGGAACATGCTGCACCCGGGCGCAACCCCGAAAGTTCCGTTCGTCACCCAGAGCCTGAAAGATGCGCCCGGCGTCCTCGTGGCCGCATCCGATTACATGAAGGTGCTCCCCGAGTCCATTTCGCATTGGATGCCGCGGCCGCTGGTCGCCCTGGGCACTGATGGCTTTGGCCGTAGTGAGAACCGGGCTGCGTTGCGCGACTTCTTTGAGGTGGATGCCAAACACATTGTGTTGGCCACACTGCATGCCTTGGCTCGTGAAAAGCAAGTTGAGCTTGCCGTTGTAAAGCAAGCAGTGAAAGACCTGGGTATCAATCCCGACAAGCCGAATCCGGCAGTGACGTAGCGCCGGCGTCCCGCCGGCCACCACGCCGACGGCGCCGGATTGAATATTCCGTAGAGACGCAGCTTGCTGCGTCTCCGCGCGGCGAATCGGCGAACAAGCTCGAGGGGCTTCAGCCCCGGAGAAATTACATTTGGTTGAATTCAAACTCCCCGAACTCGGCGAGAACATCGACCAGGGCGACCTCGTTCGCTTGATGATCTCCCCCGGCGCCACCATCACCGAAGGCCAACCGGTCATGGAACTCGAAACCGACAAGGCAGTCGTGGAAGTTCCCTCCTCGGTGAGCGGCACCGTGAAAGACATCCGTGTTAAAGAAGGCGAGAAGATCAAAGTCGGACAGGTCATCTTCACCGTAGAGAACGGCGCCGGCAGTGTGGCGCGGGCGCCCTCGCCCGCGCAGGAGTCCGCACCCGCCGCACCGCCGCAGTCCGCCCCAACCGCTCCGCCTGCTCCGACCGGCGCATCCCTTGCTCCGTCGCCAGCCGCACCTCCATCCATCACGGGTCCCACCGAGTTCAAGCTCCCCGAACTTGGCGAAAACATCGATCAGGGCGATCTGGTCCGACTGATGATCTCCCCCGGCACAAGGGTCTCCGAAGGCCAGCCGATCATGGAACTGGAAACCGACAAGGCCGTCGTGGAAGTTCCCTCCAGTGTCAGCGGAATCGTAAAAGAGGTCCGTGTCAAGGAGGGCGAGAAGGTCAAAGTCGGGCAGGTGATCTTCACTCTGCAAGGCGGCGCGGCCGCCCAGCCGGAACGGCCGAAAGCCGCCCCGGTCGAGCATGTTTCCGGGCAGCACGCGGCCCGTCTCGCCTTTCAGGCCGCGATCCGGGCCGAGGGCAAAACCGAAGAGCAGGCGCTTCCACCCGACCAGCCCCAGCCCCTGCCGCAAACTTTCACCATGCCGGTGCAACTGGGAAAGGTTGCCGGCACCGAGTACGGAGAACCGGTACCCGCCGCCCCTCATGTCCGGCGTCTGGCGCGCGAGCTCGGAGTCGACATCCACCAAGTCAAAGGTGCCGGTCCCGGCGGGCGCATCAGCGAAGACGACGTAAAGGCGTTCTCGAAGACGTTACTTGCTTCCGCGGCGGCCGCCGTCCAGACGCCACGCACGCATTTCGCCGAGCCCGTGCTCCCCGATTTCGCCAAGTGGGGCAAGATTGAGCGCGTCTCCATGCGTGGAGTGCGTCGCAAAACCGCCGAGCACCTCTGGGAGGCCTGGAACACCATCCCGCACGTCACCCAGCACGACAAAGCCGACATCACCGAGCTTGAGCAGTTGCGTGCCCGCTTCGCGCCCAAGGCCGAAGAGGCCGGCGGCAAGATGACCGTAACCGCCATCGCGCTGAAAGTCTGCGCCTCGGCCCTGAAGGTGTTCCCGCAATTCAACGCCAGCATCGACATGGACAAGCACGAGATCATCTACAAGCAGTACATCAATATTGGCGTCGCTGTGGATACCGATCGCGGCCTGCTCGTGCCCGTCATCCGCGATGTGGACAAGAAAAACATCGTCGAACTCGCCGCCGAGATGACTCAGCTCTCGCAGAAAGCGCGCGATAAAAAGCTCACACCCGCGGAGATGGAAGGCGGTACCTTCACCATCACCAATCTCGGCGGGATCGGTGGCACAGGTTTTTCGCCCATCGTCAACCATCCCGAGGTCGCCATCCTCGGCCTTTCGCGCTCCAGCATGGAACCGGTCTGGATGAACGGAAAATTCGAGGCTAGGCGGGTGTTGCCGGTTTCGCTCTCCTACGATCATCGCCTGATTGACGGCGCCGACGCCGCGCGCTTCCTGCGCTGGATTGCCGAAGCCTTCGAACAACCATTCTTGCTTTCAGTGCAGGGATAAGACACCCGCATGGCCGACACTTCGAACTTGCACATCGCAGTAGTAGGCGGCGGACCCGGTGGCTATGCCGCCGCGTTTCTCGCCGCCGATCTGGGGATGAAAGTTACGCTCATCGACCCGGAAACCAATCCCGGCGGCGTCTGCCTCTATCGCGGCTGCATACCCTCCAAAGCCTTGCTGCACGTTGCTAAGCTGATCGGCGAATCACGTCACGCCGCCAACTGGGGCATTGAATACGCCGATCCGAAAATTGACGTAGCCCGCTTGCGCTCCTGGAAAGAAGGCGTAGTCAAGAAGCTGACCAGCGGCCTCGGCATTTTGTCGAAGCAGCGCTCGGTCGAGTACATTCAGGGCCGCGCCGCATTGGAGAATTCCACCACCTTACGGATTTCAAAGACCGAGAGCACTCGTTCGAAAAGGTCCTGGTTTCGGTCGGACGCAAGCCCAACTCCGAAATCCCCGGCCTGGAAAACACCAGCGTCACCGTCAGCCCCCGCGGTTTCATCGAAGTCAACCGGCAACTCCAAACCGACGACCCGGTGATCTATGCCATCGGCGACGTCATTGGCGAGCCCATGCTCGCCCACAAAGCCTCCCACGAAGGCCGCACCGCCGTCGAAGCCATCGCTGGGCACAAAGTCGCCTTCGAGCCTAACGCCATCCCCGCCGTGGTCTTCACCGACCCCGAAATCGCCTGGTGCCGTCTAACCCAGACCCAAGCCGAAAAAGAAGGCCAGGAAATAAAGACCGCGAAATTTCCCTGGGGCGCCTCTGGCCGAGCCATGACGCTCGACCGCACCGAGGGCATGACCAAGCTCCTCCTCGATCCCCAGACCGAGCGCGTGCTCGGCGTGGGCATCGTCGGCGCCGGCGCTGGAGAACTTATCGCCGAAGCTGTGCTCGCCATCGAAATGGGAGCCCTCGCTCGCGACCTCGCTCTCACCATCCACCCCCATCCCACGCTCTCCGAAACCATCATGGAAGCCGCCGAGGTCTTCTTCGGCCAGGCCACCCACATCTATCGGCCCAAAAAGTAACCAGCCTTCGACTGAGAACTGAGAACCGGGAACTGAGAACTGCTGTTATGTGTACCCGCCTGTTCCTCGTGGTAATCCTGCATGGTTCCTCAGCACACCCAACCTGACACCTCTCCAGCTATACTGACCTGCCGACCAATCCCACTACGAGGTCTTGCCCGTGCGTTGGATCAATCTGTTCTCATTGCTGTGCGTCCTGATCGCATTACCGCTCGTAGCCCAGGAGACATCCATGCCGAACTCACCCGCGGCCGCCGCGCCGCCCACGTGGATGAAAGACTCGATGACGAAGATGGAAACCGAACTGGTAGCCAAGTATGGCGAGCAACAGAAGCCCCGCGTTCTGCGCGGTCTGCACCAGGTGGCCGGTTTCTGGCGCGTGGACGATGGCGATGCCGCGGCGTTTGAAGACTTCGTCCGCGCCAACTTCGCCGGAGACCCGGCCACCCTCGATACCATGTTCAACCGCTTCGAGCGCCTGATCCAACAGCTCGAGGGCCATATGCACGAGATCAATCGCGAGTTCCGCCAGCAGATGGACCTCGACCTGGGGCCGGTGCTCCCCTTCGACGAAGTCTTCGGCGGCTACGATCCTTCCGCGCACGTTATCGACGACTTTTTCCAGAACAAGCTGGCTTTCACCGTGCTGTTGAATTTCCCGCTCACCACGCTCGACCAACGCCTGCAGAACGGCGCGACCTGGACGCGCCGGCAATGGGCCGAAGCCCGCCTCGCACAGCGCTTCTCCAAACGCATCCCCGCCGACGTCAACCTCTCTATCGCCCAGGCCGGCGCCGAGGCCGAACAGTACATCTCGGAATACAACATCTGGATGTACCACCTGCTCGACCAGCAGGGACAACGTCTGTTTCCGCCCAAGATGCGCCTGCTCAGCCACTGGAACCTGCGTGACCAGATCAAGGCCGAGTACGCCGACCCACAGAATGGTCCGGCCAGGCAGCGCATGATCCAGCAGGTGATGGAACGCATCGTCACCCAGACCATCCCCAAGGTGGTGGTCAATAATCCCGCCGTGGACTGGAATCCCTACACCAACGAAGTCAAACCGGCGGCAGCCAAAGATTCCGGCGCCCCTGCTCCCGCACAAGTCGCCAATTCGCCCGAGCCCGACACACGCTATGCGACATTGCTGAAAACCTTCATCGCCTCAAAAAAAGCCGATCCCTATTCCCCGACCGCGCCAACTCTCATCGCTCGCCGTTTCGACGAAGACCGCGAAATTCCCGAACCGCGCGTCAAAGCCATGCTGCAGCAGGTGCTGACCTCACCGTTGGTGCCACAAGTCGCCAAGCTCATCGAGTCCCGCCTCGGGCGCCCGCTCGAGCCCTTCGACGTCTGGTACAACGGCTTTCGTCCCGGCAGCAAGTACACCGAGGCCGAACTCGACCAGATCGTCGCCAAGCGCTTTCCCACGCCCGAGGCCTACCAGAAAGACATTCCCAATCTTCTGATGAAGCTCGGCTTCTCGCCTTCCCGCGCCCAGTACGTCGCCAATAACATCATCGTCGATCCCGCCCGCGGCTCCGGTCATGCCATGGGCGCTGAGATGCCCTCCGAGAAAGCCCACCTCCGCACCCGCGTCGAAAAAACCGGCATGAACTACAAGGGCTTCAACATCGCGGTGCACGAGATGGGACACAATGTCGAACAAACCTTTTCCCTCAACGACGTCGATCACACCCTGCTCAAAGGCGTCCCCAACACTGCTTTCACCGAAGCCCTGGCCTTCGTCTTTCAGGGACACGACCTCGAACTGCTGGGTCTGCAGTCCCCCGACGCCCGCAGCGAAGCCGAAAAAACCCTCAACGACTTCTGGGGAACCTACGAGATTGCCGGAGTCGCGCTCGTGGATGTAGCCGTCTGGCACTGGATGTACGACCACCCGCAAGCCACCCCCAGGCAACTCGACGAAGCCACTGTGCAGATCGCGAAAAATATCTGGAACCACTACTACGCCCCGGTCTTCCACAAACAAGACGTGGTCCTGCTCGGAATTTACTCGCACATGATCGATTCCTTCATGTACCTCCCCGACTATCCCATCGGGCACATGATCGCCAATCAGATTGAAGCGCAGATGAAGAAGGCGGGCAATATCGGGTCCGAGTTCGAGCGCATGGCGAAGATGGGCGACGTCACGCCCGACCTGTGGATGGAGAATGCCACCGGCCGCCCGGTGGGACCGGAAGCGCTACTGGATGCGACACAGCGAGCATTGGGCCAGGTAGCGAGCGGAAAATGAAATTTCGCGTTTGTCATTCCGAGCGAAAAAGTAGCGCCGGCGTCCCGCCGGCTGTCGTGGGGGCGTCTCGCCCCCACATCCGCGGGCAAGGCCCATCCTGAGCGGACAGGCGCCCGTACGCGACGGGGGGAACGAAGCCGGAGGTTTAATGGCTTGTCAGTTCTGCGCCTTCACGCAGATCACAGTAGCGTCATCCCGCAGTTCCACGCCGCTGGCGAACGCACGCACGTCTTCGAGGATCGTCTCCAGCGAAGCGTCCTCCCGCAGCACGTGGTCGCGCAGGCGCTCCCGGCCGTACTCCTCGCCCTGGGGATTGGTGGCCTCGGTAATCCCATCGCTGTAGAACACCAGGTGTGAGCCCGGCGAAAGGCCCACTCGCGATTCGGAGAATGATCCAAATCCCAGCCCCAGCGGCATGCCCTTCTCGCTGTCCAGAAAACGCGCCCCCTGTTGGTCAATCAGTAGTGGAGGCAGGTGTCCCGCGCTGGCAAAGGTCAAAGTGCGGCTGGCCGCGTCGAACACCGCATAAATCATGGTGACAAACTTGCCACTGGGAAAATCCTCTACCATCAACCGGTTCAGCTTCCCCAGCACCTCGCCAGGAGTGCAGCAAGCCGCCGCCAGCGAACGCAGCATGCCGCGGGTTGCGGACATCAACAAGGCTGCAGCCGTACCTTTTCCGGACACGTCCGCCAGCACCAATCCCCATCGGCCATCGTCGAGAGCAATGAAGTCATACCAATCCCCGCCCACCGCGCCGGCGGGAAACGACGAACCGGACACGACGAAACCTGGAATGAATGGAGAACTCTTGGGGAACAGTGCCTGCTGCATGGTGCGCGCTTCCTGCTCCTCCCGGCTCATTTTTTCCCGTTGCTCCCGCTCGTGCTGGAAGAGTCGGGCATTCTGCACCGCCCCGGCGACATGACTGCAAAGCGCTTGTAGAAGCCGGAGTTGTTCGGGTGGAAACGCGTCCAGTTCGTGGTGGGAAGCGGTGAACACTCCCACTAATCGCCCTTCCACGTGGAGTGGAATCGCCACCTCGGAAAGCGTGCCCTCTTCGCAGCCGATGTAGTACTTGTCTTTGCGCACATCCGGGGCATAGCGCATCTGCCCGGTGCCGGCCACGTACCCCACCATGCCTTCCTTGCCGATCTTCAGGCTGTGGCCGTTGCCGTGGGCGGCGCAGCCCTTGCAGCCGTGCGCGCCGGCCAGCACCAATTCCCCGCGTGCTTCGTTGTGCAGGTACACGTCTGCATCCACGCATCCGAACGAACGCGCCACCTCATTCACAATCCGATCGATGAGTTGGTCCAGGTCCAGGACAGAACTGATCCTCTGCGCTGCCTTCTGAAGCTTGAGCAGGTCTTCCACCTGCTCCATGTGTAGTGGACCGACCGCCGAATAGTCGTGGGCAGATACTCGCGGGCTCGTCGCCATGGGATTGGTCTCCGTGGAACAGCGGCCAAAAATGAGGCTTCGCCGATGTTTGATCAGATGCTCAAGGCTACATCTCAGACTCTTTTTTCGGCTGTGACAAAGGACTCTTCACGGCTCGCACCCGCGCCCGTTTGATCTCCTCCAACCGCTCGCGAATTCGCTTTTCCACGCCTTCATTGGTCGGCTGGTAGTAAACCCGGTCGCGCAGATTGTCGGGCAGACACTGCATGTCCGCCACCTTGCCCTCCACCTCGTGCGCGTACTGATAACCCTGGCCGTACCCTAGCCCTTTCATCAGCCCCGTGGGCGCATTCCGCAGATGCAAGGGAACTGGCTCCGCCGCAGTCCGCTCCACATCCTGCTGTACCTCGGTGTAGGCCGTGTAAAGCGCATTGGACTTCGGCGCCAGCGACAAATACACCACCGCCTGCGCCAGCGCCAGGTTCCCTTCCGGCATGCCAATAAAGTCCACCGCATCCCGCGCGGCCATGCACAGCGCCAGCGCATTCGGCTCCGCCAGCCCAATATCCTCCACCGCCATGCGCACCACTCGCCGCGCAATGTACAGCGGATCTTCCCCCGCCTCCAGCATCCGCCCCAGCCAGTACAGCGCCGCGTCAGCATCGCTGTTGCGCACCGATTTGTGCAACGCCGAGATCAGGTTGTAATGCTCTTCCCCCGCCTTGTCATACCGCAAGACGCGTTTTTGCAGCGCGTCCTGCACCACTCCGTCCGTGATCTCCGCCCCGGCTTCTTTGCCCGCCTGTTCGCGGGCCAGCGTCGACGCCACTTCCAGCACGTTGTAGGCGCTTCGTGCATCGCCGCTGGAGTACGCCGCAATCTTCCGCAAGCCTTCTTCCGAGGCCCGCAACTTCATCGCCCCCAGACCGCGTTCTTCATCCGCCAGCGCCCGCTGCAGCAGCCACACGATCTGTTCCTCCGTGAGCGGCTTGAGCACATACACTCGGCAGCGCGACAAAAGCGCCGAAATGATCTCAAACGAAGGATTTTCCGTCGTGGCCCCGATCAGCCGGATATTTCCCTTCTCCACATGCGGCAGGAACGCATCCTGTTGCGCCTTGTTGAAGCGATGAATCTCGTCAATAAAAACAATCGTCCGCGTGCCGTATTGCCGGGCCCGCTCGGCATCCGCCATCACCTGCTTGATTTCCTTGATCCCCGTGAGCACCGCCGAGAACTGGATGAACTCCGCCTTGGTCATCCCCGCAATGATCTGCGCCAGCGTCGTCTTCCCCGTCCCCGGAGGCCCCCAGAAAATAAGCGAACCGGTATCGTCCCGCTCAATCTGCGTGCGCAACGGCTTGCCCGGGCCCACCAGGTGCTCCTGCCCCACAAACTCATCCAGCGTCCGCGGACGCATCCGGTCGGCCAGCGGCCGGGTACGATCGCCGGAGTCACCACTCGGGATGGTCTGAAACAGGTTCATAGAGGCAAGGTTTCAATGTTTCAAAGTTTCAAGGTTTCAGACTACTCGACACACTTTTGATCCTTGAAACCTTGAAGCCTTGGAACCTTACTTCCCTTGTCTGGCCGCCTCATACAACACCACACTCGCCGCCACACCCGCATTCAGCGACTCCACTTGCGGCGAGTGTGGAATGGCGACGATCTCATCCATCTCCGGAATCAAATCCCGCGGCAGCCCTGCGCCTTCACTGCCAATAAAGATCACCAGCGGCCCGGTAAGCTTTGCCTGGTCCAGCGGCGTTCCCTTATGTGACGAGGTTGCCACCAACCGCAGGCCGGACTTTCGCATGTCTGCCACAACTCCACCCAACTTCGTCCGCGCCAACGGTACCCTGAACACCGATCCCGCCGACCCGCGCACCACCTTCGGATTGAACGGACTCACCGTCCCGTCTCCCAGCAGTACGCCACCCGCCCCGAAAGCCTCTGCGGAGCGCAGAATCGTCCCCAGATTTCCCGGATCCTGTACCCCTGCAATCGCCAGCAACGGCCCAGCCTGTGCCTTGGCCAATACCTCCTCCAACGAAAATTGTCTCCACTTCACCAGCGCCGCCACACCCTGCGGTGTCTCGCTGGGCACGGCGCTGGCGAACAGCTTGTCTGGGAGCAGCACGGTCTCCACGTGGGCCCCCATCTGGGGCAGCAGGCGCTGGGCTTTGGCTTCTGCGGATGCGCTGAAAAATACCGCGTGGAACCGCAGCCCGCTGCGGATAGCTTCTTCCAGGATGCGCAGCCCTTCGATGGCGCAGTATCCATCGGGCGTGAGTTCGCCGCGGGCAAAGGCCCGGCGCAACTCCTTGACCAGCGCATTGTGCCGTCCCTCGATGCGCCGCAAGCGTCCCGCGGAAGCCTGGTCTCCGGCTGTCATTGTTTTCTTGCGGCCTGGGGCAAACTGGGATCAACCGGCCAACGCGCGCGGCGTATGGCTCCCGTATCGGGAGTGCACCTGCGTGCTGCTTGCACACTTTCGAGCGCGCGCTCCAGGGGCCATGCCAGGCACCAGTGGAGGTAGGCCACGGCCACCGTCGGTGAGCGGTTCACCCCCGCCGTGCAATGCACATAAACCCTGTGGCCCGCCTTCAGCAATCCCTCCAGCGCGGTCACGCACTCGGGCAGCTTGCGCTGCAGCTCTAACCTGTCAAAGTCCGTCACCGGCACGTTGCGGAAGGCCAGTTTCGCCCGGGAGGCCGCGCTTCTTTCCCGCTCAATCCCATCTTCTCCGCGATCGTCCTCGGTCTGGAGACTGAGAATCGCAGTGATCTCGAGCGATCTCAAGGTGTCGAAGTCTTCCTCCTCCCATGGATCTGGGCCAACAAACAGGTCGGGCAGGACGCAGTCGCATTTCATGATGTCCGCCCCCAAGTATACCCGTGACCCCGCAGTGCCTGATCGTCCCCCAATCCTCGCCTGTTCCGATGCCTTCCTTCATTTCGGAAAGATCATATGCCTTTCCCTCGGCTTGCAGCGCGTCCCCGTGTTATGTTAACTTTCGCGACTTCAGAACATCCGACTGGAAGGAAGCGCAGTGCGCGCCGAAATTCTCAAGATCAACCGCGACAAGCCGGAAGCATCGCTCATCCAGTATGCCGCCGACCAGATTCGTGCTGGCCAGGTGCTGGGCATGCCGACCGATACTTTCTACGGGCTGGCGGCCGATCCCTTCAACCTGCGCGCGGTCGACCGGGTGTATGAGATCAAGTCGCGCTCCCGGCACAAGCCGCTGTCACTGCTCATTGAGAGCGTCGACCAGGCGGAAGAACTGGCCCGTCCCTTGCCCAAGGAGTTCTACGAGCTGGCGCGCAAGTTCTGGCCGGGCCCGCTCACCATCATTGTTCGCGCCGCTTCCCGGCTCCCGCTCAAGGTCACGGCCAATACCGGCAATGTGGCGCTGCGCATACCCAGTTCCAAAATCCCTCTGGCCGTGGTGAAAGCCGCCGGGATTCCGATCACCGCCACCTCCGCCAACCTGAGCGGCGCCGCCGAGTGCACCACGGCCGAGGCTGTGCGCGACCAACTCCAGGACCGCATTTCCATGATCGTGGATGGTGGGACTTCCCCCCGCGAGATCGCCTCGACCATCGTCGACCTCACCGATGAAGAGGCCCGCTGGCAGGTCATGCGCGAAGGCGCCATTCCCGCTCAGGAGATCTCCGAGTTCTTCGCACAGGGATGACTGCCACGGCGGCCAACCAGCGTCCGCGTCGCCACTGGTTGCTGCGGCTGTTGGCGCTGGCCGCAGTGGCTGCCCTCGCCTATTTCGCCTCAATTTGTCTGGCCATTGTCCGCCAAGCCTCGCAGCAGGAAGTTCATCCTGCCGACGCCATCGTGGTGTTCGGCGCCGCCGAATACGCCGGCCGCCCCTCTCCCGTCTACCGCGCCCGCCTGGATCATGCCTTCGATCTTTTTCAGCGCGGCATCGCCCCGGTCGTCATCACTACGGGAGGCTCCGGTGACGACCCCAGCTACAGCGAAGGCGGCGTGGGTCACGACTACCTGATGAAGCGCGGTATCCGGGACGCCAACCTCATCGCTGAAACTCAGGGCGCCGACACCGCGCAATCCGCCCAACGGGTGGGCGTCATTCTGCGCACCAATCACATGCACAGTTGCACCGCCGTCAGCGATGCATACCACGTCTTCCGGATCAAGAGATTGCTGGAGCACGAAGGAGTGCAAGTCTACGTAGCGCCGCGTCCCGACTCACGCCCGCACTCCCCGTGGCAACGAGCTGTGGCGGTGAGCCGTGAAGCCGTCGGCTACCTGCTGTGGCAAATGCACATTCCGGCGTAGCAAGCTATCAAGGTTCCAAAGTTTAGCCCCAAACAGAGCTTCGGGCTTCGCAGACTTTGAAACCCTGAAACCTTGAAACTTTGAAACCTGCTTCCTACCACCTCT
>JBGPJK010000100.1:0-12849 GCA_041485425.1 Terriglobia bacterium | reverse complement strand
CCCAAACGCATTCCATGATTGCACACAGCCTGATCAGCGTTTTGGTCGTGGGTATCGTTGGCGGTTACGCGGGAACGCGTGTGCTCGATTTCGCCGCCAAGAAACTTGGCGTGCTCGCGTGAGCTGGTAACGAGAACGAAACATGCTCGAGAGCGCTGCGGGATCACCCATGACTATGTGCTGCACGCGGTCGCGGTCAGCAGCGCGGTCAGACGAATTCGATGAATACCGACGCCGAGATGGAGAGCAGCCCGGCGAAAGCTGTGACAGTCACGGTCTTTGGCTGGGCCTCTGAGACCAGTCGGAAAGCGGCTTCCCCTTTCACCAGTTTTATGCTGCGGATGCAACCGTTTCGCTTGATCCAGCTTCAGACCGCCGTATCCCTTTCGCCAGCGGTAGTAGGCCTGTTGGGCGATTTCGGCTTCCTTGCAGAGTTGCGGGGTGGTCCTTCCGTTGGTGATTCCAATTCGATCTGCCGCAGCATCGTCACAATCTGCTCCGGCTTGTACCCCGTCATTGACCTGACCGGGCTTCCTCCCAAATGAAGTCCCTCTCACTACACCTGGTACAAAAATCCCCGGTCACGTCATTTCTTCGCGGATGTCGAAAGTGGTGCCGCCGCCGGACCCGAATACCCACTAGGAGTACGCATCGTCGCCCCTCGATTCGTGGCAACATTCTGTTGCAGCGGTAGTAGCAGGCTACAGTTCGGAGAGGACAATAGTGCCGCACGGCGCGTCATTTGCGGTGTGCGGCGCGCATCGAGCAACGCGCACGCATGCGCGCCCAGAATCCATAAACCAGCATCACCACCAGTGCGGCGGCTGCCAGGGAGAAGATGAGCAGTGAAAACATGAACGTCAACGCCAGCAGCGCGCCGGCGACAACCAGACCGACCACCTTGGCGAAAAACCCGGGCCAGCGGACGACGAACCTATACGTCCGGTCATGACTTTTATCCTCAACCGGAATGCCTTCGATACGCTCTGGCGGAGGATCCATGGTGTGCTCCAGCTTCTGGGATCAAGAAACCATTGTAAGGCTAAGCAGCTCACAACGGGCGTCCGGATGCACGGGACCGGCGCCGACCGGCTAGAGCGGCTGGCATGTGTAATCAGGCGGTGACCGACCATGCCGGGCATTTTCGACCGTGACGTTTCGATTGACTTGTGCGCGGCGCTTCGATCGAGTCGATTCCGCTACGGCGTGCAGCAGTTGCGCTCCACCGCGGAGAGCGGCGATGTGCGCAAAATGCGGACTTGGCCCAAATCCCCGCCCAGCGGATCGGCGAAGCTGCCGTTCGGCTCGGGCAGCAGCTCGACGGCGAGCACGCTGATCGGCGTGTCCTGTGGAATTCCCGCGAGCTGGAGGGCGGCCTTCACTTCGGCGCCCGTCCATGTGACTTCTCCCTCGACGAACAGCGGCGCACTTGCACCCCCGTGCTGACGCAGGGCGTGGAAGCGGCGCAGGTCAATCTGGATGTTTCGTTTCGTACTCGCATCGGCCTGCATCACGCGCGCGTAGAGGACGATCCAGATTTCCGTGTTCGGCGGGTTCGGCAGCACCCGCCGTAGCCCGACATATGGGCAGGCGTAGGGCGCGCGGATCCGGATGGCGCCATCCGGTTCGACGATCACCGAGCAGGCCAGCTCGGGTGCCGGGTGCTGGACACCTTCCAATCGCAGAGGCTCGCCGAAACGCCCCTGGGCCGTGGTCCACAGCGGATCGGCGGCGGGCCCGCTGTCGTGGCCGGCGCGGATGTCGTAGGTGAAGAACGAGAACAGCTCCGGCGATCCCGGGTCGGTGTTGGGCGGCAGCGGCAGCAGGAAATGGCGGTCGCTGGAGGCGCTTGGCTCCAGCCTTTGCATCGTCGAGCGCCCGGCGAGGTCCTGGACCTGGCCCGGGGTGATGACGCGCACCAGTTCGGGATCGAGCGGGATGCCTTCCACCACCAGCGGGTCGGTGACCGGTTCCGTGCCCGGCAGCAGCATCGGATCGGGCGTGGTGCTCAGTGGTCTGACGAACCAAGCATCACGCGCGTCGGCCAGCGGCTCGGCGAACTCGATCCACAGACGTTTGGTGCGCGCGTCGGTGACCGCGTATTCGCTGTCGCGGCCATAGGCGGTGAGTGCGATGCCCGCCGCCACCACCTTTGGCACTTGCGACGGCGGCGTGACGATCGGGAGCAGGGTGTCGATCGACTGAGTGACCCCGCCGCCCCCTTCGAAGCGCAGCCTCACCTTGTACGTGACCGCCATTTCGTACGGGAATTTGTCCGGGCCCATGCGCGGCGGCAGAGCGTCGATGAAGATCATCCGGGTGAACGAGCGCTCCGGGTTTTTTGCAGCCTGGACGTTGATGCTGTTCATCAGTTCGATCGTGCCGACATCGGCCGATTCGATCGGCGCTCCCGCCGCGTCGGGCAGCGTAACCGTGCGCGTTACCGTCAGCGTCGGCGAACCGGCGCCGCGCCAGGTCCAGTCCCGGTCCAGCACGATTTGGACCGCATTGAGCCATTGCCCGGCGAGTTCGGCCGGGTCGGCAAATTCGATGCTGGAGGCATCCGGCGCGGCGTGGTGGGTCAGGTGGGCACAGCCGAAGGCGACCCGATCGCCCGTGCGTCCCATCAACATCGGGCCGTCGGCCACCAGGTCCAGTGCGGAGGCGAGCCGGCCGAGCAGGGCGGGCGACGGTTCGTTCTGCGCGAGGACGGCGCGCGCCGCGGCCTTGGCGCCGATTGGATCGGGCCGCAGATATACCGAGCGCAGCATGTCGGAGGACGGCAGCGGACGCAGGATGCCGGATTCGGCAGCCTTCGTCGCGACCGCGTGGAAGTCGATGACTTGCAGCCTTCCGACGCGCGCTTCGGGGCTGCCGAAATAGGACAGGTCGTTGCGTCCGAGCGCGCGCAGCTCGAGCCGGAAATCGCGTGCGGTCGTGAGCGCGATGGGACCAGCAATCGTGCCCTCCGCACCGAGTTGGGCCGAGATATCGATTTCGCGGTAGTCGGCTGCGTCCTGCCAAGCCAGTGTCAGATCGAGCGGCTGGGTCGGCACCACCGGAAAGGCACGCGTGGTGTTATACCATTCGACAAAACCGTCGGCGTCCGCTTGGGGATCGAATTTGGGCGGCCGGACCAGCACGCGGATCTGCAGGAAGGCCGTGTCGGGGTCGTGGACGGTGGGCGCCTCGGCGTCGGTCGGCAAACCGGCGTCGCTCACGGCGATTTGCGCGAGCAGCGCGGCGCGCACGGCCGAACCGGCGGCAAATACGACTTCCGGGTAGCCAAGCCGCGGGCGCCAGACCCGGACACTCAGCACGGTGCCGTCGGGCCCGGGCGTGACAGTGTCGATATCGACGATGCTCGGCGCGCGATGGCGCTTCATGTGCAGCAGCGCGATCCGCGCTTCGCCGATGCGGCCCGGCGCGGCGTCGGTAGCCGGCCCGCCACCTGTGGTATCGGCGAGGCGCACCCGGAATTCGTAGCGGCGGCCGTAACGCAACTCAACATTGTCGGCATCGACCGGGATCATGGTTTGAGGCCGTCCGGGCGGCACATTCATTAGGCGTTGCTCGTCGGTGGTGGAGACAACCAGCGAGCCGCCGCGCCAGTTGACAAACCAGGAGGGCAGCCAGACTTGCTGGCTGTGCTCGGTAGGCACAACTTCCGACCAGCGTTCCTCCAGCGCCGTGTCGAGGTCGACGCCGACGTTGAGCGGCGCCATCACTTTCGACAGCGAAGTCCAGTCGGCCCCGCCCTCGGGGCGCACATCGACCCGGTAGCCGAATACGCCGCGCGGCGCTAGCACCGGGTCTTCGCCGTCGGGCGGTGCTCCCATCGCCCGGTTCTGGCCTTCAAGGATATCTTCGTCGTCCCAGCCCAGCTGGATGCCTTCGTCGCGCCCAATCGGCGCGCCGTTGCCGTCTTCGTCGAGAATGTCGGCGCTGAGCGGCTGGCGCGCGTGCACGATTTTCGAGAAGCCGTCGTCGAAGCGCAGCGCCTCAACAAAGACCTTGTCGAAATTGCCCAGCGTCGCGGCGGCAGCCGCGTCGTCCGAGACGGGAAATGCGACCGGTGTGAAGACGGCACGCCCATCCGCCACCGGCAATTCAGGCACGCGCGTGGCGAACGAGCGCAGGAATCACGGCACGGCCGCCTGTGCAAAATAGTCGCCGGCCGCCGCCAGCTCCAACCACAGCCAGCCGCCATGTTCCAGGCGGGGCGCGGCATCGAGCGGCACCTCCAGGGTGACGACTAGACCAAGCGCTTCGGCCAGGCGCGGCTGGCGCATAGCAAAGGCCAGCGCTTCGCCCCATCCGATCACCGTTGGCGGCGCCGCCGGCTGCGGAACGGGCGGACATCGCATCAGGCAGTGGTAGGTGTCGTCGATCACCGCCAAGGAGGTGCGCGGCTTGATGAATGCGAACGACTGGCGGTAGCTCAGCGGCAGGTATTTGCGCAGTTGCTTGGTCAAGTCCCGTCCTTGTGGTGCGAAGGTGTTGGCGGCAGCGCCGTCCGGGATCTCCAGTGCGTCCTTTATGGCGCTGAAGATCGCGCGCGCATTCGGGCTGCTGACTGTCGGCGGGACGGCGCCAGGATCAGGCAGCACCGTCGTCTGGTCCACCAGCGTGCGTTGCGGCAGCGCGTTCACCGAGTCCGACAGGTTTACCGTGAAGGCAAAGCGCGCGTCGGCGAAGGCAGGTACCCCGGCGGGCGGGTTCAGCAGCGGCTCGAGCGGATTCCCGGTCGGTGCGATCAGCAGGCGGATCGTAAGGCTGCGGGCAGCATGATCCCAGCGCTGCAAGTAGGGCACCAAGGTGAGTTTGGTTGGAGTGGCCATGGCGTTTCCTCTAGAACGAAGTCGTCTCAGTGACCTGGTAGCTCGCGCTGATTGAGAAGATCAGGAAGATGTCGACCTGGATCTTGACGGAGCCGCTATAGTCGCACTTGGTGGCGGCCGCAACTTTGTAGACCAGGCCCTTGAGCTCGGCCCGGATCTTGACTTGTACGATCGCCAGGTCGACCCCGGCTTCGAGCGCGACTAGGCCGCCATACTTGGTCAGGTGGGCAATCGCGTCGTAGACCAGCACAAAGCCGACGCCCAGGAAGGCGTAGGCCTTGAACGGTCCGATCTTGCCCTCGACACCGACGCCGACGAAGGCCATCAGTTCGAGTTTCTCGGCAGTGACCGAACCGGACACCGACGTCAGGCTGAACGTGACCTGCCCGGTGACGATTAGGAACACCGTTGCCACGCCGACGGAGAGCAGCGGGACCTTGCCTTCGAGTTCGGCCCCAAAGATCGCGGATGCCTTCGGCCCACCTGTCGCGAGATCGATGCCGGTGCTCTGTTTGACAGACAGCGTCAGCTTGACGCCACTGCCGGCAGGGAATGTGGCGATGACGGCGGGCGGCGGAACAGTCAGCTTGAGTGTGACTTCCACCTTGAATTCATGTTTGGCGTTGCTGGCGCTCAAGTCGATGGGCCCTTGCGTCCCGCGCGCGCCAAATAAGGGGATGTATTGCAGGATGTCCTCGATCTCCGGGAGGACTAGCGTCTTGATTTCGGCAATCTGCGGCCGCTGCTCGGTCGAACCGACGATGCGCATCTCGGAACCGCTGATCCGCTCTAGCCCTGAAATGTCGGACCAGAGGCGCAGTCCGGTAAATTCCGCCTCCCAGCGATCTTCCTCCAGTTCCAGCGTGATCGTGGCCGTGTTGTAGATCAGAGTTGAGCCATGGCCGGTGCTGCCCGCGAGCCGCAGCGGAGTCGGATAGCCGTTGATTGAAACCGCTGGCGACAGCGCCAGTTTGCCACCCGGACCGACGTCGAAATGGTTCGAACCCGCAGTCATCTCAATGGTATTTCCTGGCGGCGGGAACGCACCTTTGGAGGTCGAACGGGCGTAGATATCGGCGAGAGCCGATTTGTAGCCGCTCTCCAAACGCGGGGCGCTCGCCGCCGGCACGAACGGACGCGGGAACAGAAAGGCGTGGGTCGGGGTGCTTTGCAGCAGCGCATAGTCGTTGGCCGGCGCGGCTGGCGTCAGCAGGTCGGCCGCGTCGGCAAAGCGGTAGTCGCCCGGCGGCCCGCCGCCGGGATCGAGCCGTGGCGTCGAATAGGAATTGTGATCGCCGGCGGCATAGCGCACCGGGTAGCGCCGGATCACCGGCACGCCGCGGTTCTCGGCGACCGGGACCGCCTCGCCGCCATTGGGCGGCACACTCGCCACCGGGCGCGTGACAACCGACCAGGCACCAGTTTTCGGCAGGCTGGGGACGCCCCGCACGGTCGCGACAAAAAGCGGATTCGGGCCGCTCATGGCCAGGCCCACCTCGACGCGCTGAGCTCGGAACGGGAGGCCGCTGCCGCCGAAATCGATCCAGCTGTCGACCGGGCCGCCAACCGCACCCTGCGTCTCGATCAGCGCCTGCAGCGCAGCGGCATCGGCCGGTATCCCGTTGGGCGCGGTCTGCAGAAAAGCGAGGATGCCTACACCTGCAGTGCGCCCAGTCATGCCTTCGAGCGCGACGTCGGCGTCGGCATAATAGGGCACCAGCTGGGCAGTGCCGTGTGTGAAGACTGTGCCGGGCGCTGGCCGGATATTGCGCACATTGAACAGTCCGCGGAACACGCCGGCATCGAACAAGTAAGGTGCAACGATAATGTTGCCGGTGTTGTCCGCATAGCGGTAGTCGAATATTCCCGGCGTGAATGCTTGCCAGCCACTGTCACGCCGGATCACGCCGCCACCGGGACGGCGCTCGATCGTAACCGAGCGCGTGACGCGCACGCCCCAAGGATGCAATACGCTGTTGACCTTGATCACCTCGAGGGCGGTGCGGCCGATCATGTAACGGAACTGCACCTTCGCCGCCTCAGCAAAGGCGGCGAACGGGTTGTTCCAGTCGCTGAAATTCGAGCCTCCGTAGCTGGACACGTCGATCCGAGTCACCGGCACCCGCGGATTCGCGCCCATATCATTGTTGAACACTGTTTCGACGCTGCCCGCAGGGTCACCCGTGCTGCCGAGCACGGAAATGCCAAGGGGTGCCCCCGATGCCAAGTCGACGCCGTTCAGCCACTGGCGTAGCTGACCTTCGAACGTGGGTGAAATGCCACCAAGGTCGGGTCGCCCACCTTCCGCGTGCGCGGTGACTTGGATCCCGCCCACCGCTTGTTCATCCCGAAATTGGGGGCGCGTCAGAGCGTACAGGTCAGGTTTGCGATTGGGCTTGTCGTGCGGTTGCAAGCGGACTACACCGACCAGTCCGAATGGAAACGTGGTGCGAATCCCGACCGAAGTTCCGTCCTTGTAGGCTTCAAAGGTGCCTCTCAGCGCATCTTCCGGAATGATCGGCATCAATTTTTGGTAACGCGCACCGATCTGAGTGGCGCCGCCGTCATTGGCCGCAGCCAGCGGCGTTGGGAACCAGCCCATCGTCATGATGTCTTGGTCGGTATCCAGGGTGCGCACCGGTTCCCACTGAACCTGTGGCAGCGCGATCACACGCATGCCAGCAACCTCAGAATGAACCGCCAAGCCATTGACCGGGAACGCGCCCGATGCTGCAGTTAAGCCAAGGGAATTGTCGTTGGCCTCGCGCTTTGCCTGGCCACCGAAAGCGACCCCGAGCAAGTCCTGGTTTGTCGAGACATCGAGCAACAGCAGGCTGGGCGCGGGGCCGGTCGCCTCGGTCATGTAGCGGTCGATAATGGCGCTGCTTTTCTTGTTTTCTGCTTGGGCGATCTCGTCAAGCCGGGCGCGTTTTTTTTGTTCCTTGGCCTGGGCCTGGCGCCACGCGAGCCCCTGCTCGCGATCGAAAGTGCGTAGGTCCTGCTCAACCTGGGTCAGGCCGACATCCGGATCGCGCTCGTGTTTCGGGGCCGGTCGCGGTTCGCCGGAGGAGGCGTCGCGTCCGCCGAGGGCAAGCCTCGGACCCAGTTGCCCTTCGAACGTCAGCAACACCATGTCGGGCGAGCTCCACGCCACGCGTGCTAGCAGTAGTGACTGCGGCACCTCCGCCCCCTTCCTCGGGCGGCGGATGAAGGTGTTCGCTACGTAGGGATCGGGCAGGGTTGGCGCCCAGTCGTAGACACCAAACAGAAGCTGGGCTGTGCCGACATCGATCTGCGCCGGGCCCGGAGTGAGAAGCTCGCCGTGCACGAAGATGAACGCTGGCGTGCCAGTCCAGACCAGCGCGTTGCGCAGCGCGAACTGAAGCGTGGCATGTTTATCGTCAATCAATGCGCCGAGCAGCGCCATGACCGTGCCATTGAACCGGTGCAGCAACAGCGTGCCCTGGGTGGTCGGGGTGGACACCGGCACGCCGTCGGTTGTGACGGGCCGGTCGAGCGCGACATCGGCCTGCCCCTGAACCAGGAGGTCTTCGCCGTCGACGACATTACAGCGATAGAACAGCAAGAACGGTGCGACGTAGGTCTGGTGCCAAGGCAGTCGTTTGCCGCTGCCGCCGGCAACGGTCCACATCTCGAAGATGTGGGTAACGGGTGGAACTAGCGGCGCGATGGCGTCGGCCACGATAGTGGACCCAAAGCCGGAGATAGCCAGCCAGGCCTGCGCCAACTGATGCGGGCGCGGATCCGGCTTGTACCAGCGCGCCGTCAGTTGCTTCAGCTGTAGCAGCCAACTGGCTGCATGAGCCGTTTCGCCGAGGATCGCCGGGTCGGCCGCAACGACGACCGGCAGGCCGAGGCCCGCTCCGGTGACATCGGAGGTGCCTTCGAAATGCACCAAATCGTCGCCAATCGGATCGGCGTCGAATTGCTGCGGGAGGACATCGTAGCCGAGCACCACCGTCCACAGTCGCGGGATGAAGGTCCAGGCCCCGGTGCTGGGCCCGAATTCGAATTGCTGGCTCCAGGCCTGCGCCGTGCCGGCCGTACCTTGCGCTGTTGACGTGCCCGCATCGAATTTGAAGGTTAGGGAATCGGGCAAGGTCAGCTGGGCGTCAGATGCGGCGCAGGCACCTGCGACGGGCGTCACCTGGTCAGCCGCCGGTGCCAGCTGCAGCACGCCTTTCAGTGGTGCGGCAGTCTCGACTGTGTCACCGTTGATGGTGGCGTGCTGGCCGAGTTTCAGAGAACCACCCGTGACCTTGATGCCGACGAAGGCAGAAGCGGGCAGCGCTCCGTCGATCAGCGCGCCACGGATCCAGACGGTACCGGGCTCGATATCGATGGTGGTGGTCGCGCGGCGGATCACGGGCAGGCGCGCCTGCGTGAAGACGATGTCGGGCGCGCCGACGCCGGTTTCTCTGACCTCCATACGGCGCGCCGCAAAATACACGTCGAACCAGATGTCGATTCCGCCCTGCGTCGCAAACGGGCCCAGCCTTTCCCCGGGCGCGAGCCCCGTCAGGCTGTCGACCAGCGCGCCCGGCAGCAGCATTGCGCGTGGGTCGCGCCGGATAATGACATGTGCGTCGACACGCGTTTCGTCCGCGCGCTCGACAGCGGCTTCGCGCTCGTCCAGAGCATCGAGATCCTGGATTAGGCCAGCCCGGGCGCTTTCGGGCACGACTTGGGTCAAGCGCGTCGCTGCCGGGGGCAGCAGGGCCTGGAGCGATGGATCACGCCGAAGCTGCGCCCGCAGCGCGGACGCCGTAAACGAGCGCAAGCGCTGCGCGTCTGCCTCACTCGGGGCCGCCGTAATGTCAGCGCTGAGATGGGCAAAGGCATCGACAACGGCGCGATGCTCGTTAGCGATCTTGGACATGTTGGCGTCTCCTCCTGCACCGGGTCTGTGCTTCCCTTACATCCCCGCTGCCGGCTCGGTTGCCTGCCCGATGCCATGGTCTACATCGTGTTTCGTGGCTTGCGGCGTCTCCGCTAGCAGGCGGGAGGGAGCGAGTGCGATTGCCATAGCCGAAATTAAGTAGAGAGAGTAACGCCTCATAGATTTCTACTTCTTCAATAAGGGCTTCGCGATTGTGATGGCAATCCACTAGGGGTAACTGTGGATTGTCGTCCGTTGAATCTCAGGCACTACACCAACGGTGCGAGGAGCATAGACATTCCTTGAGGAGAAGCAAGCGCATTCGCTTGGCGGAAATTACTATTTATTAGCTGTTCTTCCTATGCGCGAGGAAGAAGGGCACCATGGCCGATGCCTTCCGCCAAAGAGCAAGCGTGGGCGCGACGAAAGGCGCGGGGTGCCATTCCGTACTCTTTTCGGAAATCCCGCACAAAGTGACTGACATCATGGATTCCGACAAGGTAAGTTATTTCTTTGATGCTGAAGTTCGAATTGGTCAGTAGTTCTCGCGCCTTCTCAAAGCGCAATTTGCGGATGTATGAGGCAGGGACTGTACCTGTCTCTTGCCGAAAAAGGTCGTAGAACCGTGAGAGGGATAGCCCCACTTTGGTTGCCATTTGACGAGGTCCAAGGGTGTTACGGATGTCGCAACCGATCATCCGGAGAGCTGCTTCTATCCGATTGTCCATCGCCCGCCTCGTCGTGATTGCCAAGTGGTCCCGGAGGTATATATGGATAGTGACCTTGTGGGTCTAACCGTTGCAGGCGTACGCTTGGAATTCCAGCCAAACCTCGTTTATTCCTCCGGGTTCGCGGTCCTGCCTTCAAACGGTGTAAGCGCTTCGAATGTCAGCTAACTGCATAGCTTCTCTATCCGGCAGTGGAGTTGCGCCTCGCATTGACCTCCCAGGCTGTTTTTCAAGCATTTTTTCTACTCCGATCTCGCATCCGTTGCCTGACAAACGCTCCAGCATTTCTGTAGGATTCAAGTATTCCCTGGGGGCGATTGATCGGGTTCCAACAATGGAATAGGTTCTGATGTCAGAGGGAAATGAAACGTGTAAAAGAATTCAACACGACCAGGATGGAGGTCTCCCGTTTCAGGTTCAATTCGGGAGTGAGAATTCCGGGTCACTTTGTGTGGCTTGCGAGTTTACAAGCAACTGCTGTCGGCCCAATCTCCTACATTTTCGGTACCGCTCGCAAAAAGGCGGACGAGAAAAAAGACTCTCTCAAATCTGAACTAGAGCTGTGGGCTTTCGACCCGTGACTCTGTTCTCACTGACTTTCTGCGCCCGAGGCAGATACTCCCCGCTAGTTCTAATATCGCTGTGCCCTAACTGTGCAGAAACCCCATCTTTTCCATTCATTGGGGTTAGCTTTGAGCGAAACGCAGATGCCCCGATTTGCTGGAAATATTGATAGTTAGAAATATTGAATGGACTTTTTGGAGTCGGAAGCCACGCTTAGAAGGCAGACGCTCCGACCAACGCACGATTCAGCACGCTAACTGTAGGAAGTAATCTCGCGAGCTTGTAAAGCAGGCTTCTACCCCGACGGCAAACGCCCTCGCATTGGTTGACCGACAGACGCACTCTTTGATTCTGAGCCCATCGCGCGTGTCACGAAAATGCCACAGTAGTCTCGGAGAAACTCGAGAAATTGCGAACAAAAAGTGAATAGAAGTGAGAAGTTGGCTCCAGTGGTTCATCGCAACTTGCTGATTCTCCTCGGAAGACGCCCGCTCCGGTAAATTATTAGTAAGTAATGTCAGTGGCTGTTGACCGGTGGGCTGTACGTTCCAATCTTGATCGAGCGTCGGCTCTGAGGTCCGTTGATGTTCGAGATTATCGGTGGGTTAAGCTCTGTACAACCGGCAATTGCCTAACATCGGAAGTGCCGATTTGGGGTCCAACTTTGGGTCCAACTTGCCCGTTCTTTGGAGGCCAATTTCGGGGTTAAACGGTGCAGAATCAACGGTTGGTGTGAAAGTTAACAGCCGAATGCTCCACCCTCTTCGAAATCGAAACCAGTACCATAGAAAATATGACCATGAACAATTCGCGGTTCGTGTCCAATCTTCTCCGTTGTGACCCAGCACGGTTCGCTTGGTCCAACATTCAGGCTATGTTGCCCGACCTCTGCCATTCGACCTCTGCCGCTTGTTGGCAGTGTCCATTCCTTGGTCCATTCATGGTCCGATAATTGTTCCTCAGGTTGCCGAAGCGCGACGTTGGTAGCCATCCGTGCCGCGTAGTTTCAAGCAGTTACCAAAAGATAGTGCACTGTCACGGCAGAGGCCGCCATCAACGATTCCGCTCCGGAATCCGAAGAGATTACTACGGCTTCTGGTACCACCTCGCCTCTACTTTTTTTAGCCGTAGTGAGAAATCTGGGCTAATTTCTCCGTGATCCTGAAGAAATTGACTCATTCCTGTGTTCCTTTAGGTCACAAATGCGAACACGCCCGGACTCGGGCTGGTTGGATCGCGTCCCCCTATGTTCCGTCTTTGCAATAGCTTACGGCCCGAAGGTGCCCAGCCGCGAACAAACTAGGCAGTTTCTGGAATTCCTTGCCGACAAGTGCGACAGTCCTCTGCATGTGAAGCAATCAGTCCAATGCCGTCCGGGATTCAGCAGCAATGTTCAAAGTATCCGACGCAATTCGGCGAACACAGACCGTGGATGGAGGAATTCTCCTCGACATTCATCACGGCCAGATGTTTTGCCTGAATATCGTGGGGGCCAAAATCCTCGAGTTGATGCAACGGGGATATGACGAGTCACGCATCGCCGACGAGATCAGCCGCGACTACGGAGTGAGCAGGGAAGTGGTGCGCGCCGATGTACTCGAATTCATCGAGATTCTGCGCACCCACCATTTTGATCTTGGACGCGCCGAGCGGGCGTTAGCATTGTATGGCCTGTAACTTTCTCCGCAAGAACTCGGGCCTATGAGCCACCTACGCCAGGGTCTCTAGGAAGGCTTCCCACAGGCGTTCTCATGGCACGTCAATGCTAAGCTCGTAGGTCCGATCCCGACTTAGTCTCCCCACAAATCGGACGTGG
>JBGPJK010000099.1:0-12939 GCA_041485425.1 Terriglobia bacterium | reverse complement strand
GGAGTCGTACAAAGGCGCGTCGGCACGGCTGTGGCACAACCTGGGCAATGGCAAGTTCGAAGACGCCACCGAGAAGGCCAAGCTTTACGACCCAACTTCCAAGGGGCTGGGCGTCGCTATCCTCGACTACAACGGTGACGGCTGGCCCGACATCCTGCTGGCCAACGACACCCAGCCCAACAAGCTGTATCTCAACCAGCGCGATGGAACCTTTGAGGAGAAGGGCATCTCGGCAGGAATTGCCTTCAGTGAAGATGGTGTGGCACGTGCGGGCATGGGTGTGGACGCCGCGGACTATGACCGCTCCGGGCATCCCAGCATTATCATCACCAACTTCGCCAACCAGATGCTCTCGCTCTACCACAACGAGGGCAACGGTCTGTTCGTGGACGAAGCACCACGCTCGGAGGTGGGGCGTGCCACGCTGGTCACACTCGGCTTCGGCTGCTTCTTCTTCGATTACGACAATGACGGCTGGCCGGACATCTTCGTAGCTGACGGACATATTGAAGACGCCATTGAGCGCGTGCAGAAGCGCGTGACCTATGCCGAGCCGCCGCATGTGTTTCGCAATCTGGGAGGCGGCAAATTCCAGGAAGTTACAACCTCTCTCGGGCCGGGGTTTGCTGCCCCGAAAGTCGCGAGGGGTGCGGCTTATGCCGACATGGACAATGACGGGGCGCTCGACGTGCTCATGACGACTAACGGGGGCCGGGCCTATTTGTTTCACAGCGAGGGCGTGACGAATCACAGCTTGCGGGTGAAGCTCGAGGGGACGAAATCCAATCGCGACGGGATTGGTGCTGTGGTGCGCGTCAAATCCGGAAAAGACTCGCAGTGGCAGATGGTGCACAGCGGGTCGAGTTACTTGTCGCAGAGTGAACTGGTGCTGACCTTCGGATTGGGCAGCGGGGAGAAGGCGGACTCGGTGGAAGTGCAGTGGCCGAGCGGACAGGTGGACAAGCTGGCGAACATGCCTGCAGGCCAGACGGTCACGATTCAGGAAGGGAAGGGGATTGTCGCAAACAAGCCCTATGCCCATCCCTGGACGTTCACTGCGCGATCAGCAGAAAGATAACCAACAAGGACACGAAGGGACACAAAGGGGCGTATACGAAACCTTCGTGTACCTTTGTGCCCTTTGTGGTTATCCTTTGTCTTTCACATGAAACAGAAGACTCTCATCCTTGCCGGGATTCTGGCGCTGCTCGTGTTCGTCGCCGCAGTTCCGCAGAAGTCCGACCCCGCAGAAGCCGCCCGCCTCAACAACCTGGGCGCGGCCTACATGAACCAGCAGTTGTTCGATAAGGCGCTGAAGAATTTTCAGGAGGCCGCAACACTCGATCCCAAGCTCGGGATGGCGCGCCTGAACCAGGGCATTGCGCTGCTGAACATGGGGAAGATGGATGCCGCCAAGCGGTTGCTCGAAGAAGCCGTCAAGCGCAATGCCAACGATCCGAATGCCTGGTATGACCTGGGGTTGCTCTACAAGAATTCCGAAAATCCACAGGCAGCGGTGGATGCGTTCCGGCACGTGACCGAGATTGATCCCAACGATGCCGATACCTGGTACTTCCTGGGCGCGGCCTATGCGCAGGTGAAACAGTTTCCACAGGCGATGGAGGCATTCCAGCACGCGCTCAAGGTGAACCGACTGCATGCTTCGGCGCAGTTCGGGCTGGCGCGGGCGTACCAGCAGTCGGGCGACCAGGCGCAGGCGCGGGAACATCTGACGCGCTTCCAGTACATCACGCAGAACAAACTGGGCGCGGCGATCAGTCTGGCGTATGGGGAGCAGGGGAAGTATTCCCTGGCGGAGGAAGCGGCGGGGGCGCCGGAAAAAGTGCCGCCGGAGATCAAGGTGAAGTTTGTGGAGGTGACGGCGGAAGCGGGGATCGTGACCAATCCCAGCCCCGTTAGGTCAGCGACAACGGAGGACGGCCGTGTTCAAAGGTACTTTGAGGAGCAGATCGTCGGTGCGGGTGCGTGCTTTCTGGATTACGACGGGGACGGACGACAGGACATCTTCGTTGCCGACGGTGGACCGCAGGGCGCTCTTGGCCTGTACCACAACCTGGGTAACGGTAAGTTTGAGGACGTGACGAAAAAAGCGGGGCTTGATCCGAGCTTGCATGGGATCGGCTGCACCGCTGGCGATTACGACAATGACGGCGCGACGGATTTGGTCGTGAGCTTCAGGAAACGCATTTTCTTACTGCACAACGAGAGAAACGGCACGTTCAAGGATGTGACCGAGGTGGCTGGTATTAGAGCGAGCGGCCTGAATGTCGGTCTCACCTTTGTTGACTATGACCATGATGGCGATCTGGATTTGTTCATCACAGGAGCCTCAACCAAGGCCTTGACGGGATCGAAACCGGAGTGGGTGGCCGAAACCTGGCGCAACAACGGAAACGGTACGTTCACAGATGTGAGTGAAGAGACGGGGCTTTCGGGGCGAGGGTTCCACACGGCTGCGCTTGGGACTGACTATAACAACGATCGTGCTGTGGACATCGTTGTGACGGACCTTACACCTACGATCTTCGAGAACCCGCGTGAAGGTAAATTCCCAGCGCGCAAACCTTGGTCGGGGTCCATGCCCGAACCTGCCGTGGGCGCCACCGTGCTCGACTTCAATCACGACGGCTGGATGGATCTAGCCTTCACGCACGGAGCGGTTCCCGGCATCACACTATGGCGAAACAAAGAGGGAAAGAGTTTTGATCCGGTAACGCTGCCGGCCGCAAATTGGGTTCGCGGCTGGGGCGTTGCCGCCTTCGACTACGACAACGACGGCTGGGTAGACCTTGCCGCCGTCGGCGAAACGAAAGACGGCAAGGGCGAGATTCGTCTCTTCCGCAATCTCGGTCCCGATGGCTTCAAAGATGTCACCGCCGATGTCGGCCTCGACAAGATCCAACTGAAAGATCCCCGCGCGTTGGTCACCGCCGACTACGACGGCGACGGCGCCACCGATTTGCTTCTCACCCAGAACCACGGGCCTGCGGTGCTGTTGCGCAACCAAGGCGGCAACCAGAATCACTGGCTGCGACTTTCGCTGAAAGGCCTGAACGACAACAAGAGCGCCATCGGGACCAAAGTAGAGGTGTTTGCTGGAGGCAACCGGCAGAAATTCGAAATCGCCGGCTCCTCCGGATACCTCGGTCAGAACTCGACCGACCTGATCGTCGGGCTCGGCCAGGCCAAGGAAGCCGATGTCGTGCGCATGCTCTGGCCCACTGGCGTGCTCCAGGATGAAATTGAGGTCGCGGCTGACAAAACGCAAAAGTTCACCGAGATTGACCGCCGAGGCAGTTCCTGTCCTACGCTATTTGTCTGGGATGGGCATCGCTACGCTCTCGTCGCCGACATGTTGGGCGCGGGCGTGGTCGGCCACTGGGTCGGGCCGGGGCAGCGCAACATCCCGCGGCCGACCGAGTACGTCAAGATTGATCGTCAGGCGATCCGCGAGAAAAACGGCAAGCTGAGTTTCCGGTTCATGGAGCCCCTGGAAGAGGCGGTCTATCTCGACCAGGTGCAGCTGTTGGCGGTGGATCATCCCGCCAGCTTCGGCGTTTATCCCAACGAATACTTTGCCAGCAACCCGCCGTATCCGGCGTTCAAGGTGGTGGCCAGCAACATGAAAGATGCTCGTCCGCCGGCCGGGGCCTGGGACGAGCATGGGCACGATGTTCTGCCCGATCTTTTGGCGCACCGCTATTTCGGCGACTTCGAGGTGCTCTCGTTCGCAGGCTTTACCAAGATGCACAGCCTGGAACTGGACCTGGGCGCGACCTATCGCGGTGGTCCGCTCTGGCTCCTGATGCACGGCGAGATCGAATACTTCACAGCCACTGGAATGTACGCGGCCGACCAGGCCGGGCTGCAGCCGGTGGCGCCCTATGTCGAAGCGCTGGGCGCGGACGGGAAATGGACACGCGTCATCGACGACATGGGTTTCCCCGCGGGTGGAGCGCGTACGATGACTGCCGATCTGACCGGCAAACTTCCGCAAGGCACGCAGCGCATCCGCATCTGGACCAATCTTCAGATCTACTGGGACAGCATCTTGATCGACCGCACCAGCCAGGACCAGAGCGTCCGCCTGACTCCGGTGCCGCTGGCACGGGCCGATCTCGGCTTCCACGGTTTTCCGCTGAAGATCGAGAACCAGCCTCCGGGGAACGTCGCGTACACATACGAGAAGGCCAGTGCCACCGGACCTTATACCCGTCCCGCAGGCAGCTACACGCGGTATGGCAACGTACTGCCGCTGGTGACTGCTTTCGACGACCGACTGGCGGTGTTTGGATCAGGGGATGAGGTCGCGCTGGAGTTCGATCCGGTGAAGCTGCCGGCGCTGCCTCACGGGTGGACGCGGGATTATTTCTTTGCCGCCCATGGGTACGAGAAAGATATGGATTTCTATGCTTACAACCCGATCGCAGTTGATCCGCTGCCCTTCCGTGGGATGGGGACGTATCCGTATGCGAAAGGGAAGAGTTACCCGCTCGATGAAATTCATCTGAATGACCTGCTGAATTACAACACGCGGTATTTGTCGGGGAATGAGGCGCGGGGCTACTCGTACGATTACGGCTCCTCCAAATAAGTTTGTCGCTACCTGTGGCAAAGCAATTAACCGCAGTGGGCGCCGAGAACGGCCGCGAAGGACGCAGAGAGACGCCTGATTTTGGGTTGTCTCCGCGGACTCTGCGAAACCTTTGCGAACTCTGCGGTTCAAGGTTTTGCGTTCTTCATGGACCAGCTCAGAACGCACTATGAAATCGTTTTAGTGTTGACATTCCCCGCTGCCCCATAATCCAATACCCGACTAATGGCTTCCTCTACAACCGGCTCTCCTGCTTCTTCCGCTCCGCGTCTCAAGCGGACCCTGACTCTTTGGGACCTGATTCTCTACGGCGTCATCGTCATTCAGCCCGTAGCGCCGATGTCGGTGTTCGGCGTGCTGAGCGCGCGCGGCCGTGGCCACGTGGTGACCACCATCCTGATCGCCATGGTCGCCATGCTATTCACGGCCATCAGCTACGGACGGATGGCCCGCGCCTATCCCAGCGCCGGCTCGGCTTTCACCTACGTCGGCAAGGAGATCAACCCCGCGCTCGGCTACGTAACTGGCTGGAGCATGGTGATGGATTACATGCTCAACCCCATGATCTGCATTATCTGGATCAGCCAGCAGGCGCACGTGTTTGCTCCCGGCGTGGCGTATTGGGCCTGGGCCATCTTCTTCGCCGCCGTTTTTACCTTCCTGAACATTCAGGGAGTGAAGACTTCCGCCCGGGTGAACGCCGGACTGGCAGCGGCCATGGGCGTGGTGATTGCCATCTTCTTTGTGGCCGCGGCACGCTACATTTTCGGAAACCCGCATGATGGCGCAGCCTTCTTCACGCGTCCGTTCTACGATCCGCAGACCTGGAGCACGACCACGGTGCTGGGCGGAACGTCTCTGGCGGTGCTGACCTACATTGGTTTTGATGGCATCTCAACCCTTTCCGAGGAGGCCGAGAACCCTCGGCGCAACATCCTGCTGGCCACGGTGCTCACCTGCCTGGTGATCGGCATTCTTTCCGCGTTCGAAGTGTATGCCGCGCAGTTGGTGTGGCCGGCTTCGCAGCCCTTTCCCAACGTGGACACGGCATTCACCTTCGTGGCGGGGCGCACCTGGCAGCCCTTATTCGCCATTGTAGGATTCACGCTGGTGGTGGCCAACTTCGGCTCCGGCATGGGCGCGCAGCTCGGAGCGGCCCGCCTGCTCTACGGCATGGGACGCAGCAGTGCCCTGCCCAAGAAATTCTTCGGGGCGGTCGATCCCAAGCGGCACGTCCCTCGCAACAACGTGCTATTTGTCGGCGTGCTGGCACTGGCTGGCGCCTTTGTTCTGCCGGCGATAGCAGGAGCGGCCACTGGCTACGAACTTGGGGCCAACTTGCTCAACTTTGGCGCCCTCATCGCTTTCATGGGCGTGAATGCCGCTGCCTTCGTCCGTTACTATCTCCGCGAAGACAAGAAGAAACTGAGCAATCTGCTGCCGCCGGTCCTGGGCTTTCTCATTTGTTTGCTGCTGTGGTGGAACCTCAGCACCAAGGCCCGTATCTTCGGAGCGATCTGGATGGGCGTTGGCATCGCCTTCGGCGCCTGGAAGACGCGCGGTTTCCGCGGCAACCTGATCGATTTTGAACTGCCGCCGGAAGAAGCCTAGGAAGATTTTGTAATTGTGTAATCGGGTAATTGGGCGATTTGCAGATTCGATGAGCACAAGGGGTGGTTTCAGCAGCTGTCGCAAAATTCTCTTCGCTCCAGCTAATTACCAAATTACCCGATCACACAATTCAATCCGCGTTCCAACCCTTCGCTTCCACCACCGGCTTGGCCGCTCCCAGTTCCGCAGCCCGGTAAGTGGCGGTCACTTCGCGCTTCTCGCCCGGCAGTAATGAGAGGTAATTGTCCTGCCAGAGCACCGGCAGAATCTCCTGCCCGCCCTTGTTCACTTTCAAGCGTACGAAAAACGCCAGGCTCTTGCTGGAATTTTCCACCATCACGTGGGTGATTGCGTCCCCGCCCTTGTGCTCCGTGTGACTCGTCACCTTCAGCTTCACCTTTGGCAACTGGGAAAGCGCCGTGTAGTCGGCGTAGGAAGCCGTGGGTGTCACGTACCAAGTGGTTTTCTCCCAATCCAGGGTCTCGGGTTTGGTCGAAAGCCAGTACAAATTAGAGCCTACAACTTTGCCGCTGGCATCTTGCAGTCGCAGCACTACGAAATAGGTTGGACTCAGCCCATCAATCTCCGGCAGTGTCAGAACTTTGTTGGTGCTGTCCGCGGCCGCATCCAGCGTGGTCGTCTGCGAATATTTCTCGGCCATGTCAAGATTGAGGACCCTGGTGGTCAGTTTCAGGCCCTTGGCGTCCTGGTATTGACTACTCACCACCCAGACGGAGTGGTCATCGTACCCATACACCGGATGCAGCGGCTCCATCGCCTTCTTGGCGCCGAAGTAGCCCCCGCCCGGACGCAGGTAATAGTCGTACAGGTGCCAGATCATCGAAGGCCAGGCGTTGTTCAGCATCCACTGGATGACGCCGGTGGAGGTGTACTTGTTCCGGCTATAGCCCTCGAACATGGCGCGGATGCCTTCGTATCCCATGAGTTGCGACTTGAAGGCAAAATCCTCCACCCCGGTGGCGGTTCCATAGCGGGCGTTCACGGCGTCGGTGAATACGTGGATATCTTTGAACTTGCCGCCGCCCGCGTGATAGTCCCACCAGTCATCCATCGGCCACAGGTGGTCCTTGGGCAACATCTCGCGCAGACTTTCGATCGGAGGCACCGCCGGGCCGGGACTGGTTTCGGTGTTGAAGCCTTTGGCTCCGCCGTGCTCGGAGTCCTCTAACCAGTAATTCGGCGCGACGTACTCATAGGGACCGGTCATCTTGACGCCGGGTTCACCGGTCACCGATGTCTTGATGTCCTTCGCAGAAGAAACCACCGGATTCGGCCACCGGCATTGCTTTTCCACGTTGAGATACATCTGCTCCACGTCCGGCGGCGGTGGGTTGTCGCTGCCGTTCAGCCACATCACCAGGCTGGGATGACTGCGCAGGCGATAGATCTGGTCGCGCAACGATTCCTGCGCGATGGTGAAGTCCTCCGCTGCCCAGTTGCCCCAGTGCTCCCAGTGATCGCAACAGCACCAGCCCGCCATGATCAGGATTCCTTCACGGTCGGCGAGGTCGAGAAACTCCTTGGTCTCCAGCTTGCCTTCCAGCCGGATGGTGTTCAGGCCCATGTCCCGGACGTAGGCGAATTCGTCTTGCAGCCGCTGCTGGTTCTCACGCAGCATCATGTCGGGAGACCAGCCGCCGCCGCGAATCAGGATCTTCTTCCCGTTGATAGTGAAGACGCGACCGTTATTCGCATTGAGCGTGGAGTCGATCTCGCGGACGCCGAAGCGCGTGTCTGCATGGTCAGACACCTTACCGTCGACGACAAAACCCATGCTCAACTGGTAGAGGTTGGGCGTGCCCATCTGGGCCGGCCACCACAGGTGGGGATGAGAAATGTTCAGTTGGGGAAACTGCTCCGGCTCGAAGGCGACGTCCTTCGCTTCGCCCGGCGCGAGTTCCACCTCCTGTGAGAACTCAATCGTCTCGATCCGGCCGTTCAGCGTGCCCTTCACCGGCTGATTGGTCGCGTTCTTCAGCAGGGCAGTGACGGTCAAGTGCGCATTGTCATTCGCGGGAGAGTCTACCTTCGAAACCACCGCGGGATAGCGCAGGGCGACGGGTCCGCTGGTGGTGAGATCGACGCCGCGCCACAGTCCCATATTCTTGTCGGGAGGTGCGGGGTTCCAGTCCACAAAGGTGATCGCGAGGTCGGTCTCGCTGGGCGCAAAGACTTGCACCGCCAGCGTATTGCTCTCTCCGGGCCGCGCGGCGTCGCTGATGTTGAACTCGTAGGTGCGCCATGCGCCCGCTACATCTTCCTGCTTGGCGATCTGTTTTCCGTTCAGCCAGATGTTGGCGCGGTAATTAATCCCACCGAAGTGCAGCCAGATAGTTTTTTGTTTGTAACCGGCCGGAATTACAAACTGCTTGCGATACCACCAGGCGACGGCAAATGGGCTGTCGGGTTGCATCGCGAGATTGGAGAAATTCATGCCGATGGGATAAGTCACGCCCGGGAAAGAGCGCAGGTTCATACCGTAGTCCGGGTCGGGGTACACCTTGTGCTTGACCAGCGCCGCCACCACCGTAGTGGGGACGGTCACCGTGTACCAGCCCTTGGGTTCGAACCTGGGGGTGGAGATCACGTCGCCGCCCTCCGCGACCTTGCTTGAGGATTGCAGGCGCCAACCATCGCTCAATGACTGCTTGGCTTCTGACTGAGATCGGTGGGTTGGTGGGGCCTGTGCAAGAACAAGGCCCGAGAACAAGAACACGAGCGACAGACACAACCGGCTGCGCTTTTTCATGAGGAGACCTTGTGGCCAGAAGTACGCATGCAATGGCGCTTCATTATGCCGCACCGGGGTGAGCCGGCGGACCTGGTCGGAAAGAAACCCACCTGGCTTGATAACACGTTTCAATGATTCGTTTCAATGACGTTGTTCTGTCCAGTGTCGGCGTGGCGCGACGCCCCCACCACAGCCGGCGGGACGCCGGCGCTACAGACCCGCTGCCTACGCGTAGTTTATAATCACCCATTCGCCTCACATTCTGGAGTGACAAGAACATGATTCGATTTTTGCAAACCCCTGGCCCGTTGAAGAAGGTCATTCTTGGCGGGCTGCTGCTGATTATTTGCGCTGCCATGGTGATCACGCTGGTCCCCGGCGGTGTCAGCTCCAGCTTTGGCTTTGGCGGCCCCGGGCGCGGCGTGGTAGCCAAGGTGGCCGGCGAGGACGTCACCACCCTGGAAGTGCAGCGTGAAGCCCGCCAGATGCTGCGCCGGCAGTTCCCCAAGGGCAACGCCATGGCCGCACAGTTGCTCCCCTTTTTCACTAGTCGCGCGGCGGAGCAACTGATCACCGAGAAGGCTGTGCTGGCAGAAGCCGACCGCCTGGGCTTGCGGGTCAGCGACGAAGAACTACGCGATACCTTTCAGCACGGTCCCCTCGCTCCCGCCTTCTTCCCCAACGGCAACTTCATCGGAAGCGACGCCTACGAGGCCAGGATCCAGCAGCAATGGGACATGACCGTACCCCAGTTCGAGCAAGCGGTAAAGAACGAGATCCTGTTTGGCAAGCTGCGCCAACTAGTGGCGGGCAGCGCCTCCGTCCCCGATGCCGAAGTGCACGACGAGTTCCAGCGCCGCAACACCAAAGTGAAGTTCGACTACGCCGTGCTGCGGAAGGACGACATCGCCAAGCAGATCCATCCCAGCGAGACTGAGCTGAAGGCCTTCTACGACGGCCACCAGGCAAACTACAGCAACTCGATTCCGGAGAAACGCAAAGTCCAGTATGTGCTGGTGGACACGGCGAAGCTCCAGGCCCAGGCGCAGGTTACGCACGAGGACCTGCAGGCCTACTACGATCAGCACCGCGATGAGTATCGTGTGCCCGAGCAGGTGAACGTCCGCCAGATCCTGATCAAGACTCCTCTGCCTGGTCCCGATGCCAAGGTCGATCCCAAAGGTATCGAGGAGGCCCGGAAGAAAGCGGGAGACGTTCTCCAGCAGTTGAAGGCGGGAGCAAAGTTCGAAGATCTGGCTAAGAAGTATTCCGATGATCCCAGCGCCAAGAGCGGTGGCTCACTGGGCTGGATGCAGCCGGACCGCTTTCCCTCTCCCGAGGTCCAGAAAGCGGCGGTTTCTCTTCCCAAGGGTGGAACCACTGACGTGATCAATGCCGGTTACGCGTTTGTCATCCTGCATGTGGACGACCGGCAAGCCGCGCATATGAAAACGCTGGAGGAAGTGAAGGACCAGGTTGAGCCCATGATCAAGCAGGAGAAAGCCTCGCGCGCGGCGGATGCCGCGGCCGGCAACCTGCTCACCCAGGCTCGCAGCAGCGGTCTGGACAAAGCGGCTGCGGCCAAGGGGCTGCCGGTGGTGACCACCGACTTCATCAGTCGCGGGGACGCGCTGCCCGGCATCGGCCCTTCGTCCGCCTTCATGGATGCCGCCTTCAACGCGGGCGAGAAGGCACCGCCCGATGAGGCGCAGTTGCCCCAGGGTTTTGTGGTGTTCGAGGTGCTCGCGGTCAAGCCGCCGGCCACGCCCACATTCGAGGAGATTCGCAGCCGGGTGGAGAGCGAGTTCAAGAATGAGCGCACCGGAGCCTTGCTTACGCAGAAAACCCAGGAACTCTCCGACCGCGCCAAAGCGGAGCACGATTTGAAGAAGGCTGCCAAGGAACTCGGCGCCACCGTGAAGACCAGCGATTTCGTGCTGCCCGACGGCCAGGTGCCCGATCTCGGGGCCATGTCCGGGCCGGCTTCGGCGGCGTTTGCCATGAAGCCGGGCGAGATCAGTGGTCCCATCGACAACGGCAACACCGGCGCAGTGTTAACTCTCCTGGAGAAGCAGGGACCGTCCGATCAGGATTTTGTCGCCAAGCAGGACGAGGTCCGCGATTCGCTGCGGCAGAGCAAGCAGGCGGAATTGTTCAATCTGTTCGTCTCCAGCTTGCGCGATCAGATGGAGAAGACCGGCAAGATCAAGATCAACCAGGAAGAGATGAAGAGCTTGACCCGCGGCCAGGGCAGTGACCAGGGTGAATAGCAATTCGTTTCAAGGTGTTTTCCGGCGTAGCGACTCGCAGTCTGACTGCAAGGGAAGAATTTCCTGATGCATTCGTGGCAGCCATCTGACATGGTTTCAATCTCCGTACGCAAAGTGACGAAGTAGCCGAGTACGAATGGCATTTCCCCGCGCAACCGGAATCCTGCTGCATCCGACCTCGCTGCCGTCGCGCGGCGGCATCGGCGACTTTGGCCCGGCTGCCTACCAGTTTCTCGACTTCCTGGTGGCCGCTCGCCAGGGTCTGTGGCAAGTGCTCCCACTCGGCCCGCCGGCGGCGGGTGATTCCCCCTACTCCTCGATCTCGGCGTTTGCCGGCAACCCCCTGCTCATCAGCCTGGAGCGTCTGGCGGAGCGCGGCTGGATCGATGCTTCGCGGGTGACAGGACTTCCGGATAGCGTCGGCCCGGTCGATTACGAAGAAGTCCGCCAACGCAAGCTGCCGCTGGTGACCCAGGCCGCGCGCAATTTCCTGGAGCGCGCCTCCGGCAATGCCCGTAGCCGCTTCGAGCGATTCTGCGCAGAGAATGCCTGGTGGCTGGAAGATTTTGTTCTCTTCGACGCCTTGCGCGAGCGCTACCACGGGCAAGTGTGGAAGCAGTGGCCGCGCGAACTCGCCCGCCGCGAGCCGGCGGCGCTGGAAAACGCGCGCCGGGAACTGGCCTCCGAGATGGCGATCCGCCGCGCCATCCAGTTCGCCTTCTGGGAGCAGTGGCGGGCCTTGCATCACGACTGTGCGCGGAAATCCATCCGCGTGGTTGGCGACATCGCAATTTTTGTCGACTATGACAGCGCCGATGTGTGGAGCAACCGCGAGCTTTTCCGTTTAACAGACGATCTGGAGCCCGAGGTCGTTTCCGGGGTCCCGCCGGACGCGTTCAGCGCCACCGGCCAGCGTTGGGGCAATCCGCTTTACAACTGGGACGCGATGCGAGCCCGCGGCTATGAATGGTGGATTCAGCGCCTGCGTTGGGCCACGCAAACCTGCGACTACATCCGCCTCGATCACTTCCGCGGCTTCGAGCAGTTCTGGGAAATTCCTGCACACGAACCCACTGCCATGCACGGGCACTGGGTGGACGGTCCCAGGGATGATCTCTTCAATAGGGTGCGCGATGCCCTGGGCGGGCTGCCGTTTTTTGCGGAAGATCTGGGCTACATCACTCCGGAAGTGCACGCCCTGCGCGAGCGCCACCATATTCCCGGGATCGCCGTGCTGCAGTTCGGCTTCAGCAATCCGGGCGCACACGTCTACCTGCCGCATCGGCTTACGCCCGACCGGGTGGTCTATACCGGTACCCATGACAACGACACTACGGTAGGCTGGTGGAACTCAGGCGCGAGCGAAGAAGAGCGCCGCGCGGTGCGCAGCTATGTTGGAGCTTGCGAGGATGGGATCAACTGGGCCCTGATCCGCCTGGCCCAGGGGTCCGTGGCCAGTTTGTCGGTGGTTCCGCTGCAGGATGTGCTGGGGCTGGGCGGCGAAGCGCGCTTGAATGTTCCCAGCGTGAAAGACGGCAATTATCGCTGGCGATTTCAGCAGGGATGTTCGTCTGGTTTTATCCGATTATCTCGGCGGCAGAGTTGCACGCGGGGCGCAACAGCTTCGTGCATTGGATGTGGCTGCGCAGCTGGCGTTAGTCTGCTTAAATCCTCCCCGAGCAAGCTCGGGG
>JBGPJK010000098.1:0-13382 GCA_041485425.1 Terriglobia bacterium | reverse complement strand
CGCCACGCACTATTTCGAATTGACCGAGTTGGCCGACCGGCTTTCGGGAGTGAAGAACTATCACGTCTCGGTAAAAGAAACCGGTGGCGGAATCGTTTTTCTCCGCAAGGTGGAACCGGGCGCCGCCGATCGCAGCTACGGGATTGAAGTGGCCAAGCTGGCCGGGTTGCCCAACGAAGTGATCGAGCGGGCTCGCGAAGTGTTGGCGGAGCATGAAAGTGCCGAGCAGCGGGTGACCGAACAGCTGGCCAGCGACGAACTGCGACCGCGCCCGCCGGCGCAGTTGACGATCTTCACGCCGCTCTCGCAGCCAGTGCTGGAGCGTTTGCGGGAAGTGGATCTGAACGGCTTGACGCCGCTGGAAGCGCTGAATCTGTTGGCGGAGTTGAAGAAGCAGGTGGAGTGACGGGCCACTGGCCAGCTTAAACTTAAACTTTACTAATCAATCGTAATGGAAAGAAAGAATGCAGTCTCGAGTCTTCTGGAGCACATCGGCCAGCTCCTGATCATCGGCTTCGACGGCGCCGAAATGTCGCCACGCCTCAGTTCCCTGCTCATCCGCCTGCAACCTGCCGGGGTGATCCTGTTTGCCCGCAATATCAGCGGCGCGGAGCCGACCTACAAGTTGCTTAAAAATTGCCAGGCGTGCGTCTCCACCCCCATGTTTTTTTGTGTGGACATGGAGGGCGGCACGGTCGACCGCTTAAAGAATGCAATCGCTCCGGCGCCGTCGGCGTTCGAGGTGTTTGCCAGCGGCGACCGCCGCCTGTTTCGCAAGCATGGCAAAGTTATTGGCGAATCCTGCCGCGCGCTGGGTTTCAATACCGACTTTGCACCAGTGGTGGACCTGGCTTTCGACGCTTCGCGCACGGTCATGGGGTCGCGGGCGGTTTCCGCTGATCCCAAGCAGGTGGTTATTTACGCGCGGGAGTTCCTCGCGGGCCTTGGCTCGGCGGGCGTGCTGGGAGCGGCCAAACATTTTCCAGGCCTGGGCGAAGCCAGTCTCGACACGCACCATGAACTCCCCGCTGTAAGCAAACCGTGGAAGAAACTGTGGGAGCAAGATCTTTATCCCTACCGCGCTATGCGCCGGGAATTGCCGATGGTCCTGGTGGGACACGCGAACTACCCCGCCGTGACCCGCCAGCGCACGCCGGCGTCGCTCTCAAGAAAATGGATTACTGAGGTTCTGCGAAAGAAGATCGGATACCGCGGCCTGGTGGTCTCCGACGATCTGGAGATGGGCGGTGTGCTCGCGGCCGTGCCGATTGAGCAGGCCGCGGTGGAACACATTCGCGCCGGTGGGGACCTGTGCCTGATCTGCCACCGGGAGGACTACATCAGGCGCGCGCACGAAGCGCTCATCCAGGAAGCCGAACGCGACCGCAAATTTGCCCAGCGGGTGGAGGAATCCTCGGCACGGGTGCTGGCTTTCAAGAGAAAATCGAAGGCGCTGAAGCGACGCGTGTCTCCGCCAGCGCCCGCCAGACTCGAGCGACTCTCGCGGCAGTTGTGGGAGTTCAGCGAGCAGGTGCGACTGGAAGAACTTGCCCAGAGTAGCGGGTGAAGGTTTCTGTAGAAGATGAAGATCATTCCCCACATTTTCGGTCGTCCCTGCGGGACTTGGTCTTTTTCGGCAGCGTTCCCAGCACTGAAGTGGTGGGCTATGATCGGTCGCCCCACTGGGGCTGCTTTTATGCCGCAGCCAAACTTCTGTGCCATGGCACCCGGCTTCTGCGATCTGTGGAGTGGTCAATGATCGTTGCCGGGGTGATGAGCGGTACCTCGGCGGATGGAATCAATGTGGCATTGGTGCGGATCGTTGCCCGGGCTGGCCGGGCGGGGACGCCCGGCCTCCATTTCAAGTTTCTGGCGCACGGGGAGTATCCCTATCCTAAAGAGGTGCGGCGCGCGGTGCTGGCTGCCATGAATGCGGCTGAAGCCAGCGTCGCCGACCTAGCACGGTTGAATTTTCTGCTGGCGGAACTCTACGCCGACGCCATTCTGACGACGCAGCGTCGGTTTCGGCTGAAGGCGGAGCTGATTGGCTGTCACGGCCAGACGCTCTACCACCAGGGCGAGCCCGCACGCTTTCTCGGACGCAAGCTCGCGGTGACTTGGCAGACCGGCGAGGGTGCGGTCCTTGCCGCTCGCGTCGGGGTACCGGTGGTCTCTGATTTCCGCCCTGCAGACATTGCCGCAGGCGGCAAAGGTGCGCCACTGGTTCCCTTCCTCGACTATCTGCTTTATCGCGATGAGCGCGTGGGGCGCGTGGTGCAGAACATCGGCGGCATCGCGAACCTCACCGCGATTCCAGCCGGCGCTTCTCCCGAACAGGTAATCGCCTTCGACACGGGTCCGGGCAATATGGTCATTGACGCGGTCACGGAGCGCCTGTTCGGCAAGCCGTATGATCGCGACGGAAGGATCGCGGCGTCGGGTGCGGTGCTGGATCGCGTGGTGGCCGAGGTGCTGCGCGCGGCCTTTTTTCGCCACAAGCCACCCAAGACCGCCGGACGGGAAGAGTTTGGCCGGGAGTTTGTGCGCGCCTTCTTGCGCCGCTGTGGCCGAGCCGACAAGCGCGACATCGTGGCCACGGCCACGGCGTTAACGGCGCGCTCCATTTCTGGAGCGCTCCGCCGCTTCGTGGTGCGACGCCGACGAGCCTATGGTGAGTTCATTGTCTCCGGCGGCGGTGCAAGAAATCCCACACTTCTGGCCAGACTGGCAAATGACCTCCGGGAACTCGGACTGCGAATCCGTTCTTCGGACGAATTCGGATTACCGTCAGAAGCCAAGGAAGCCGCGGCGTTCGCGCTCTTGGCTTATCAGACCTGGAACCGCGAGCCGTCAAATGTGCCTTCTGCGACGGGGGCGAGAAGCCCGGCGGTATTGGGGAAGATATCGTATGTGTGAAACAAGCGAGGTCTGCGCTTGAAGAAAAGCAGGTTCTTCGCTTCGCTCAGAATGACAAGGCTGGTGGGGGTTGCAGGTTCGATTCTGCTGCTTCCCATGCTCTCGTGTTCCAGCAAGCCCTCGCTGGACACGCTGGTCATGATCATCGAAAGCAGCCCCACGAACCTCGACCCTCGCGTGGGGCTGGACGCGCAGTCGGAGCGCATCGATGAGCTCATCTTTGACGACCTGCTCAACCGCGACCAGCAACTCAACGTCAAACCTGCACTGGCCGAGAGCTGGGACATTCCCGATCCTAAGACTTATGTCTTCCACCTGCAGCAGGGCGTAAAATTTCACGACGGTCGCCCGCTGACCTCGCGGGATGTAAAGTGGACGTTTGATTCCCTGCTCGAGGGCACGATTCGCAGCACCAAAGCTGCCGTGTACCACCTGGTCGACCGCATTGAGGCGCCGGACGACCACACCGTAGTCTTCCACCTGAAGGAGCCCTTCGCCACCCTGCTGTGGAACCTGTCGGACGGCGCGATCGGCATCGTTCCCTACGGCAGCGGGGATGAGATGAGCCGCAATCCGGTTGGGTCGGGGCCATTTCGCTTCGTCAGCGCCGAGCAGGACAAGGAAGTCATTCTCGAGCGGAATGACGAGTACTGGGGTGAAAAGCCGCACGTGAAGCGCGTGCGCTTTGCCGTGGTCCCAGACATGACCACGCGCGCGCTCGAGCTGCGCAAAGGCAGCGCCGACATCGCCAGCAACGCGCTCACCTTCGACATGGTGCTGACGCTGGAGCGCGCGCCGAACCTGCAGGTGCAGCGTGCGCCGGGCACGGTGCTGAGCTATATGGCGTTCAACCTGCGCGATCCCATCCTGAAGGATGAGCGGGTGCGGCAGGCGCTGGCTTGTGCCATCGACCGCCGGCCCATGCTGCAATACCTGTGGCGCGGCTTTGCCCGTCCCGCGTACAGTATTCTTCCGCCCGAGAGTTGGGCGTACAACGGTGACGTCCCGCACTACGACTACAACCCGGACCGCGCCCGGCAGTTACTCGACGCAGCCGGCTATCCCGCGGTGAATGGGGTGCGCTTTCACCTCACCATGAAGACTTCCACGGAGGAGAGCACGCGACTCATGGCGGCGGTGCTGCAGCAACAATTGCGAGACGTAGGCATTGCGCTGGATATCCGCACTTTTGAATTTGCTACTTTCTTTTCCGATGTCACGCACGGCGAGTTTCAGTTTTATTCGCTGCGCTGGATCGGGGGCAACGAAGACCCGGACATCTTCGAGTACGTTTTTCATTCCGCCAAGTTCACTCCACACGGCGCCAATCGGGGCTTCTATTCGAATCCCCGCGTGGACGCGCTGATTGATCAGGCCCGTGGTGAACTCGACCAGAACACGCGCAAGCAGCTCTACGCGGAAATCCAGCGTATTCTGGCAGACCAGTTGCCCTACATTGACCTGTGGTACTACGACAACGTGCTGGTGCATTCGAAGCGGGTGCAGAACCTGACGCTCAATCCGTCGGGCAATTACGATTTCCTGAAGACCGCCGAGCTGGTTGGTGGGCGTTAGTTGCTGGCCATTGGCGTTGACCACTCCGACCAACCAGTAAGAACAAAATCCTCCGTGTTACCATCGAAAATCAGGGCGGAGGGCAGGATGGCCTCCGGATAGCCGGCGAGACGCCGGCGCTACGGGAATCATGCGCATTCTTTTTATTGGCGACATTTTCGGCCGGCCGGGACGGACGATTGTCAAAGATCACCTGCCCAGCCTGGTCAAAGAGCACGCCATCGATCTCATCATCGCCAATGGAGAAAATGCGGCTGCCGGCTTCGGCATTACTCCGCCGATTGCCGAAGACCTGTTCGAACTGGGCATCGACGTCATCACCACGGGCAACCATATCTGGGACAAACGCGAGATTGTGGATTACTTCCGGAACGCCGACGGCAACCAGCACAGCATGGCGCGGCGCCTGCTGCGCCCGGCCAACTATCCTGCGGGAATGCCCGGCTGGGGCCTGTATGAAGGCAAGAAAAACGATGTGCCCTACGCGGTGATCAACCTGCAGGGGCGGGTGTTCATGACCGCGAACGACGATCCCTTCCGTATCGCCGACCAGTTGCTGAAAGAGATCAAAGCGCGGATTGTAGTGGTCGACATCCATGCGGAAGCGACGTCGGAGAAAATTTCCATGGGCTGGTATCTCGACGGGCGGGTCACTGCGGTGGTGGGCACCCACACCCACGTTCCGACCGCCGACGAGCACGTGCTGCCCGGGGGCACCGCCTACATCACGGACGTGGGCATGACTGGACCCTACGACAGCGTGATCGGGGTCAAGAAAGAGTTAGTCATGGGAAAATTTCTGAGCAACATGCCGGTCCGCTTCGAGCCCGCCAGTGGCGATGTCCGCCTGTGCGCGGTAGTGGTGGATTGCGACAACGCCACGGGACGAGCTCGCAAGATTGAGCGGGTCATGATTCGCTAAGGCTTTCTTCGCAGAGGTGCGCCCTCCAACAATCTACGAGCGAAGGGCCCTTTCCAATTGCCTGCGGTTTCGTACCGGCAGGTGCCGCAGCGCGGCCCGAGCCAATGCCACATATACTTCCCCAGATCCCGGCACCTTCCGTAAAATCCGCAGGTGCTTGTGCACGATCGCCGCATCCCCCCGGACGATGGGGCCGCTGAACGCCTCCGCCGGGCCGAGCCTGGCGTAGTTGGCCAGGGTCTGGCGAACGATGGGCAGCATGTACTGGCGCGCCGCCGCCTTCGAGAGGCCCGCCGCCCGTGCCACTTGTTCCATCGTGACCAGCATCGCCACCAACAGCGGAGAGGTGAAGGTTCCCCAGGCGTGATATGCGGGCTTTTTATTTTTCGGGACGGCGAACAGCTGGCCGCCGAGTCTGCGCACGATGCCGCGTGCCGCTCGCACCGCCACCACATCCCCCTCCACCCCAAAGGGGACGCCTTGGAGTGAGGGAATCGTCCCGCGGACAAACGTCATCAGCGGATGCACTGCCGCGACGGCCGCACCTCGCCGCCGCAGAACATTCAGCTCATCGCTGGTCAGGGCTCCGCTGGAATGGAATACAAGCTTCCTTTTCCAGCTAGCACGCGGGGCCAATTGCCTGGCCGCACCGGAAATTTCGCGGTCGGGGACGCAGAACCAGATCAGGCCGGCGTCCAACCGCGCGGTCTCGCTGGTGGTGGCGCGCGCGCGCGTGACGCCGGCCAACTCGCGCGCCTTCCGCTGCGACGCGCTTGCGGTCCGCGACACGATCTCGCGAACCCGGTAGCCCGCTCGTTTCAGTTCGACCGCCAACGCGGTTCCCAGTCGTCCCGGACCCACGATCGCCACTGTTGGTTTGGCAGCCATCGCGGGCAGCATAGCAGGCGCGCTGGCCCCAGCCAAAGCTTTGTTCAATTACAAGCGCCAGTTCGACTCGAACTGAGAACTGGGAACCGCAGCTGAGCCCGTGCTCCAGGCCGCGCCGAGCTCCAGCAAGGTTCTGTTGATCAGCAGTTCCCAGTTATCAGTTCTCGGTTCTCAGTTGCAGTAGTTTTGGGGGCGGGCCTGACTTAGTATGGTGCGCATGCCCAAGTCATCAAGCAAGCGCAAGGCCAGGATGCTTTCTTCCCGCGAAGTTTTCCGCGGCCCTGTTTTTCGCGTCACCACCGATCAGGTCATCGAGCCGGGGGGCATTCGGGCGCGCCGCGACATCGTGCGCCACCCCGGCTCCGTGGTCATCCTTGCCGTGGAGGAGAGCCGAAACCAGCTGAGGGTTCTGCTGGAGCGCCAGTACCGCCATGCCGCCCAGGACTACCTTTGGGAGCTTCCGGCGGGACGCGTGGATCCAGGGGAAACCGAATTGACTGGCGCCAAGCGCGAACTGCTGGAGGAAACCGGCTACACCGCCGCCCGCTGGCGACGCATATTCAGGTTCTATGCCAGCCCCGGCTTCGTGGACGAAACCATGGCCGTCTACCTGGCGCGTGGCTTGCGTCCCGGCACCGCCCAACCCGAGGAGGACGAGGTCATCCAGCAGCGCCTCGTAACCCTCTCCGCCGCCGTGCGCATGGTCGTGGCCGGGGGCATTCGTGATGCCAAAACCATCTGCGCCGTGCTATGGTTGGCCCATCAGCCAAGAGGCCGGAAGCGGCGTAAATAGGGGCTTCTCTGTGATGCACTTCCTTGACAGCCCCTGCCTCTGGACGCACAATGTCAGGCAATGTGACAGGCACGGCCTCGGTGCTGAAAGAGTACGTGCCCGAGGGGGCGTAAGTGGAACGTCTGAAAGGTACGGTGAAGTGGTTTAACAATGCCAAAGGCTATGGGTTTATCGGACGCGAAGATGGGCCCGACGTTTTTGTGCATTACAGCGCGATCTCGTCCGAGGGCTACAAGAGCCTGCAAGAAGGCGACACGGTAGAGTTTGAGATCATAGAGGGCCAGAAAGGGCCGCAGGCAGCCAACGTCAGCAAGGCCCAGTAAGATCGGTTGAAGGTCGCCAGTCTCCCTCAGCCAATTTCCCCCACCCGGCCTACCGAGGGATTTCTCCGCCCGTAATGCCGGCGTCCCGCTAGTGGCTAGAGCCGCGTTGCATGGAGTGTTCGCCCGCACCTTCCCATAGACCCGGTACTCTTTTCCCGCCAACTTGTTTATCTTTGTTTCTGCATGGACAACAAGGCCATCGCCGGCATCCTCTACGAAACTGCGGACCTGCTGGAGATCGACGCCCAGGACTCGTTCCGCATCCGCTCCTACCGCAACGCTGCTCAAGCCATCGAAGCCCTGCCACAGCAGATTGCAGACTTGATCAGCGAACCCAAGAAAATTCTCGAGATCCCCGGCATCGGCAAAGGCATGCTGGCCAACCTGCAGGAGATGTTTAAGGAAGGCCAGCTCAGCGTACACGCCGACCTGCTCAAGAAATACCATCCCTCCATGCTCGATTTGCTCAAGATCCAGGGCCTGGGTCCGAAGACCATCGCGCTCATCTGGAGCGCCTACCAGGTTTGCGACGTCGAAGGGGTGGAGAAACTGGCGCGCGAGGGCAAGATCCGCATCCTGCCCCGCATGGGGGAAAAGCAGGAGCAGAAGCTGCTCAAGGCCATCGAGGACTACCGCCGCATCGCGGGACGGTTTCTGCTCGACACCGCCGAAAACCAGGCGCAGAAAATCATCGAATATCTCGGTGATTTTCCCGGAGTCGAGAAAGTCACGCCCGCTGGCTCTCTGCGCCGGGGACGCGAAACTGTTGGCGACCTCGACATGCTGGTGACCGGCAAAGCCTGCACCATTGAGGCGCAGCGGGAGAAGCTCATCGAGCACATTATCAAGCTGCCTGGCCTGATGGAAGTTATCGCCCGCGGCGAGAACAAAGTCAGCTTCCGCATGCGCGGCGGCATGCAAGTGGACGTGCGTTTTCTGCCGCCCAACTCGTTTGGCGCCGCGATGCAGTACTTCACCGGATCCAAGGCGCACAACGTGGCCCTGCGCCAGCGCGCACTGAAGATGGGCTACACCCTCAGCGAATATAGCCTGGCTCGCCTGGACAACGAGAAGGCGGTGGCCGGCAAGACCGAAGAAGAGATCTACGCCAAGCTTAAGCTTGACTACATTGCGCCCGAATTACGCGAGAACCTGGGCGAAATCGATGCGGCGGAGGAGCACGCCCTGCCCGCGCTGATCTCGCAAGAAGACCTGCAGGGCGATGTACACATGCACACCGTCGAAACCGATGGCCGCAACACCATCGAAGAAATGGCCGAAGCCGCCAAGGCGCGTGGCTACAAATACATGGCCATCACCGACCACTCCAAGAACCTGGCCTTCGCCAACGGACTCGACGACAAGCGCGCCGTGGAGCACATCAAGCGCATTCATGCCACCGACCAACAAATTGAGGGGATCAAGATCTTCGCCGGCGTGGAAGTGGACATCCTCGCCGATGGCGCGCTCGATCTTTCCGACCCGGTGCTCGAACAGATGGACCTGGTGATTGCCAGCGTCCACTCCCACTTCAATCAGAGCCCCACCGAGATGACCGATCGTTTGCTGAAGGCGGTCGAGAACCCGAATACGTCGCTGATCGGCCATCCCACCGGTCGTCTGCTGTTGCGCCGCGACGCCTACCAGTTCGACCTCGATGCCGTACTCCAGGCCGCGGCCAAGAAGAAGGTTGCGATGGAATTGAACGCCTATCCCGACCGGCTCGACTTATGCGACCGCCACCTGCGCCTCGCCAAACAGCATGGGGTGAAGATCGTCATCAATACCGACTCGCACCACACTTCGCACATGGAGAAAATCCGCTACGGCGTGCTGCAGGCCCGCCGCGCCTGGCTTACTCCTGGCGATGTACTGAACACGCTGCCGGCAACGAAGTTTGCCAAGGCGATGAAGCACGCCTGGTAGGGCTTTTCTTGACGCCCTTTGCGGTAAAGCTTTTTCTCGCCCGAGCGATTAGAATCACTCCCAACCGAGGTCGTGATGCCAGAAGAGACGCCGTCTGCGCCCGCCGCGCCACCGAACCCGCCAGCACCCTCAAGTGCGCGACAGCCTCATCCCCTCCCCCACATGGGCCAGGAATTCGGCACTGGGCGCAAGAATCTTTCCCCGGTAAAGATCGTTCTGATCGGCGTCGGGGTGGTGGTGGTGGTCGCCCTGGTGGTTGCCCTGCTGCAGCATCCGCAGTCCTCGGCAACCGGCTCCATCGACGACGTGGCGTCGGTCGAGATTCCCAACCAGAACTCGGTGATGGTGGCGATCAATGTGTCCATCCACAACGCCGCCCAAAAACCCTACTGGATTCACACCATCAAGGCCGAGCTCGACACCGGCACCGATCACTTCACCGACGAGCCCGCCGCCGCCGTCGATTTCGCCCGCTACCTGCAGGCCTTTCCCGCGCTCAAGCAGCACGCGCTCGAGCCCCTGAAGAGTGACGCCATGCTCGAGCCGGGCACCGAAACCAAGGGCACCATCATCGTGAGCTTCCCGGTGCTGTCCGACGCCTTCGCCAACCGGAAGACGCTCAAGGTAACCATCCGCCCCTACGACCAGCCGGTGCCGTTGGTGCTGACCAAATAGTGCGCGCTGCGAAGAGATACGGGTGTGCCGTCGCTAGACTTGTCCTGGGCGGGGGCGGGGACGCCCCCGCGACAGCCGGCGTTACTTGGCTTACTAGTGCTTCTGCAGAAACTTTCGGTGCGCCAGGTGGCTGCCCGCCGTGGGCTGGATCTCGTCGTACTTCAAGCAACTGATGGAGCCGTCCACTTCCAGCACGGCCAGGGCCACGTCGTGATAGCTGGCGATGCCGTGTTCGCGCAGGGCGCGCTGCAATTCATCCATGCTGACGTGCTCCTTCGCCATGTGCGCCTCGAGGACTTGCCCATCGTGGACCAACAGGCTGGGCTGGCCTTGCACAAGCTTGCGAAAGCGCCGGTTGATGCCGGAAACCTCGGCGATCCCGTAGTTCAGTACCAGCAGTGTGGCGGCGGCAATTACCCCGCCGATCAACGACGTGTCGGAGCCGGTCATGGCGTTCTGCACGGCGTTGCTGATCAAAAGCAGGAGGGTCAGATCGAATGGCGTCATCTGGCCTACTTCCCTTTTTCCGCTCAGACGCACGCCGATGAGCACGACGGCATAGATCACCGCGGTGCGCAACGCGATCTCAATCAACACATGACTAGAGGCAGGCAGCATGTGGAACCGGAACGGCTCAGTTGGCGCTCACCGGCACCGGCGCATTCTTGGGGGTGCTCAGGTAACCCGTAACCTTGTTCTTGTCCACCGTCCAGACGACCATCTCGTACAGCATGTGCTCGCGTCCGGTATAGAACTGGATGGGCTCGCTTACATTGCGGTCCTTCTTCTCGATGGTCCTGTCGTCAGCCGTAACGTTCATGGTGAACTTGCCCTTCTTCGGATCCACCTTCTTCAGTTGCAGGCTGACGGTGGACACGGGCTGCGATTTGGCGCCCTTGAGCAGGGTGAACTCGTAATAGTTGCGGTCGCCTTTGTGCCTGAGGATCTCGAGGTCGTCGCGAGTATGGGCGATCAGCCCGCTCTGCACGCCGAGGTCGCCCTTCATACTCTCCAGCCTGGCCTTCGTGGCTTCGAGGTCCGCTTTAGTGGAAGCAACATCGGTCTTGACTCCGCCCACATCAGTCCTGACCCCCGCCACTTCCCCGCTGACCTTGCCGATCTCCTGTTTCTGCTCGGCGGCGAGGCGAGCTTCTGCCGCGCGTTGCTGGCGCTGCAAGTCGGCGGCGCGGTCGGCCAGTTCCTTCTTGGTCATGCCGACTTGCTGGGCCAAGGTTTCGGCTTCGGCTTCCGCGGACTGCATGCGCTTGGTCAATTGCTCAATCTGCGCCTTGCTCGCGACCTGGTCGTTGCCCAGCTTGTCGAGGCGCCCGCGCAAGTCAAACAAGAAGTACGCCGATCCGGCCACATAGATCACCGCTAATAGCAGCAGAATCCACTTGCCGGCATTGCCTCCGCCCCCGGTGTGGTCTTCTACGACCTGGACAACCTCGCCGCCCTCGTCAGGCATAAGCATCTCTCCCCTGGTTGTGATGGAATTCGTCGCTCCCATTGTTGTGCAGCAGAGCCGAGGTGTCAATTGCATGAGAGAGTTACAGGAACAAGGTCAGTCCAATCGGGATAAGGAGCGGCTTATATGGAAATGGCATTCTTTATGGTAAAATGCCATCATGATTACCACAATTACGATTGACAAAGCCGGGAGGGTGGTGCTGCCCAAGCCGGTGCGGGACGAGTTGCAACTGCGTCCCGGCGACTCCATAGAAGTGGAAAGCTCGGAGGAGCGCATCATTCTGCGTCCGGCACGGGGGAAGGGGCGAATTTACAAGAAGCACGGCGTGTGGGTCTTGCACGGCGACGCCCCATTACCCGCTGACGTCGTTGAGAAAACAATTCGCCAGCTACGCCGAGAACGGGAGCAGAGGTTCCTGGGCAAAACAAAATGAAGTGCTTTCTCGACACGTCAGTGCTGGGTCCAGTATTCCTTGACGAGCACCCTCATCACGAAGCCAGCCTTGCCTTATTTTTGCGAGTGGAGAAGAAACACGCTTCTTGCGCCGCGCACAGCCTTGCGGAGGTCTACTCCACGCTTACTCGCCTTCCCGGCAATCATCGAGCGAGCGCATCGGAGGCGATGCTGTTCCTGGCAGATATGGCGGAGCGGCTTGCCTTCATCTCTCTTGATGCCGAGGAGTACTGGACAGCAATCACGACCTCCGCTGAATCGGGAATCGTTGGAGGAACAATCTACGATGCGTTACTCGCGCATTGCGCCCTGAAGGCGAAAGCCGACATTATTTACACTTGGGACTTGGGGCATTTTCAGCGGCTCGGGAGCGAGGTGGCCAAGCGGGTCCGAACGCCCTAGAAACTGGTGATTACTCGTTCTGCTCTCAGATGCAGCGGTGCCCCTAAGGGCCAACTCCATTGCCTACGGCGTCTGTTCTCCAGTTCAACTACAACGCGACTTTCCTTAACCGCAAGGAATTGGTGATCACCGATACCGAACTGAAGCTCATGGCCGCCGCGGCCAGAATGGGGCTCAGCAAAAGCCCGAACACCGGATACAGCACCCCGGCTGCGATCGGAATGCCGACCGAGTTGTAGATAAACGCGAAGAAAAGATTCTGACGGATGTTGCGCATGGTCGCCCGGCTCAGTTTGCGGGCGCGCACGATACCGGCCAGATCGCCTTTGACCAGGGTCACGCCACCACTCTCCATGGCCACATCCGTGCCCGTGCCCATGGCAATGCCAACGTGGGCCTGCGCCAGCGCGTGGGCGTCGTTGATGCCGTCACCCGCCATGGCCACGGTGCGTCCTTCTTGCTGCAGGCGCTCGACGATTTGCGACTTCTTCTGCGGCAGAACTTCTGCTTCGAACTCGTCGATGCCCAACTTGCGGGCCACGGCTTGGGCTGTCGCCCGGCTGTCGCCGGTGAGCATCACGATGCGAAGGCCTTCCGCCCTGAGGTCGCGTATGGCTTGCGGCGTGGACGGTTTGATGGGATCGGCGATGCCAATCACTCCGGCCGGACGTCCGTCCACGGCTGTGAAAATAACCGTCTGCCCATTGCGCCGCATTTCTTCCGCCGGTTGCGACAACGCCGCGGCGGGCAGCTCCAGCTGCTGGAAGAATTGTTCATTCCCCGCGATCACGGCCTTGCCGTCAACCTTGCCGAGCACTCCGCGCCCGGTCACAGATTGGAAGTTTTGCGCGTTCGCCAACGCAAAACCGTTGGCCTTCGCGGCAGCCACAATCGCGGCGCCCAGGGGATGCTCGCTGCCCTGCTCCAGACTGGCCACCAGCCGCACCAGTTCCGATTCATCCTGACCCGAAACCGTCACCACGGATTCCATGCTCGGCTTGCCTTCGGTTAACGTTCCGGTCTTGTCCACGACGAGGG
>JBGPJK010000097.1:0-13566 GCA_041485425.1 Terriglobia bacterium | reverse complement strand
GGCCGGTTGCAGGTATCGCGTCCAAAACGCGGATCCGAAGCCCGGCGCTTATTTCTTGAGTTCGGCTGTCCAGTTCATCACCACGGTGATGGGCTTTGAGTTCTGATCACCCACCACGTCCAGCAGAAATTTCTTCCCATCCGGCGCAACATCATAGGCATCGGCGGGCGGACGGAACAAGGCCTGGGGCTTGCCGGGCTGAAATTGATTGGGGCTCGCGACCACCGGCACAGCGGTCAGCATGCCATCCAGGCTTATATAAAAAATCTCCTTGCCGTCGCCGCGCCAGCGCGGGAAGGCCCCGCCGCTGGTGGAAACCTGCCACTTGCCTTGGCCACCGCGAAACGGAACCACATAGATTTCGACCCGTCCCGATTCGTTGGACTGGTAGGCTACCCAGCGCGCATCCGGGGAAAACTGCGGGCTATTGCTGTAGAACGCCCCCGGCGGTACTACCTGGAAGGGTTGGCGGTCACCGAACAGCGGTATTGCCCAGACCTCCTGGCGCGTGCCCACGGCACCCTTCTCGTAGAGCAGGTATTTTCCATCTCTTGACCAACCAGACAGCGTCAAAGCCCGCCCCTCCGGAAGCAAGACCTCTTCGCTTCCGCCCGCGGCCGGGCGACGGTTGACGGTGGCGCCTTGTTTGGTCACGGTGTTATACGCGATCCACTTGCCATCCCGCGACCAAATCGGGTTGCCGTTGCCCACTGGTCCGAAGGTCAGCCGGGTGCGTACACCCCTGGTCATGTCCATCACCCAGACGTCAATTGTGGTTCCTGGAATCGCAAACGCAACCCGGTCCCCTGTGGGGGACAAGCTGAGCCCACCGCCGCCCAGTCCGCCGGTTCCGATTCCGCCAAACTTTTCGCCTACGGTTTGCAACTGCTTGCCTGAACGGTCAAACCACGCCAGTTGGGATTGCGACTGCGCGCCTCCGGAATACGCCAGCATACCGTCGGCGGAAACGGTGAAAATGCCCCGCCAGGTGGAGCCGTCTTCGCTCACGCCGCTGGCCACCGGTTGCGGGATACCCTTCAACTCGCCGCGGTCCGGATCAAACGGCTGTGCCTCCAGCACTCCATTGCGCAGGTACAAGAGAGAGCCTGAGGCATACTGGGCGTTGCTGAACGCGCGTACCAGGAACCGGTTCTCTTTGCCGTCCAACGACGCATAGTAAACCGCGTCGTTCTCGTCTTGCGGGGCCTGGTGATTGATGGCGAGGTAGAGAAAGTGCTTTCCGTCCGGCAGGAAGAACGGCCAACGGTGGGAGGTGTGTTTCGATTCATCCAGCTTGGTCACCGGCACCGGCGTACCCCCGCTTGCCGGAACCCGATAAAGCCCAGTGCGGAACTCGGGAGCGAAGAGGATGGTCCCATCGGGCGCCCAGCTTCCACCGCGGCTGTTGGGAGCGTCGCAAACCAGAACCGCCCCTCCGCCTTGTAGATCCGTGGTCTTCAACTTGCCGTCGGCAAAGAAACCAATCGCCCGGCTGTCGGGAGACCAGAACGGAGACATCGCGTCCTCGGTGCCGGGAAGGGCGTGCGCCTCGAGCGAGTCGAGCGGCCTCACGTAAAGTCTTGGCGCATCGGTCGCCGAAGACGCCAGGAAAACCAGATTCCTTCCGTCCGGCGAGAGCACCAGCGGCCCGGAGGCATCTCCGAAAAAAAGGAACGCGGTGTTCTCCGGCCCCGGAATAAGGGTACGAATCGGGTACGACGACCGGGCTGGCCGCGAAAAGTAGAGCGCCGCAAAAGCCACGGCTGCCATGATCCCCAGCGCCGCCACCGCCCAGGCCACATGGTCGCGCCGCTTGCCGGCCGGCACGGGAGCCGGTAGCGATGCGGAAGACCCGCCTTCCGCGATCCATTTCAGTTCGTTCGCCAGGTCGCTCGCGCTTTGCCAGCGCTCATCGGGATCCTTGGCCAGACACTTCTTGACCACTCGCTCCAGCGCCACCGGCGTCATCGGCTGCAACTGGGTAATCGGGGGCGGGTCGTTGGTCAGGATCGCCGCAATCAAACTCGCCCGGCTCTTGCCCGCAAACGCCGGCTTCGCCGTCGCCATCTCGTACATCACTTCGCCCAGCGCGAAGATGTCCGTCCGCGCATCCGCCTCTTTCCCCTCCAACTGTTCCGGCGCCATGTACTGGAACGTGCCAACGATGGTCCCTTCGCCAGTTAACTTCGCCTGCTCCATGGTCATCTCGGTCAACGCCGCGGCCAGAGGAGCGGTCTCCGCCTGCTTCGCCAGCCCGAAATCCATCAGCTTGGTCCCTGACCTCGTCAGCATGATGTTCGCGGGCTTCAGGTCACGATGAGTAATTCCCTGCCTGTGCGCCTTAGCGAGAGCATCGGCGATCTGGGCGGCGTACCGCACTGTCTGATCCGGAGGCAGCGGACCCTTCATCAGCCGCTGCTCCAGCGTCTCGCCTTCCACCAACTCCATCACCAGAAAATCCACTCCATCCTGGTGGCCGATGTCGTGCAGCGTGCAAATGTTGGGATGAGAGAGTTTGGAGACAGCCTTGGCTTCGCGCTCCAACCGTTGCCGCAACGCGGGATCCGATGAGAGATTGGCCGGCAGAACTTTGATTGCGACTGGGCGATCCAGTCGCGTATCGCGGGCTCGGTACACCTCGCCCATGCCGCCTGCGCCCAGCGGCGATTGGATCTCATACGGCCCGAGTTTGGTGCCGAAAGCTAGGGACATGGGCGCGTGGAATTTTACTTCACTTGGTGTCGCGCACCTAATCGCCAGTAGTTGGGGACTGGGAGCTAGACGCCAGGAACTGGTAGCACACTGCGAACTCTTTCCAGCAAGCGGGCGCCCGCTTCTCCCGCGTCCAGCAGCGAGAACTCTTCATCCAGCATGAGGACCGGTATTGCCGGATCGATCTCCGCAAGGCGTTCCCGGGCAGGCTTGCCACCCGACGGCGGTATGCCCGGCCCCATAATCACCACTGTGGGCCTGGTTGCCTTGAACAGGAGCAGGGCATCGGAGAGGTTTCGCGCGCTTAGCGGACGGAAGCCGCCGCCGCGCAGCACTTCCAACATATAGGCCAGCAGGCTGGGAGACTCTTCGACGCACAGGATTGTCTTCGCATTGTGTGCCGCTGCACTTCCTGCGCGCGAGCTTCGCTGGCAGGACGCTGTTACCGCCTCCGCCTCGGTTTCGTGGGTTTCAAAGACGCGATGCAGATTGGTGATACGCAGGGTGTGCAGAATCGGTTTGGGCAGGGCGCAGAGCTTGAGGTCTCCGCCCGATGCTCGCGCATTCGCCATCAGGCGCACCAGGGTGCCCAGCCCGCTGCTGTCAATGAATTCCACCTGGTCGAGCACCAGGACGAGGTCGGGCGTTTCCGGGATGGCTTGCTTCAGGTGCTGGTGCAGGGTTTCGGCCTCGATACCCGCCACGATGCGCCCGGTGCATTGCACCACCAGCACGTCACCTACGGCGCGGCTTTTGAGAACAAGACGCATGTGGGCCACCTGGACCTGTAGCTTGACGAACAATGACTGGGCATACGCTGCCACCTACTCGGAGTGGGGCGCCCGCATTGTAGTTTGGAAACCCAGGCTTGGGAAGCACAACCGACGACGTGGCCGGACCAGGATGTGGAGGAAATGCAACCCCAGGCGAAAGATTTGTTCGGTGGGTGGTATTACATAACATCACCGGAACCATAGCGACCAGACTACATCCACAGCCGTGTGGGTGATGACTGACGCCAGCAACTGGCGTCGCGCACGCCAGGCACGTCCGTAGAAGATTCCCGCAATGGCGGCCAGCAGCACGTAGCGCCAGTTAAAGCTTGCACCCTTATTGAAATGACTCAGGCCAAACAACACGGACGCGACCGCAAGCGCGATCCAAGGCTTCCAGCGAGTCTGCAGCAGGTTCTGCAGAATTCCGCGAAAGAACATTTCTTCCGGAATCGCGACCAGCAGAAAAGTGACGAGCACACCGGCGGCAGCGCCCGTCCCCGACGGCAGGCGAGGGTGGAAGTGGATAAAACTCAGTGCTGCACCCAGTCCAATGCCAAACGGCAAGAAGTAAACCCACTCGCGCAAGCCGATCAAGCAAGCAGCGCGCGTCGGAATGAAGGAATAGCCGATGCCTTCGAGCTTGCGTACCACGATGTAGAGATACAACGCGAGGTCGGCAACGTAGAGCTTTGGCAGCGCGGCGAGTCCCGGATACGGCCAGGCACCCGCCAGCCCTCGCAGCATGTAGGTCGCGACTAACGCTCCCAGAACCACGGCATCCTGCCAGAAGAGTCTAGGCGGCAGAGCGGGAAGCTCCAGGAACGCCGCGAGTGCCAGCGGGAGTACGAATATGGTGGTGGCAAACTGCCAATGAAAGTTGCCGGTGGGGACGGCAAAAACCAGGTATGGGACGCCCAGCAGCACAGGCAGAAAAATCCGCAGTACGCGGGATTGGACGGAATTCCGCAGCCACTCTCCCGCTCCGAAGCCGAAGAACCAAAGCGGCGCCAGCAATAGCGCAAAGCTGGCAAACGCGGGAGTCAGGTGGGGACCAAGACTCAGGCCCACCGGCGAGCGCGCCAGCCCCACTCGGAAAGCGAGCACGATGGCTGCGTAGGAAGCCAGCGCCCAGGTTGTGCGAATGTTTTTCAGATCGCCTCCGGGAGCGCACGCCGCGCGTCTTTCCCGGCGCCCCTATTCTAGATTCTCCGCCGGGCGTAACCACTGTTGATTGTGTTGCGTCCCGCGTTGGCGCAAAACATGGCAGGCTGTAAACTAGCCTCGCGATGAGATCCCCCCTTCGCCCTGCGGCCATTGCACTGTTGGTATGGGTCTGCCTTTGCGGCCTGGGTTTGGGCTCCGCATACAATGCGCACCCCAAGCTGATTGTGGTCATCGTCATTGACCAACTCCGCGGCGACTACCTGGAACGCTACCGCGATCAGTTCGGCGAAGGCGGCTTCCGGCTGCTGCTGGATCATGGCGCCTACTTCACCGACTGCAGCTTCGACTACGCCAACACCCGCACCGCGCCCGGACATGCCACGCTGCTGACCGGCGCGTACTCCAACGGACACGGCATCATGGCCAACGAATGGTGGGACCCGGAAAAGAAGCGCATGATCACCTCGGTGGAGGACGACGGGACAAAACTGGTTGGCGCGGCGGGCAAGGGCCACGGGGCCTCGCCCCATAACCTGCTGGCCGACACCCTCGGCGACGAACTCAAGCTGGCAACGCAAGGCAAGGCGCGGGTGTTCGGCATCGCACTCAAAGACCGGGCCGCGATCCTTCCGGCCGGCTTCGCGGGCGACGGGGCTTACTGGATCGACCACAAAACCGGCACGTGGATCACTTCCACCTACTACCGCAGCGAGCTGCCCAAGTGGGCGCAGGACTTCAACGACAGCAAGCGCACCGAAAAGTATTTGAACAAAGAGTGGAAAGACGCCAACGGAAACACCCTGCGCACCACCGCGTCACGCGCCGCCAAGGACGGTTCGCCTGCCGGCTTCTACGAAGTGGCCGGGTCCACGCCCTTCGCCAATGAGTACGAATTCGAATTCGCGCGCGAGTTGGTCACGTACGAGCGTTTAGGCAATGGCCCGGCGACAGATCTTCTGGTCGTCGGTTTGTCGGCAAACGATATTATCGGCCACGAGGCCGGTCCCGACTCGCCGGAGGTGCAGGCCATGACGCTGGCCACCGACCGGCAACTGGCCGACTTCTTCAACTTTCTTGGCCATCAGGTCGGGCTGGCCAACCTGTGGATCGCACTTTCGGCTGACCATGGAGTCGCATCGGTGCCAGCCGTTGCCGCCAAGTTGCATATTCCCGCCGCAAACCTCTCGCCCGAAAAAATGCGGGCGCAGTTGAACAGCGCGCTGTCGGCCAAGTTGTCTCCCGGGCACTCCGCTGAGTATGTGAAGACCTTCGACTACCCCCTGGCATGGTTAGGCCAGGACGCGTTTGCCGCGATCAAGATGAAAGAAGCAGAGGCGGAACGCGCGGTCGGCGAAGCGCTCAAGCAGGCCGGACTCCGCGGCTATTACACGCGCTTTGATCTGGCGGAGGGGGAAGTCCCCAACACGGAAGAGGGTCGCAAGTACGAGCACAGCTACTCGCCGCTGGGTGGCTGGTACGTGATGGGCGTTCCGGCGCCGTTTACCGTCGGGGTAGCGAGTGGAACCGATCATGCTTCACCGTACACCTACGATACGCATGTGCCCCTGGCGTTTTACGGGCTGGCCTTCCAGCCCGGGACCTACCGCACGCACGCGGAGCCGGTGGATTTGGCGGTGACTCTGGCTTCGCTGCTGGGGATCAACGCTCCCACGCATGCTATCGGCCGGGTGCTGACCGAAGCCCTGGTTCCAGCGCATCATGCGGAGAGTTTTTCGCATCCCCCGGACGTCAAGGCGCCAAGCCGGCCTCCGTCTTCTGACGAAGTCAAGCCGGGATCGCTAGCCAGGCTGCAAGGAGGCTCGCGATGACAGCCTCCTCCGCCACGGGCGCGCGCGGTCCTGACCTGGGCGTCAGCTTCGCCGGCCTTCAGCTCAAGAATCCGGTGATCGCCGCCAGCGGCACTTTCGGCTACGGGCTGGAGTTCGAGGACGTTGTGCACCTCGACCGGCTGGGCGGTTTTGTGGTCAAAGGACTATCGAAAGAACCGATGGCGGGCAATCCGCCGCCGCGCTTGTATGAAACCGCTGCAGGCATGCTGAACGCTATTGGACTGCAGAACATCGGGGCGCGCGCCTTCCTCGACGAAAAGCTGCCCCGGTTGCGGGAGATCAAGAACATCGTCGTCTTTGCCAACGTGTTCGGCTACACCCGTGAGGATTACGAGCGCACCCTCCAGATCCTGAACGAGGGCGAGGGCATCGCCGGGTACGAACTGAACGTCTCTTGTCCGAACACGGCGCACGGCGGAATCCAGTTTGGCGCGGACCCGCGCCTGCTCGACGAAGTGGTGGCCACGGCCAGGCGCACCACCCAGCGTCCGCTGATTGTGAAGCTTTCTCCCAACGTAACCAGCATCGCGCAGATGGCGCGGGTGGCGGAGGAAGCCGGCGCGGATGCCATCTCGCTGGTCAACACTTTCGTGGCCATGGCGATTGACCCCGAAACCCGCAAGCCTCGCATCGCCAATGTCACCGCCGGGCTTTCCGGCCCGGCGATCAAACCCATTGCTTTGCGGATGGTCTACGACGCGGCCAAAGCGGTGAAGATTCCGGTGATCGGGATGGGTGGGATCGCGAAGGCGACTGACATCATTGAGTTCATGCTGGCGGGCGCGACTGCGATACAAATCGGCACCGCCAGCTACTGGGATCCGTGTGCCACGGAGAAAATTGTGGGCGAGTTGGAGAGTTGGTGCGCAGAACACAGAGTGGAGCGACTCGCGGAATTAACCGGCGGGTTGGTGATGGAATAAGATCCGTTTATGCGTCAAATCTCTTCAGTCACGACGGTTTACGAAAAGCAGTAATCAGATCACCGCGGCCAGACTGCCAGGATCGCGCCCATCGCCAGATAGCACACCAACTGGTAACCAGTGTTGATCAGGTACAGCTTCGCCGGCTGCTTGGCAAAGAGGACACCCGTCAGCTGCACCGTGGTCACGAACCCCAGCCACATGGCGAAGCCGATCTTCATCCCGTAAAGGGCTGAGTTGACGGTGGTGATATCGATGATTTTCGCCAAGACGAAAGCCGAGACCAGGCTGGCCACAAACGTGATGCCATAACTCTTGCCCGCGCCCTTGCGCATCTCCTCCAGCTTGGTCTTGTCATTGGGATCGTAGCCCATCAGCACCATCCAGGGCCGGGCGAACAGCAAGGGTGAGTACCACAGAAAGCCCACGACCATAGTGGCAACGCCTGCCACCAGCACCGGCCACACATTGACGTCCATCAACTCCATAAGACGCCTCCATTCATGGGAGAAAAACGAAGGAGAGCTATGCTACGCCGAAATCGAGCGGTTCGGAAGGGGTGGGGACCCAGCACTCAGCATTCAGCATTCAGCCATTGAGGTTTTCTTGCGCTGGCGGAAAACCCGGCGTGGCTGAGTGCTGAATGCTTCCTTACCGTCCGCTGCTGTACCAGATCGAACCAGGAGACTTGAAGTTGAGGCCTTCGCCCCACACCACGTGGGTCTGGCCGCGACCGTCGATATCCATCTCGAAGTAGTCGCCAAAAGGAAAACCGAAGCCGTCAGGGTGGATATAGCTGTAGCCGGGCACGTGGCCGGAGACGCGGGTCTCCGCCGACCAGGTCGCGCCACCGTTGGTGGAGCTACGGTAGTAGGTGTTCCAGTGTGGACTGCTGCGCGAGTCCATCCAGGCGATGCGCACGTCCCCGGCAGAACCGGCCGCAATCGCGGGAAAGGCATGCTCCACGCCGGCAGCAGCGAACGAAACGTCAACCTTCCGTGACCAGATGGCGCCCGCCGTGGTCGACGACGCAAAGTAGATACGTTCCGGTCCCTGGTCCAGCACGCCGGAGTTCCACAGCGCATACACGGTCCCCGCCGCGTCGGAGGCCATCGTGATCTGTCCGCCGAGATAGGCCCAGCCGCAGCGGTAGGCGGCGCAGTCCGGAGGAGCCGCCGACTGGTCCATCAGGGTTGTAATCCAGCTCCTGCCGCCGTCGGCCGACCGGCTGGTATAGAGGTATACCCTGCCTTTCGGACTATAGCGGAGGTATGCCGCCCAGGCGAAGTACACGGTGCCCGCGGGATCCACCGTGCCTCCCCCCGCCAAGGACCACTTCAGCTTGGGCGAGGCCACGTCCGATGACGTGAATGTAATTCCGCCATCGTGCGAGGCAGCAACCTGCATCTTTTGCTCGTCGCTGATGGCGACATAAACGTCCGGCCCCCGAACCGCGAGCACGGGTTTGTCGCTGTCGGAGTTGCGCGCGGCAATCACCAGCGACCAGCTTTGTCCGAAGTCGGCGGACTTGGCCACCACCGTGTCGCGCTTGCCGTTCTGGATCCAAGCTGCGTATAACGTCCGATGGTCTACGGGGTCCACCACGATCTGGGGATCAAACTGGCCAGAGTCAGGGGGCGCGATCGGGTGGGGCGGCTGGAAGGTCGCCCCGTTGTCGTGGCTGGTGACCAGAACCATGGTGGGCAGCGGGCAAGTCGAACAGCCTGGGACCGTTCCGTACTGCGGGTACAGGATATAGACGTGCCCATAGCCGTCGGCGGCGGTGGCCGGTTCCCATTGGTCGCCCCTGGCGAACCCCACACGCGCTTGCGGAAGGAAGCTCGGGTTGGCGGCAGATGCGGCCAGCGCCGGCGCGGCCATCAGCAGAAGCGCGGCGACGAGCAGGAATTTTTGGCTAAAACGTGACGGGCTGGAGCCCACAGAGACCTCTACCGGTTGGGGGAACCGCTTCGCAAGGAATCTACCCGGAAAAAAGGGGCTGGTCAACGGGATAATCGGGGGGCGGGAGTCAGGAACACGCCACTTTCCGCCGCGCGCATCATCTAATATCAGTCACCACACTGGATTGGAGTGAACCTTATGGCCAAAGCCACGTTTGCCGCAGGCTGTTTCTGGGGAGTGGAAGCGACGTTCCGCCAGTTGCCGGGAGTGGTCTCCACCCGCGTCGGATACAGCGGTGGGCACTTTGATAATCCCACCTATGAAGACGTCTGCAGCGACCGCACCGGACACGCCGAAGCCGTCGAAGTAGAGTACGACCCTGCCAAGCTTTCCTACGATAAATTGCTGGATGTCTTCTGGGAAAATCACGACCCCACGCAACGCAACCGGCAAGGCCCGGACTGGGGCACGCAGTACCGCTCCGCCATCTTCTTTCACACCCCGGAACAGGAAGCGGCGGCCAAAGCATCGAAGGAAAAGCTAGACAACTCCGGGCGCTACAAGAAGCCAATTGCGACCCAGATCGTTCCGGCGGTGACGTTCTATCCCGCCGAGGACTATCACCAGCAGTATCTGGAGAAGCGCGGGCTGGCTAGCTGCCATATCAAGTCCTAGCCAACTGCGGGAAATGGGTTTTCACCGCAGAGAAAACCTTCAGGTTGAAAAATCCCAAATCAGTTTTTCTGTGTGAGTTTGTGTCTCTGTGGCGAACCGAATCAGGCAGCCGTCAGCAGGATCGGCTCGCCTTTGGTGACCACCAGGGTGTGCTCGTAATGGGCGGAAGGCTGGGTGGTACGCGCCAGATCCTTCGCGGCAGAGCGGCGCAGGATGACGCCATCGTTATTCCTTATTGCCGACGGCATCCCGAACCGACTTCAGTCGGTGAGGGACCTCGCGCGCAGCGGCAACACCCTCAATGCCCGTGCCCGCTGAGCCCCGGCCGCACCCGCAAAAACACGTGGAACGACACCGGGCTGTTGCCATAAATTGGATCGAGCACGGCCGGTTTGGAGTAGAACGTCACATCCGCACCCAGGCCGAGTTGCCAGCGCTGGTTGTGCACCAGATCCCGCACGCCGCCAAAGGTGTACTCGCCGATGCGGAAGGATGGATGGGTCAGCGCTTTCGGAAACAGTTCATCCTTGTCCACCAGTTCCAGGCGCGTGTAGCCATAGTTGCGGCGGTGGAAGTTCACCGTGGACTCCAGCAGGTAGCTGTTCTGCACGCTGTCATCCACCAGCTTGCGCTTGCGTCCCCAGATGACAGAAGTAGCCCAGTTCCCTTCCGCAAACGGGCGGTTGTATTCGAGCGACGCGGTCTGCCGGCGCTCGCTGCCGGGCTCCAGCGCCTCGGGATGCTCCAGGCGGCCCAAGCTGTATTGCGCCGTCCAGTTGCGCGTGGGCGCGGCGCTGACGCGGAACGACCAGGAATCGAGGGGGGCCAGTTGGATGTCCCAGCGGTCCTCATCCGGCTCGCGGCCGTTGAAGGCTGACGCCTCGAACTTGAAACGATCCATGATGAATCCGGTGGTCACCACGCCAAAACTGGTGTGGGTGGAATCCTGCAGGTGATGGCTGAGCGGCGCGGCGGGATTTTCTGCCGCGGACTCCCGATGAATATAGGTCACCGGCCCTAACGCTGGCTCGGCCGCGGGGCCGCCATAGAACAGCCAGGAAACTTTTTCGCTGAGCGGCACGGTGTAGAGCAGGGACAGCTCCGCGAACACATTGTGCGGATGCTGGTGATCCACCAGCGCCTGGCCGTGGTAGGTCTCTCCCGTCTGGAACAGCAGCGGGAACCCGGGATGTGGCGAAGTCAACGACTCGGCGGAAAACATCTCGCGAAACAGGATTGTACCTGGGCCCAGCCGATGCTGTTCCATCAACATCAAGTAATTGACTGACTCAGCTTTGCCCGCACCGCGTGGCCCGCCCTGCTGGTTGTAGGTGAGGAACAAGACGCCATGCGCCATCAAGTCCCAGGCGCCATGCGAGGTCATCCACAGGCGTGCCGGCACCGAGGCTGGCTGCCAGGCGGTGCCTGAGCCCGCGTGGGGAGAAGGCAGAAACGATGGCACGGGGCCGGCGTCCATGCCGGGCTTGTCCTGCATGGTTTGACCCGCCGGGTCTTGTCCCGGCATGTCCATGTTGTGGTCCGAATCCTGAGCCATGCACGAACCGGTCAGAACTGCGACCGCGAGAAAACGCAATATCGCTCTTCCCAAACGCCACCTCATCTGCATTGACCGAACGGGGTCCACACTCCAGGCAAGCACTGCCACCGCCCCGGAGTACCAGATTGGCGCTGAAAGCAGCGAGACTAAATGCGAAGAGGGGCCCAACTCGGCGGGTCGCCGTACAAGATCAGCGGATTCCCAAACCCATTGAGCATTGCGACCTGAATCACAGCCGCTGTGAATTCAGCTACTCGGGAGACGTGAAGAAACGCGGGTCGCGAAGTGGAGGGCTCTTGCAAAATCGCGGATTGATGCCCGGCCTGGCAGCAGGCGTAACTGACGGGTTCGGGAGCAGGAGCCGTCGGACCGTGCTCATGGCAGCCCGCCGGGGCTTCATGCGGCGCAGCCGCCGGGCGCACTTGCGCCTGCAGCGAGCCGGTTATCCATGCGGCCAGCAGCAGCACCGCCAGCAGTCTTGAGATGGTCGCCATCACTGAAAGGTCAGATGCGTGACAAAACCGAAGAGATTCGCCGCTTCGCAGAATATTCCAGCGCGAGCTGGGTGAACCGCCGAAAGTACCAGCGCAGACCAAACCCGAGGAACCGGGTCACGAGCCAGTGATTTTCACGCGTAGTTCTTCGGGCAGGCGTTGGCGGATTTCCTCCGGCAGGCGGTCGTGCACGTGGCGCGCGCCCAGCTTGGCGACATCCACAACGGCCATGGGGGCGGGAGTAGCGACGGCCACGATCAGCCAGATCAAGGCGGAGAGGGCAAAACCTGCGAGCGCCGCCAACTCCAGCCAGAAGGCGTGGTGCGGACCAAAGTGGCGTATGACTCCGAAGGCGAGCAGGAACACGGCCGCTGAGACCGAGGCCAGGGCGATCAGGGAGACGTCGATGGTGCGATGCAGGCGCTGCCGGGAGCGACAGTGTTCGCAGGCCGCGAAGTGCTCCTCGTAGTCGCCGCGCATCTCCGGCGCAATGCCGGAAATATCGTAGCGCCAGCCCGCCAGGATCTTACCTACGATCGGATCAACGCACTGACTCATACAGATCTACAGTTGGATCGCTTCCATCGGCTCCGATTGCGCCGCCAGCAGCACACGGTTGTGGAGCAGGGTCCGGCGGGAACCCAGGGCTTTTTCCGCCGCTCCCCGGGCCAGTTCAGGATGATTATTCTGCTCGGAGAGATGCGCCAGCACCACGTGTGTTGCACCTCCATCATAGTCGTTGGCAAAGAATTCCGCGAGCGCCTCGTTGGAAAGGTGGCCTACGCGGCTCATCACCCGCTGCTTGACCGACCAGGGGTAGGGCCCGCCGCGCAACATCTCTACATCATGGTTGGACTCGATTACCAGCACATCACAGCCCTGCAAGTGATCGCACACGTTGGGCGGCAGGTAGCCGAGATCGGTGGCGAAACCGACCTTGATCCCGTCGGCGCGAAAGGTAAAGCCCACCGGGTCGGCGGCATCATGGGGAATGGTGAAGGGGGTAATGGCGATGTCCCCAATCTGAAATTTGCACCCGGGCGAAAACACTTCCAGCTTGGCCAGGTGCGGGCGCGCACCTTCGCTGTCGCGAATGGATTTCGCCCAAGCCTGGTGTGTGGCGCCAGTCATAAAGATCGGAACATTCAGTTTTTTCGCGAGCACGGCGAGTCCGCAGACGTGGTCGGAATGCTCGTGAGTCACGAGGATGGCGGAAACAGAGTGCGGGTCGTCTCCCGCGGCCTTCATGCGCTTAAAGGTTTCGCGGCACGAGATTCCGGCGTCCAGCAGAATCCTCGTCCTCGAGCTTCGAATGATCGCGCAGTTACCCCGGCTGCCGCTGGCCAGCACCGAGAGACAGACTCCCATGCGCACCAGCATACCTTTCCGTGCTGTGGAAACGGGAGTGACTATCTGGTTAAGCGAGACCTTGGGGTGGGAATGTTGCGCAAACCCTGGGAATTCTTGCCACTGCCCGCCAGATCCTTCACCGCCTGAAGGCCGTTCAGGATG
>JBGPJK010000096.1:0-13763 GCA_041485425.1 Terriglobia bacterium | reverse complement strand
CATCATGGCTTGCTTCGCCGAGCTGGCATCGCAATTTACCGAGGCAGGGGGGCCGTACCTGTATGCTCGCGCCGCCTTTGGACGGCTGGTGGGAATTGAGACGGGATGGATGTTTTGGCTGTCGCAACTGGCAGCACCGGCGGCAAACGCGAACCTGTTCGTCATCTACCTAGGCGAGTTCTGGGCAGGGGCCAAAGAGCCCGTGCCACGATTCCTCATTCTGACTTTGCTGATCGGAATTCTGACCCTGATTAACTACCGCGGTGTCCGCGCCGGTGCGGAGGTCAGCAATGTTTTCACCGTCGCAAAGCTGGTGCCGCTTGGCATCGTGATTATCGGGGGTGCAATTTACTTTTTTTCGACGCATGCGGGAATGAGTGGGGCCGCGGCGGTGGCGAACACGCATGACTGGCCAAAAGCAATCCTGCTGTTGTTGTTCTCCTATGGGGGATTTGAAACCGCGATCACGCCGATGAGTGAGGCGAAGGATCCTCGCCGTGATGCTGTTTTCGGCTTGTTTGCGGCGCTGCTTACCTGCACGCTGATCTATACGCTGACCCAGTGGGTGGTGGTGGGAGTTCTGCCGGATGCGGCGCACAGCGAGCGCCCTTTGGCAGACGTGGTGCGGCTTTTCCTGGGCTCGAAAGGCGCCCGTCTCATTGCCATCGGAGCGTTGGTCTCGGTTTACGGCTATCTGAGCGCCAAAATCCTTGCCGTGCCCCGAATCACCTACGCGCTTGCTGAACGCGGAGACTTTCCGCGGCTGTTTGGCGCGGTGCATCCCAAATTCCACACGCCGTATTTCTCGATTCTGGTTTTCGCGGTTGCAGCCTGGTTGCTGGCGATTTTCGGCAGCTTCGCGTGGAACGTGACGCTTTCCGCGCTGGCGCGACTGTTTTACTACGGCATAGGATGTGCGGCCCTGCCGGTGCTGCGAAGAAAGCAACCGGGAGCGGCGCTATTTCGGCTTCCGGGCGGGAATGTATTTTCCGTGGCGGGGGTTGTGATCTGCCTGGTGCTGGTGACGCGCGTGGACCTGAGCGGATCGCTCATTCTGCTGGCGACAATTGGCGCTGCCCTGCTGAACTGGGCATGGGTCCGGAACCGCAAGGAGACCGAGATCGGCGTGCCCTGATGTCCTTGTTACCCGCCTTCGCGAAATGCTAGGCTACGCCTTCCCATGAAACGGCCACTCTTTGGTTTCCTATTGCTCCTGGTCTTGATGGGCCTGCCGAGTCTTGGTCAGAAAACTCAATCCCAAGCCGAAGCGGAACACTTCATCACCGAAAATGACGTTGCTGTCCCCCTGCGTGACGGAGTGATGCTTCGTGCTGACGTGCTGCGACCGAAAACGGACGGACGCTTTCCCGTGTTGGTATACCGCACGCCCTATGGCAAGAAGTTCGCGCTCAAGGATTACACAACTTTTCGCAGGGCCGTCGAACGCGGGTACGCGGTTGTGGTCGAAGATGTGCGGGGCCGGTACGCATCGGCCGGAGAATTTCGTCCCTATCAGAACGAGGGGCGCGATGGCTATGACACGATTGAGTGGGCGGCACGGCAGCCATGGTCGAATGGCGCGGTCGGGACCTTCGGACTCTCATATCCAGGCGCGGTGCAATGGCTGGCCGCCGTGGAAAACCCGCCGCACCTCAAGGCCATGGTCCCGGCCATGACCTTTTCCACGCCGCAGAATTTCTTCTACGCGGGTGGCGTCTGGGATATGTCGTGGATGGATTGGATCTGGGACAACATCGCTCCCGATGCGCGCGTGAAAAACAACCTGCCCGGCCCGCGGACCGAGGAAGAGGCGGTGGCGGCATGGGAGAAGGTTGGAGCGAAGATGCAGTACACGCTGCCGCTGGACCAACTCGAAGAGCTGCGCGGCATCGCCCCGTACTACTACGACTGGCTGGGTCATCCGCCCGACGATCCCTGGTGGGACTGGTGCGAACTGCGGGGCAAGTACGGCCAGACCCGTGCCGCCGTGCTTAATTTATCCGGGTGGTACGACGACAACTACGGTCCCGAGGGAGCCACGACGAACTTTGCAGGGTTGCTGAAGTCGCGCGCGGGGACAGCCGATCCGCGCACTCACTTGCTCATCGGTCCCTGGGTACATGGAGTAGATTCCACAGCAAGAACAAAATCCGGCGAGGGTGAGTTTGGGCCGGCAGCGGCAATTGATTATGACGAGGTCATCCTGCGCTGGATGGATCGCTACCTTCGGGGTATCGAAAACGGAGTGGAAAAAGAAAAACCGGTCCGATACTTCGTGATGGGTGACAACCGGTGGCGCGAAACCGCGGTCTGGCCACCGCCCGCGAAGGCCACTCCCTACTACCTGGTTGGGGCCAAGAGCAATGAATCTGGCAGTGAACTTTCTGTTGCAGCGCCGAAAACGGCCGGTCAGTTTAGTTCATTTGTTTCCGACCCTGCCCACCCCGTCACCAACCCTTACAACACGTCGGGCGCACACGACTACCGGGAGTTGGCCAAGCGTAGCGACGTGCTGCTGTTCGATTCGGCTCCCGTGCACGAAGACACCGAAGTCACAGGTCCGATTGAAGCCGTGATTTACCTGGCGTGTGACTGCCGCGACACTGACCTCTGGGTGCGGCTGCTCGACGTGGCGCCCGATGGAACCGCGTACAACCTGATGAGCCCCGGCCTGGACGTGCTGCGGGCGAGTTATCGCGACCTGAAGCAGGGGCGGCAACTGCTCACACCTAATCAGGTTTATGAGTTGCACCTCAACAACCTGATCACCAGCAATGTGTTCTTGAAAGGGCACCGTATCCGAGTCCAGATCTCGGGCACGTTCTTTCCGAACTTCTCGCGCAACCTGCAGACCGGCGAATCGGAGGTGACCTCGGCCAGGACGCAGAAGGCGACCATCTCCATTTACGCCGACCGGAAGCATCCTTCCCGCGTAGTTTTGCCGGTTGTGGCGCACTGAGGCACGGCGTGCGGGCGCCCTGCACGTGAAGCTTCGATATAATCCCGCCATCCAGGAGGCGCCTTGCCCACAAAGAGTCAGTGCTGGCTGCTACTCTCTTTGCTCGTCTGCTCACTGCCGCTGGCCGCTCAGCGGGATCCGGTCTTGAAGCAGATTGATGTTCCTCATCGCTACTACTATCGTGAGATGTATCTGCCTCAGCTGACCACGGGGCCCAGCGCGCCGGCCTGGACGCCGGATTCACAGACCCTGGTGTATTCGATGGCGGGCTCGTTGTGGCGGCAGAAGCTGGACTCGACGGTTGCCGAGCAGCTCACGGCAGGCACGGGATATGACTACGAGCCCGATTGCTCGCCCGACGGGCGCTGGGTGATTTACGCGTCCTACCTGAAAGATGCCATCGAGCTTTGGGCGCTCGATCTGCAAAGCCACCGAACCGTACAGCTCACGTCGGGCGGTGCCGTGAACGTCGATCCGCGCTTTTCCCCGGACGGCAAGCACATTGTTTTCGTGTCCACATCATTCAATGGGCACTTCCATATCTTCCTGGGCGAGTTCAGCGACGGCGAATTGAAGAACGTGCAGCGTCTGACGGGAGAGAACCATAGCGACCTGCCACGTTTCTACTACAGCCAGATTGACCACGAGATCAGTCCGGCGTGGTCGCCCGATGGGTCGGAAATCATCTACGTCTCCAACCGGGGGCACATCTACGGAACCGGCGGATTTTGGCGGATGAAGGCGCAGCCGGGCGCTGAAGCTCGCGAAATTCACTACGAAGAGACCACATGGAAGGCCCGGCCTGAGTTTTCGCCCGACGGCAAGCGACTGGTGTACGCGTCGTATCTGGGCCGAGCCTGGCACCAGCTCTGGGTGATTCCGTCGGAGGGGGGATATGCATTTCCTTTGTCCTACGGAGAGTTCGACAACACGAATCCGCGCTGGTCGCCGGACGGCAAGCGGATCGCATTCATCTCGAATCGCACTGGCAATACGACTCTCTGGACGCAGGAAGTGCTGGGTGGCGCGCAAACCGAACTGGTCGCGAAAGAACGGCGCTACCTCAAGCCCATGGGGCAACTAACGATCAAGGTGGTGGATGCGGCGGGACATCCTACGCCGGCGCGGATTTTCCTTACGGGAGAAGATGGCCGCGCCTATGCCCCGAACGATGCGTGGATCTACGCAGAAGACAACTTCGTCCGTTCAGAAAGGCCTTTTGAATCGCACTACTTCCATACTCATGGCGAAGCAGCAGTAAGGCTTCCGGCGGGGCGTGTTGAGGTCGAAGTCACGAAGGGTTTGGAGTATCGCTTCGAGAGAAAGAGCGTACAGGTCGCGGCCGGCCAGCGTGCGAACCTGACCATCCAGCTTGAGCCTCTGAACATCCCGTGGGACGCCCACTCCCACTGGGTGAGCGCCGATCTCCACGTGCACATGAACTACGGCGGCGTGTACCGGAATCGGCCGGAGAACATGATCGCGGCAATGGCGGCGGAAAACCTGTCCATCGTGCAGGACTTGATCGTCAACAAAGAGCAACGAATTCCCGACATCGCGTATTTCAGCACGAAACCCGACCCGGCTTCGACTGCCAACAATCTGTTGCTCTACGGACAGGAATTCCACACCAGCTACTGGGGACACTTGGGCCTGCTGCATCTCACAAGTAATTATCTGATTCCAGATTATGCGACCTACGCCTACACCGCGGCGGCAAGTATGTTCCCCACGAACGCGGACGTGGCGGATATGGCCCACGCGCAGCAGGGGCTGGTGGGATACGTGCATCCTTTCGATTGGGCGCCCGATCCGTACACCGATCCCACGCTCACGCACGGCGAACCGGCGGACGTTGCGCTCGAATTGCCAGTCGATGTTGCTCTCGGCAAGGTGGACTACATCGAGGCGGTCGGCTTCAGCGATCACAAGTCAACCGCCGAGATCTGGTATCGGCTGCTGAACTGCGGGTTTCGTTTACCCACCGGATCCGGCAGCGATGCAATGGCGAACTACGCTTCCTTGCGCGGGCCCGTGGGTTTGAACCGAGTGTATGCGGCCGTTCCGCTGGGCCCGCTGAACATCAATACCTGGCTGAGTTCCCTCAAGCATGGACGGACATTCGCGACGAACGGCCCGTTGCTGGGATTCGCCCTGGGCGGCCATCCACTCGGAGGCGAACTAAAGCTTCCGGCCGGAGAGAACAAGGTAAAGTTCTCCGCCTGGCTGCGCTCGTATGTTCCGGTCGAACACCTGCAAGTGGTCTGCAACGGCGAGGTGGTGCGTGATCTGAAGCTCAGCGCGGATCACGAGACGGCCAACGTGGAAGATACGATTCCTATCTCCCGCTCCGGATGGTGCCTGTTGCGCTCTTATAGCGACAAATCCCAGTATCCCGTGCTGGATATTTATCCTTACGCGACCACCAGCCCGATCTACGTGACGGTCGCGGGCACTACCATGAAGCCGGCAGCAGACGCGGCGTTCTTTGTCGCCTGGATTGACCGACTGCTTGAGAAAGTAAAGTCAGACAGGGATTGGAATACGGAAGCGGAGAGGAATTCGGTTTTAGATCTGCTGTCGCATGCCCGAAGCATTTACGTGCAAATGCAGAAGTAATCGTGGGGTTAAGCAGTCAGACCGTGCGTCGCTGTCGCAATTGCCATCCCACCCAATCCTGGGTTCGGAGCGTAAACGCTGATTACAACAACTGCAGCAAGACCTCTGTTCTGGACGTATACTTTGCTCCATGAGAGGCGCGATATTTGCGGTGTTGCTCCTTTCCGCAACTGCGGGATATCCGCAGTCAAACCAACCAGACGCCAACCTAGCACGATGGAAACAGGCTCAGATATTTCAATCCCAAGGCTTTCAACCCGTTTCTTGTTTTGCTGGACAGGTAAAAGTCGAAGGAAAGCGGCTATCACGACACCCCTTCTCATTGTTCACGCCAGACGAAGACATGAAATGTTGCGGAACACTCCTCAAGAGTGCGCGAACTGACCAGCACGGACATTTTCTGGTGGAGCCGATGCCGCAGGGCAGGTACTTCGCCAAGTTCGAGTCCAACGGTTCCGAGAAACTTGTCAGTTTCGCAGTGGTTCCGGGTTACGAGCGGTGCGACGGTACACATCTGGAAATCAATTTCTCAAAGGTCGGAAAAGTCAAGATCCAGGACCACATCGACATCAACGACTCCGGGGAAGACTGTTTGGAAAACGAACCTCACTGCTACCGCAAATAGGGCGACACTGCACGCCGTCATTGTCGGAACATCGCTATTACCCCAACAACCCGTAAACAGCGAATCAGCACCCCTCGAACGGCCTCCGCTCGCGGCTATACACCCGCCCCGGCCGCCCTCTCCATCTCCAACAACGCCTTCTTGCGCTCCACGCCCCAGCGATAGCCTCCCATGTCTCCATCCTCGCGCACCACCCGGTGACAGGGGATAGCCACAGCCACCGGGTTGGTTGCGCAAGCTCGCGCCACGGCCCGGGATGCAGTCGGGCGTCCGATGGCCTTGGCCACAGCGCCGTACGAGCGCGTCGCGCCGAATGGAATGGACTGCAAATATGACCACACACGGCGCTGAAACGCGGTCGCCTGGATGTCGAGGGGAAGCGCCGCATTCAACTTTTGGCCACGCATCTGGTGCAACAGATCCTCTCGCCAAGCTTTCATTCTGACGTCGTCGCGGCGGCGTGCGGCAAAGGGGAATTCGTGCTTCAGCCCGTGCTCGAGTTCGTCGTCCGAATCGGCAAACTGGATGGCGCAAATGCCTTTGTCGGTCGCCGCTATCAGCATGCGGCCAAGAGGAGAATCCGCCAAGGTGTAGCGGATGGGGGCCGCGATCGCGCCGCGGCGGTACTTGTCTGGCGTCATACCGAGTTGCGAGGCGGTGCGCTCGTACAGCCGGCTGCTGGAACTGTATCCGGCGTCGTACATCGCCCTGGTCACGGAGTGGCCGGCGCGCAGGTTGCGCTTCAACTGGTTCATGCGGCAGGAGTCGGCGTAGGCGCGTGGCGAAATGCCCAGGACCACCTTGAACGTCCGCTGCAGATGAAACGGGCTCTGGCGGAATTCTGATCCGAGCCGCGCCAGCGTGACCGGCTCATCCAGGTGCTGCTCAATGTAGCGACAGACAGCCTTCACCATTTCCATCTGGGCGTTGCCACCGATCGCCTTGGGCCGACAGCGCAGACAAGCCCGGTAGCCGGCTTTTTCGGCCTCGTCCGGCTGGCGGAAAAAGGTTACGTTCTCGCGACGGGGACGCTTGCTGGGGCAAGAAGGGCGGCAATACACGCCGGTGGAAGATACCGCGAACACGAACTTGCCGTCCTGGCCGGCGTCGCGGGCCAAGACCGCTTGCCACTGCTGGGTTTGGTTGTTGCGCGTCATTTCAGCCGCTTCCGTCAAATTGAGTATCGCACTGGTCGTCATAATGACTCAAAGGTTAAGGCAGCCCAGCGGCGTGGACTATCCGGATCTTGCGGCCAAACCGTCTTTCTTGCGCTATGCTGGGGCTCGCGTGAAACAAGCCCTCAGCCTCTCAGCTACCATGCTGGCGTCTTCCCTTTTTATGATGAGCCCGAGCAACATGGCGTCGCAGTGTGCTAACGCATCCTCAGAAGTCGTGGCCGCGTACACAGCTGGTGAGATCAAGCCGGACGCTGCGCATCCGTCAGGCGAGTGGCAACGGGCAGTACCCGCTACTTTCTGCTCAGACTGGCGGGGGAAGAACGCGGATCCCGCGCGTGAAACCCGAGTGCGCGTCCTGTGGTCGCGGCGAGCCTTGTATTTTCGGTTTGAGTGCCATTACCGCGAGTTGAACCTGTTCGCCGACGCCGACCCGGGCGGGCGCCGCGATCATCTGTGGGACCGCGACGTAGCCGAAGTGTTTCTGCAGCCAGATCCATCGCGCCAGGGTTATTACAAGGAATTCGAAGTCAGTCCCAACGGGATGTGGATCGATCTCGACATCTTCCCGGGCGGACGGGCGGACCTGAAAAGCGGACTGCGGCGCTCGGTGGTTCTGGATGACAACTCGCACACGTGGACGGCTGAGCTGGCGTTGCCGATGACATCATTGACCCCGCAGTTCGATCCGAGCGCGGTCTGGCGGGCCAACTTTTATCGGGTGGAAGGGACGAAGGAGCCGCGAGCCTACACGGCGTGGCAACCGACCGGGACGCCGCAGCCAAATTTTCACGTGCCGAGCGCGTTTGGCGAGCTCCGGTTCGCGCCTCCCGCCAGCCTTTGATGACAGGTTCGCGTTTGTGCCACCAACTTTTGAGGCGTAATCTAGGACACGTCTATTCCTTCATCAGAGGAGCTATCATGGTGCAACGCACGGGTCTGTCTGCAGTCGTTTTTTCGTTCTGCCTGCTGTTTCCCCTGTTGCTGTCAGCGCAACAAGCAAAGCCAGGAGTGCTCAACAACGAAGACCTTAAACGCGCGGTTCCGAGCGGTTATTTTTTCCACGGACAATCCGCCCCGGTGCAACTTCGGAATTCGGCGGGCTTCCGTGAGCCGGACGGCAAGCTGGTGCTAGCAGGGTTGGTGGACACTTCCGGGTATGCATCCGACATCACGGAGAAATACCAGGGATTCCTGATCAGCGAAGTAAAGCTCCATATCGAGGGATCGGAACTGGCGCCGGGCGCCTACGGTTTCGGATTCAACAAGGATGGCAAGTTTGTGGTGCTGAACGTGGACGGGGACGAGGTGCTCAGCGTGGCCGCCAAAATGGAAGAGAAGCTGGCCCGTCCGGTTCCGCTGAAGATTGTGGAAGGCGCAGGCGAGTACCGGCTTTATGCCGGCAAGAAGTGGGTTGCGCTGAAGAGCAAATAGTTGCGGCAGCGCTTGCTGTTCTAGTGCGGCCGAGGCTGCAGCGGGCCGAGGACCATCGAGATGCCAGCGCGCTTGCGCAGTTCTGCGAGAAGTGCCTGGGCAGCGTTCTGATAGGTCTTGTTGGAATCGGAAGGATCGGCCCATACGGCGTCGTACACGAGCTGCGCCGCTTCCTTCAAATCGATATGCAGCACGGCCTCCAGCACGTCCACGCGCTCCTGCAGATGGTCGTAGCAACCCTTGCAAACGGCGGCCTCTTCGAAACCCTCTTGATGGTTCTGCTCCAGGCTGCAACGGAAACTGGCGGCGGCGTTGATCTGGGTGTGTGACGCGTAGACTTGCGCCTTGAACTCGCGCAGGAAACGCTCGCGTTCCTCTTCCAAGGTAGCGGGATCGGGCAATTCCTCCGGCAAGGAAACCTTGACTGACGCGCCGGCAGCCGTCGGCGACACGCGTTCTGTAGCCTGGCAAATCGGACACTGGGCTAAATCCGCGGCGTAGTAGGTTTTGCATTTAGCGCAAGGCAAACCATAGCCGATCCGCTTGGGTGCCAACTGCTCCGCCGAGTTGGCGCCGCGCTGAACCTCGCTGTGGTGCTGCAGAACCGCCTGCGCGATCTGTTTTCCGTTGCCAACCTGCGCGGATGGTGTTGAATTCATGTTCTTACTCCCTGAGCCCTTCGAGTTTGACTGCGTGCCTTGCGCTGAAATGCTGAGCCCATTCTAGGGCCGGTGATTGCGCTTGCCGACGGCACGGCAGTACATGGTCAGTCACTGACCGGTTGGACCTAGCGATCCCAGGTCAACGCGTGTTACCCGCCTTCATTAGCTTGATCAGCTCTTCCTTCCGTGCCTGGTAAAGGTTCTGGTTGGGGTTGAGACGGGCGGCGGTTTCCAACTCGGCCAAGGCCTGGTTGTAATGGCCCATGCTGATCAGGCAAGCGGCAAGGTAGTAATGATTGTCGGCGCTGGGCTCAAGCCGCAATGCCTCCTGGAATTCCCGGGCAGCCGCGCCGTACTGTTGGGTTTCAAACAGAGCGGTCCCCAAGTAGTGGTGAGCCAGGGGTGAGTCTGGGTCGAGGGCAACAGCGATACGCAGTTCGCGCACCGCCTCGGCGTGCTGGCCTTGAAGCAGCAGGGCCTGGCCCAGCACGCGGTGCTCGGCTGATCCAGCCGGATTCTGCAGTATCGCGAGCTTCAGTTCGGCGATCGCCGAGTCATAATTCCGCTTGGCCATGAAGGCCCTGGCCAGGCAGTCATGACCTTTTTCCCAGCCGGGATCGATGCGGAAGAGCTCGCCAAATTCGGCGATGGCAGCGTCGTAGTCGCCCTTGTCGCAGAAAGTGTTGCCCAGGTTGTTGCGAATCGAGGCTTCCTCGGGAGCCAAGCGCTTGGCCTCGCGATATTCGGCGATCGCGTCGTCAAATTTTCTCAGGTCATGCAGGATGACACCCAGATTACTGTGAGCTTCCCAAAACTCCGGGTTCAGCGCGATGGCCTTGCGATACGCGGCCGCAGCGGCCACCGGATCTCCATTGGCACGCTGGGTGATCCCCATATCGTAGTAGGCCTCGGCGCTGTTGGGCTCGCGAGCGAGCGACTCCTGCAAGGCATGCAGTGCAGCAACGTACCGCTGGGTGGCGTAGAGCCCGAGTCCGAGGTAGCGATAGGCCTCTGCATTTTGCGGGTCCATGCTGAGGGCGGTACGCGCTTCCGCAATGGCGTTGTCACCATCGTCGTCCCGATAGAAGAGATAAGCCAACCGGCTGTGGGTCTCCGGGAAACCAGGCATCAGGCGATTGGAGCGGAAGAATTCGTCGAAGGCCTCGTCCAGATCACCCCGGTTCAGACGAACCGAGCCCAAGGCAAAGTGCAGGGCTGCGTTTTGCGGATCTTTGGTGACCAGATCACGCAAAACGCGTTCCCCATCCTGGTAGCGTCTTTGGTGAATGTATTCGCCAGCTCTGGCGATGGCCGCCGGGCAATTCATCTCGCGACGTTGGCCAACGGAAACATGCAAGGTGCGTAGGGTCTGGACCATTGCAGGATCGGCTCCTGCCGCCAGCAGAGCTTTGACGACATCCTCATCGGCGGTGAAGGTAATACCGCGCTCTTGCACCAGGCGACTCAGCCGCGAACTGGGAACTCCGCCCGTGATCCAGGCGATGAGATGGGTGCAATCCACCGGTCCGGGATCCGCAAAAGCAGGAATCGCAAGAACGATAAGGACAACAAATACCAGCCCCTTGCACCGCACGAGGACTCCTTGGCCCGTCGAGATGGACTCCGAGCCTTCTTCTGGGCACCATAGAACGGCAGGGTAATGGCTGCTAGGTCACGAAAGTAATTACCTCTAAGTGCCACAGTCTGCGGGGGAAAACAGGACCCTGCGGAGATTCGTGATCTGCTATCATGGAAGCCTTGACGGTAGGGTCTTTCGGGCAGTTGACGGAAGGTCCTGGGTTCGATAACGTTCCCGGAATGCCGGTTTCAGGCATGTGGAGGATTGCGATGTTTGAAGGCCTATTTCAACCGATGCACCTGCTGGTGATTTTCTTTATCGCCCTGCTGGTGTTCGGACCCAAGAAACTGCCGGAACTTGGCAAAGGCATTGGCGATGGCATTCGCGCGCTGAAAGACGGCCTGAAGGAACCGCCGGCGGAGGCAGTGAAGCCGCAGACCCCGAACACGGACGCCAAAAGCTAGGCCGGGAAACACTCCAAGCTTACCCGGCCAGCTGGTGCGGCCCTCCCTTCTAATTCCATCTTCCCAGTTTGCAGTGCAACGGCCCAGACGAGATCCTGCCTAGCCAGTGTTGCAGCTGAAGTCCGGGCGCGGCGCGGGCAAGAGCCTGAGGTGGGTGGGTTCATGGCTGTCCCCACGCGATTCACAGTGTGCAACTCTTTGCATCTTGACAGATGCGGCATCCGACCCAAGAATGTCCTCCGTGCCCTGCCCCAGCCACATGGCCCAGCGATGGTTTACCACTTCGTTTTCCGGAACCGAATGCTGGCCTGGTGCAGTTCCACAAGCGTTAGTATTTCCAAGTTGAATTGCTAAAAACCACATCGCGTTCCGCCGTTCATACGAATGCGACGAGCGAGGTGTTGATGAAAATCTTAGCCCGCCTCAAGCGCCGGAACATGGAAAAGGCAGCGCGTTCCTGGGGAAAATGGTGCACTCAGGCCATGCTTTTCGGTTTTGTGTCCATGGAGGAGTACCACAAGGGGGTTGCCCCCGCTGCTCTGCTCGCCGGTAAGGCTCTGCTGACCCGCGCTCACTGGAGCCAGGTGGGCGAAACGGGTTTCTGCTTCCAGCAAAATGGGCGGACGATCCACATCTCAGAGAACACGACTCTGCAGCAACTCATCCACATGATCATTGATGTGGAATATGGTCATGCGTTGACCCGGAGGGGACTGCCTGCGGAGGAACACAGCAATTTCCTTCAGCTGGCGCATGCGGAGGCAGACAAGTTTGTAAGCCGTCCCAGCTTCCCGCAAAGGGTGGCGGCATCGTCCTAGGTGCATTGGGGACATCGTTCACCGACGGCTTTTGCATGTCCGCCAAGTGGACACTATTTGCTTTACCAGGAAACACACTGATCGCTTTCACTGCTTTGTTCTCCTCTTAAGTTATTAGTCCCCGACTGCGATTCCGGCGGCTTCCGACGAGCGCTTGCGCCGCTTGCCGGATTCGCCGCTCTGCCGCAGAAGCTTGGTGACCAGCCCAGTCCAGCCCGTCTGGTGGCTCGCACCAACCCCGGCGCCGGTATCGCCATTGAAGTACTCGTGAAACAGAACCAGGTCGCGCCAGTGCGGATCGGTCTGAAACTTTTCCAGCCCGGTGTAGACTGCGCGGCGGCCGTGGTCATCCTGCAGGAAGATCCTGGTCAGGCGGCGCGACAGCTCTCCGGCGACTTCCCACAAGGTGAGCAGGTTACCCGAATGGGTGGGGAATTCGACTTTGAACTCATCCCCGAAATAGTGATGAAACTTCTGCAGCGATTCGATCAGCAGGTAGTTGACCGGAAACCAGATGGGCCCGCGCCAGTTCGAGTTTCCCCCGAAGAGGCCGGTGCTGGATTCCGCCGGTTCGTAGTCCACCCGGTGCTCCTTGCCGTCCACGGCCAAAATGTAGGGATGGTTGTGGTGGTACTTGGAAAGGGCGCGGATCCCATAGGGCGACAGGAATTCCTGCTCGTCGAGCATGTAGTGCAGCATGCGCCGCAACTGGTCGCGATTAGCGATGGAAAGCAGTCTTCTCTCGCCTTTGCCGCGGGTACGCATGCAGGCCACGTTGCCGGTCAGGTCTGGGCGGTTCTCAATGAACCACTCCATGCGGCGCTTGAAGCCGGGCAGCCTGTCGAGTAGTCCGGGCTCCAGAGTTTCGACCGCAAACAGCGGAATGAGCCCCACCATGCTGCGGATGCGCATGGGGAACTTGCGGCCATCGGGGAACTTGAGGACGTCGTAGAAGAAACCGTCCATGTCGTCCCATAACCCCATGCCATCGTCTCCGCGATGGCTCATAGCGTGCGCGATGTGAATGAAATGTTCCCAGAACTTGCTGGCGACGTCCTCGTACGCGGGGTCTTCGCTAGCCAGTTCCATGGCGATCGCCAGCAGGTTCAGCGTGTACATGGCCATCCAACTGGTTCCGTCGGATTGTTCGATGTAGCCGCCAGTGGGCAGAGGCGCGCTGCGATCAAATACACCAATGTTGTCCAGACCGAGGAAGCCGCCCTGGAAGATATTCATTCCGTCGGCGTCTTTGCGGTTGACCCACCAGGTGAAATTCAGCAGCAGTTTGTGGAACACGCGCTCCAGGAAAGCTCGGTCGCCCTTGCCATTGCGCTTCTTGTCGATCTTGTAGACCCGCCAGGCCGCCCAGGCCTGGACCGGCGGATTGACGTCGCCTAACGCCCACTCGTACGCTGGGATCTGGCCGTT
>JBGPJK010000095.1:0-13800 GCA_041485425.1 Terriglobia bacterium | reverse complement strand
CATGCTGGGTGGCAGTTCCCGCATGCGCGAGGTGTTTGAGTTCATTCGCCGGGTGGCGCCGAGCGATTCCACCGTCCTCATTCACGGGGAGAGCGGTACCGGCAAGGAACTGGTGGCACGTGCCATGCATCGCAATAGTTCCCGCGCGGAACGCCCGTTTGTGGCTATCAACTGCGCCGCGATTACCGAAACCCTGTTGGAAAGCGAGTTGTTCGGGCATGAAAAGGGCGCTTTCACCGGAGCCACCACGCAGAAGAAAGGCAAAGTGGAAGTCGCCGAGGGCGGGACGTTGTTCCTGGACGAGGTCAGCGAACTCGCACCCGCTTTGCAAGCCAAGCTGCTGCGCGTGTTACAGGAGCGGGAGTTCGAACGCGTGGGTGGCACTCGTACCATTAAGCTCGACATTCGGCTGATCGCGGCCAGCAACCAAAACCTGCCCGAGGCAGTCGAGGCTGGCGTCTTCCGCAAAGACCTTTACTACCGCCTCAATGTGGTCGCGCTCACCATGCCCCCGTTGCGCGAGCGCCGCGAGGACATCCCCTTACTGGCTGACCATTTCATCGTCAAGGCCAGCCGCAAATGCCGAACCCGAGTCAAGCCGTTGTCGCCGGAAGCGCGCGCCTGCTTGACCACTTACGACTGGCCCGGTAACGTCCGCGAACTGGAGAATGCCATTGAGCGGGCATTGGTGCTGGGCGCGAGCGATACCATCCTGCCCGACGACTTGCCCGAGGCCATTCTGGAAGCCGGTTCCACCGCCACCGCCTCTTCTTCGGCGAATTACTACAGCGCCCTCAAGGAAACGAAAAAGCAATTGGTGCTCCAGGCCCTCCAGCAAGCCAATGGGAATTACATTGAGGCCGCGAAAGCACTTGGGATGCACCCGAACTCCCTGCTCCGGCTGATTCGCAACCTGGATCTGAAAGCCGCTGCCAAAGCCGGTCTTCCCTCCAGGGACTGACAAGAGCTTTTCAACCACCAGGGACACCAAGGAACACAAAGGAAGAAAGTCCTTCGTGAACCTTCGTGTCCTTGGTGGTTAATCTTGTTTGCGCTGCTCGGTACTTGCAGCCCTGGCCGCCTCGAACTCGTCTCCCCTTTCCCAACCCATCAGTTTGGGCAGGCTCGCCGCTTCCCATCCCACAGCGAAGCCGAAGCGCGCCATGGCTGCATCGCCGGTAAAATCCATGTCCGCGTGATACTCATCGCTCGGCTGGTGGTAGTGCTTGGCGGTGTATTCGTCCGCCTGCTGTATGCCCCACGCCTCGTCGTGTCCTTTGTACTTCATCCCCTCATTAATCGTGAACGCAGGAATCCCCACCCGCGCCAGGCTGAAGTGATCGGAGCGGTAGTAGTGTCCCGCCTCCGGCCGCGCGTCGGGCCGAATGGCCAGCCGGAACTCCTTGGCCAAGGCTTGCACCGTGGGGTAGAACGAGGTTCGCTCCGCGCCTGAAACTTGCACCTCCTGGGGCGAACCCAGTGGCGGCACGTTGTCGTAGTTCAGGTCAACAGTGATCTTGCCGGCAGGAACCGGCAAATGCTTTCCCAGATATTCCGATCCCAGCAACCCCTGTTCCTCCGCCGTCACCGAAACAAACAAAATCGACCGGCGAGGCTTCTGCGCGGCCAGGCTGTACGCCCGCGCCAGTTCCAGCAGGATGCCGCATCCGGTGGCGTTGTCGTCGGCCCCGTTATAAATGTTGTCGCCCGGCATGTCCGGACGAATTCCCAGGTGATCGTAGTGTGCCGTATACATCACGGCCTCATCTTTCAGTTTGGGGTCGGACCCCGGCAGCATGGCGATCACATTGCTCGACTCAAAGGGACGAATCTTGCTCACCATGTGCGCCTTGAGCTTTGCCGGCAACTCGATGGGATGAAAATCGCGCGAGCGCGCGGCGGCCATCATCTTGTCCAGGTCCATGCCCGCGGACGCCGCCAGTTGCTTCGCCACCTCAAGCTGAACCCACGACGCCACCTTCAACTTGGGCGTGCCCTCCAGCTTCAAGTAAGACTTCTCGCCTGAATTCGAATTGCGCACCACTTCCCAGGGATAGCTCGCCATGTCGGTCTTGTGAATCAGGATCACACCCACCGCGCCCTGGCGCGCCGCCTGTTCGTACTTGTAGGTCCAGCGCCCGTAGTAGGTCAGCGCTTTGCCTTTGAAAAACTTCCCATCGTCGGAGGGCGGCTCGTTCACCAGCATCAGCAGGACCTTGCCCTTTACATTCATTCCCTTGTAGTCGTCCCAGTTGTATTCCGGCGCCTCAATGCCATAGCCGACGTACACGATGTCAGCATCAACCTCCGATTCCGGCTGCTGGGTCTCGTTATATGCGACGTACTCGGCCAAGGGTTTCAGGCTCATAGCGGAGCCCCTGGCCGGCGCGAGAGAAAACGTAGTCTCCGGTCGCGGCGTGACCCCGACCATCGGCACCTTCTGCAGGTAGGTGCCGTTATCGCCAGCGGGCTTCAGACCATTCAGCGCAAATTGCGTGGCCATGTACTCCGCCGCGATGTCTCCTCCGCGTTGCCCGGTCCCGCGCCCCTCGAGCAAGTCATGCGCGAGAAAACGAACGTGGGCCCGGATGCGCTCGGGATCAATGGCCTGCATGGCAGCGATGGCGGTACCCGGGAGCCGCGCCGAAGCCCACGCCCCCTGCCCCCGTTTGTGCGGCGCTTGTGCCGCCCCAACCACGCAACCCATGAAGATGACCACAAACACGGAAATGCTCTTTCGCATGAGGCGAAGCTCCCCAAACATGGAAGGAATGAGAATGGTCTATTGTACGAGAAGCGGAAACAAAAACGGATTTACCAGAGAGGCACAGATGCCCAGAGAAGTAATAAGGCAGGTCTCAGAAATCAGATTTCACCAGTCAGATTTCAGAAGTCAGATGTTACCGGCCTTGAGGTCTGAGGTCCGAAGTCTGAGGTCTGTCTCCCGCGACCGCGGGCTAGTTTTTCGAGCTTCAACCGGCACGGAAGTCAGCCACGTCCTCGCCCGCGCGAAACACGGGTTGGCGACCATTTCCGCTGGCTTCCGCCACCCGGCGGTTGATGTCTTCGATCTCCTTACGCACCCAGCCCACGCTGGCGATTTCTATGTCTCCACCCCGCGCGATCCAGAAGATGGTGGGTACGTTCGTCAACCCGTATGCGTTCGAGACCGCATAGCTGTTGGTGTCGTCCAGCAGCACCGGGAACGTGACGCCGTACTCCTTCATGAAAGCTGCCGTGTCTTTTTTCTCGTTCTGCGAGATCCCCACGATGGTCAGGTTCTTGTTGCCATAGGCTTCGTGGATGCGCTGCAGGAAAGGAAGTGCATACTGGCACACGGGACAGGAGATTTTGAAGAAAGCCGCCACCACCGGCCCGCGGGCCAGCGCCTCGCGCAGCGAGAATTGTTTCCCGTCCGTCGCCTTCAGCGTGAAATCCGGGGCCGATGCCCCCGTGGTGAGAGCAGCCATCGTACGTCCTCCGAAGATGTTACGCAGCCATTTCATGGGTCGCTTCAAGACCCTTTCTCTTAGATGACCTTAGCCGCCCGCAGGATTTTTCGTGCCAGTCCGGTCAGTGGCAGGGTCGCAATACGACTCTTCCGCACCCATCGTCCATCCGTTCCCTCCGGGGTTGCACGCGGCGAGACTTGCACCAAATAATCGGTCACGGTAATCGAATGCCGCAGCGTGAGGCATCTCTCGCCCGTGCCGTTGCTGGCCGGAAGCTCCGGTAACTCCCACATGCCCGGCATCAGCGACACCTCTTTCGGGCGGCGCACCAGGAAAACCGACCCGTTCTGGCAATCGAGTGCGTAATGGATTTCCCGCTTCTGCTGGCGCGTGCGCTTCTCCGGTTTTTCCAACTCCCCACGGGTGACACACAGGTCAAACACCGGGCACGCCAGGCACAAGGGCTGCCCGGGCAAGCACACCGTGGCGCCCAGTTCCATCATCGCCTGGTTGAAGTCGCCCGGACGGCGCTGACTCAGCAGTTGTTGCCCTGCCCGCCACATCTCTTCACCGCCCAGATTTTCTCCCAGCACTCGCTGCAGAACGCGCTCAACATTTCCATCCACCACCGCGACCGGCTCCCCATATGCGATGCTGGCCACCGCCGCCGCGGTATAACGGCCGATTCCGGGGAGCGCTTGCAGTGCTTCCGCGCTGGCCGGAAATTTTCCGGCTAGCTCTTTCACAATTTGTTTTGCCGCCGCGTGCAGCATGCGCGCCCGCCGGTAATAACCCAGCCCGCTCCACTCGGCCAGCACCGACGACTCCCGCGCCGCGGCCAATCTCTCCACCGTCGGGAAACGCTGCAGAAATCTGCGGTAATGTTCCAGCACCGCGGCCACACGCGTCTGCTGCAACATGATCTCCGAAAGCCACACCCGGTAGGGATCGCGGTCCTGCCGCCATGGCAGGTCACGCTGGTTGCAGTCGTACCACCTGAGCAAACGCTGCTGGAACAAGCGTTTTCCGTTGCAACGATCGGCTGCCCGCTTGCGGCGGTCTGATTCCATCGGCTCTTTTCGAAAGACTCGGTTCCCCATGGACGACGGCCGCTACTTCCCCTCTGGCCCGATCACCGAATGCGCGATTGCCATCCAGCCCTTCTTCTGCTGCTGCCATACGGTCATCATGCGCACCGGCTTGGTGGGGAGTGCCCCTCCGGCAAACGTGCCCCGCATCGTAATGGTGTAAGTCACCACCAGCGTGGCGGTGTTCAACTCGATTTGAAAGTCGCCCAGCGAATAGTCATCCAGTTGCAACGGCTGGAGATGCTGAAGCATGGCAGCCCGGTCGAGGCGGCCTTCTTCGGGCGTGAACGAAACGTAGTTGCTGGCGATGTGGCGCTCCAACTCGTTCCAGTTCTTCGCCTTCACATCTTTCCAGAAACTGCGTTCCAACCCTTCGCCCCCGGTCGCATCCAACCAGTTGTTGACCACCTTGTGCTCGCGCCAGAGGGTGCATGCCTGGAGCAGCACAACCGCGCAAAGCAGGACCAGAACCGTCGGACGATTTCGCATGGCGCGATTCTACCTCAGACTTCAGACCTCGGGCGTCAGACCTCGGACCTGAAGTCTCGGTTCGCAGGTCTAGGGTCGCAGATCGGAGGTCTAGCAGTCCGTGGTGGAAGTCTGGATTCTCATGCACCACGGATATCCATTCGTGGAGTTCCTCGGGCAACTGAGTGAGATTACTATCCCACCTTCCAGGGCGCACGCCATGTTGAAACCGTCACCCTTTACGGCCAATACGGCAACAGTGAGATCGGACCGGCGAGTCCCCCGGAAGCGGGAGCACATTACAGTCAGGGAGTGACACAGGCGGGCAACGTCCACCCGCTTGCTCTGGATGGCCAGCGGATGATCAAAACGGCTCTACGGTGGTGCTCTTCATCGGATTTTCGAACTGCGAGATCGAGATTTGCGGCGGAAGTTCAGACGCGTGGCACCTCGCGCTGCAACCCTGCGCCACGGATTGCAATAACCCGTTGAAGAACCCTGGACTTAACTACCAGCCGTGGAACACGACGTCGGACGACCCGATGGACACGCCCCAACAATCGGTGTTGTACCAGGTCTACAGCCCGAGTACGCCCCTGGTCGGCCCGCACATATATCTCTTCAACGGTGCTATAGGGCATGCACCTTTCGAAGATTGGGACCCGGTTTCCCCAAACAACCGCTGTACCGGCAGTTCAGAGTGCAATTACCGCCGTGTCTCTAACGACTTAACAACCAACGGCTTTTCCGACAATCAGGTGCAAGTCATTTTCCTGTACGACTCCACCAACTACCCGACCTGCGACCTGGGCGGGAACCACTGCAATGACCCGGACAATGACACACCGGACGCCTATGTGTCGGAGCAATACCTGGGCGACATCATGCGTTATCTGAGAAAGGGGCTGAACGGCACCTCTCGCTACCCGAACCTTCGGCAGGTTTTCGTCATTAGCCGAAACTACGGGGGATACGCCAAGAATCCTCCCACCGGCGGTACGACGGGCTGCCTAAGTCCCGAACCATTTAGCTTTGAAGAAGCTTTCGGGGTGCAGCGACTGGCGGTGGCGCAGATTCGACAGGCGTTTGGCCTGAGCAGCAGCGACACCTACTCCGGCGCAGTTGATTACAACAACGCTCCTTGGTTCGACTGGGGGCCGTACCTGTGGGCCAGCGGCAACATACCACGAAGTGACCTATTAGTCTGGTGCAACAACAACGGTCCAAATTGCACCGGCGACATAGATTTCCGCAACGGCAACGCCTCGATGGGCCTCTACGGAGACTTCACGCACCCTCGCCACGACGGGCAAACCAAGGCAGCAACCAAGATCAAAGAGTGGTTAACTGACCCGAACAATCATTTAGTCACGCCCTGGATAAACCAGTAGGGTTCAGATTCGAGGACGGGAGATAGGAGGTTGACTGCGCCCTATCTCCCGCAGCTATACATTGAGATCATTGGAAATCTGCTGAGGTGATCGGGCTCGTCACAAAGCCGTGATAATGGATGAAGTCGGACGTGTACGCTCCAACAATTTGTCCAGACGAATTGATACCCTCTGCAAATGTCCCTTTCGCCCCCGGGAACGCGAACGAGGCAAACTGCCCATTCGCTAAAGCGAAACCATTAAGGGCCGGTCCAACCATACCGTACCAGCCCACGATCACACCGCTGTCATTTACATCCCAAGCTTCGGTTTCAAGCGCTCCAGGAAAGTCGATCTGCGCAAAGGTGCCTCCACTGTATTCGTAGCCGTGCGTGTTGGACCCATCAGTGGTCCATCCTGCGACCTGGCCGAACTTGTTGATGCCGGTTCCATACGCGTTGAAGTACAGCCCAGGGAAATTGATCGTCTTGAACCGGCTGCCACGAAGCTCGAAGGCCCGTGTGTCGCCCATTCCCGCGCCACCCACTATGTATCCAGCGTTATTGATCCCAAAGCAGGCCGTTACCGAATTCTTCCCAGCCCGGATTTGGGTGAAGGTCGTGCCGTCGTACACGAAACCGTGCTGCCGAGCTCCGCCTGGCGTGTATCCGACAATCAGTCCGGAATCATTGATCTTGCTCGCAAACGTGGACCCTGCCCCAGGGTAATCAAACGAGGTGAAATTTCCTCCCTTGAGCAGGAAGCCGTGATACGGTCCATTGCTCGTGGCGCCGTAGTATCCGACCATGTCTGCCGCCGTGTTAATCCCCTGCAGGCTGGTAAAGCCCGCCCCCGGCACGTCAATCGTGGTGAAGGTCACCTGGGCTTGGGTGACGTTGGAGGCTGACTGGGCGTGCGCCAGTGGCACGCACACAAGAAGCAAAGCGAAGATAAACCTGCCAGCGGTGAACCTAACAAGAGAAGTCATGGCTCGGTCTCCCAAGGTCGGCGCAGGACGGGTGCAGAACTGCAACCCAGCCAACTGGCAAGATTGTGCGCCCCGGCAGAACTCACGTCAACATGCAAGAGTTTGCGTTCCAGATGCCCGGCCCCCTGTGCCAAACAGGCCGAACGCGGCGGCGAAGATGACTCACAAAGACCCTCCTGGACCCGGGAAAGCCGAACCTAGGCGAGCTGAAACGTAATTCTGCTCGGTTCCACCCTCGAAATCCAGATGCAACAATTTGCGTCTTGTAAGTCCAGGAATCCAGACTTTCACCACGGGCTGCTAGGGCCCACGGCCTGAGGTCCGGGGTCCGGGGGGTGTAACCCGGGGTGCCCCCGGGTTGACCCTCAGCCCAGGAGACGAAATAATGGCGGAGCCTGGCATCCGCAACCGACGCGTGGCTGTTTTCGCGCCCATAGATCCGAGGGATTATCATGAACGACTTCAACCGCAAGGTGGAAGCAGCCTCCGCACGTGTAAACAAGTCGGTGGCCGAGGCCGCCGAGCGCATGGAGAAGGAAACGGCGGAACTCATCACCTATCTCAACAACGAGGTAGTTCCGGCGGTTCGCCAGCACTCCACCAAGGCATTGCGCGTCGCGGCGGAGAAGCTCGCCCGCCTGGCCGACTACATGGACGAGATTCGGCCCAAGCGCTGAAACCGCCGCTCGCCGCTTGTCTTGTCCTCGCCCTGCTCTTGCCTTGGCTGCTCACCGCTTGCGGACACAAGCAGGCGCGGGTGACCGTCCCGCCACCGCCCCAGATCGCAGGACCCGAAGCCACTCCGCCCCCCGCACCTCCGCCGGAGAAAGCCGAACCCTCAGCAGACGATAAAGACGCGCTCCGCGTTCCGGCCGACGCCAAGCCCATCTTGGTCGAGACCGGACGTGCCAGTTGGTACGGCGCGCCGTATCACAATCGCCGCGGCTCCAATGGCGAGGTCTACAACATGAACGCCATGACCGCCGCCCACCGCACCCTTCCCCTGGGCTCCATCGTGCGCGTAACCAATCTCAAAACCAATCATTCCGCCATCGTGCGCATTACCGATCGCGGCCCTTTTGTGGAAGGTCGCATTCTGGATCTGTCCCTGGCAGCGGCGCAGAAAGTGGATGTCTGGCAACCCGGCACCGCTATGGTCCGCGTGGAGGTGCTGCAGACGCCCGCTCCCCTCGACGCGGGAGGACGCTGGGCGGTACAGATCGGCGCCTTCGACGAGGAAGGCGCTGCCCACGAAGTGGCCGACCATCTTTCTCGCCGCTATCACACTGCCAAGGTGCTGTGCTTCGGTAGTCCGGTCGGCGATTGGTGGGTGCGAGTGCGGGTGCAGGACGACGATCGCCAACGCGCCGAAGAAGTCGCCCACAACACTCAGACCCCGCAAGGTTCCATCTTCCTGGTCAGACTCGATTAGAGCGGGCGGCAGGGTCTAGGGGCCCAGTACCGAGTGCGACTGCTGACGACTGGTACCAACGTACTTTGACGAACGACCCTCGACCATGGACCATAGACTAGTCTGGAGGTCCAATGCGCCATCCGTTCTCCGCCCTTCTTCTGTTCTGCTTCAGTCTCGGCCTCGCCTCAGCTTACGCGCAAACTCCGTCGCTGGGCGCGGACGCGCACAAGCTGTTCGACAAGGGCATGAATGCCCTCACCGGGGTTGGCATAAACCAGAATGATCTCAACGCCATCGACTACTTCCGCCGTTCCGCCGACCTGGGATACGCCCCGGCCCAGGTGGTACTCGGGTATTTCTACGACACTGGATTTCGTTTGTCGCAGAATTCCACAGAAGCTGCCGACTGGTACAAGAAAGCCGCGAAGCAGGATGACCGGCTGGCCCAATGGCTCCTGGGACGCCTCTACTACACAGGGAATGGCATTCCCCGCGATCTCAGCGCCGCCGACACTTGGCTTCAGCAAGCCGCCGACCGGGGCGATCCCTTCGGCCAGTACTTGCTTGGCGGGGTCAAACTCGAACGCAACGATTACGCCAAAGCCGCGGAGTGGTTCCGCAAGGCTGCCATGCAGGGCTTGCCCCAGGCGCAACAGCAACTGGGCGAGCTCTACAAACAAGGCCGGGGAGTAAGTACCGACAAGTTCCAGGCCTACATCTGGCTGCTGGTGAGCTTTGAAGCCGGCAATCAGAGCGTGAGCAATGAACTGCAACTCCTCGAAGCGGAGTTGGGCAGCACCCAGGTGGAAGAGGCAAAAACCAAAGCTCACGAACTCGAGGGAACGGTGACCCGCGCGGTGGTGGCCGGCGGATGCACCGGCTGGCCTGGTGAGTTCGATCCCGTACCCACCCCGCCGCCTCCAGACAAACAAAGGTTCTGCCGATAGTCCGTTGATCGTTGATCAGTTGTGCTTAGCCGCAGAGCGTCAGACCATCCACCAACCACCCGACTCGACCAACGCCCCAACCCTCGCGTATAGTGGGCGTGCGCTTCCTCTCAATTGCTTTGGCGGTAGTGTATCCGCCCGGACTGCCAACTCAAGACAGGGACGGGTCATGAATGATTGCTTGTTCTGCCGCATCCTCCGCGGCGAAATTCCTTCCAAAAAAGTCTACGAAGATGAACATACCTACGCCTTCGAAGACCTCAATCCCCAGGCCCCCACACATGTGCTGGTGGTTCCCAAGAAGCACATCCGCGGATTAAAGGAAGCTGTGGCCGAAGATGCGGAGGTGATCGGCCGTTGCCATCTGGCGGCCGCTCACATCGCCCGCCAGCGCAGCATCGAAGATGGCTACCGCACCGTTTTCAATGTTGGCCCGCGCGCCGGACAGTCCGTTTTCCACCTGCACGTGCATCTGATCGGAGGCCGGACCCTCCATTGGCCACCGGGATAGCCGGCCGGCTTCAAGACAAGGTCTGTTGAGCGAAGTCGCGCGCCACCGCTCGCTCAAAAATGGGAGCGCGCGGCGCCGGGATCGGCTCGCCCAGCCGAACCTTCTTGCGGCCATCTGCGTACAATGAATCAGAGATTGGCCGGAGGTCTTCCATGGTTGCCTTCCTTCTCTGGTGCCTTCTGTTCGTTGTCTGTTGGCCGGTGGCTCTGCTGGCCCTCGTACTCTATCCGTTCATTTGGCTTCTGCTACTGCCATTCCGGCTGATTGGAATCGCGGTGCGCGGAGTTTTGGAGTTGGTATGGGCGGTGGTGATGTTCCCTGCCCGGCTGCTGAGCGCGTCTTTCCGCATCTGACGTCAGGCTCTGGGCTCTGGCCAACGACGAACGCCCAACGGCCAACGACCGCCCTTCTAGCTTTCCATTACTTTCAAATTCGGGCTGATGATGAGGGTGGGCTCAGTGACACTTTGCACATCATCCGCCGTGAGTCCGGGCGCAATCTCCTCCAGCACCAGGCCAGTGGAGGTCACGTTGATCAGCGCCATTTCGGTGACGATGGTGTTCACCACCCTCACGCCAGTCAGGGGCAACGTGCACTTCTTCAGAATTTTGGGTTGGCGATCTTTGGTGGCATGCTCCATGGCGATGATAACCCGGCGTGCCCCCGCCACCAGATCCATGGCGCCACCCATGCCTTTGACCATTTTGCCCGGGATCATCCAATTGGCCAGGTTCCCTTCCTCATCCACTTCCATGGCCCCCAGCACGCTCAAGTCAATGTGGCCGCCGCGAATCATGGCAAACGAATCGGCACTCGAAAAATAGGCCGTCCCCGCCATCTCACTGACGGTTTCCTTGCCGGCATTGATCAGGTCCGCATCTTCCTGGCCCTCGACCGGGTAGGGCCCGATGCCCAGCATGCCGTTCTCGGATTGAAGAATTACGTCCATGCCCGGAGGCACATGATTGGCCACCAGCGTAGGCATGCCGATCCCCAGGTTGACGTAGAAGCCGTCGCGCAACTCACGCGCAATGCGCTTTACGATGCGTTCGCGTTTGTCGAGGTCTTTGCCGACCTTGGAAATTGTGGCCATCAAGTTCTTTCTCGGTACTCGGTACTGGGTACTAGGTACTCGCCTTTCTTACCATTCTCTTCTCAATCCGTTTCTCGAACACTTCCCCCTGAAAGATGCGTTTCACGTACACGCTGGGAGTATGAACCATGTCGGGCTCCAACTCGCCCGGTGCGACGATGTGCTCGACTTCCGCGATCGTCACCTGGGCGGCGGTTGCCATCATGGGATTGAAGTTGCGCGCCGTCTTGCGGTACACCAGGTTGCCCCACTGGTCGCCTTTCCAGGCTTTCACCAGAGCGAAATCAGCCTTGAGTGCGTGTTCCATCAGGTACATGCGCCCCTCGAACTCGCGCGCTTCCTTGTTTTCGGCCACCATGGTGCCCACGCCGGTAGGAGTAAAAAATGCCGGGATGCCGGCGCCACCCGCGCGAATGCGCTCGGAAAATGTTCCCTGGGGCACCAGGTCCAGCTCGATCTCGCCCTTCAGGACCTTCTCCTCCAGCAACTTGTTTTCCCCGACGTATGTGCCGATGTGTTTGCGGATCTGACCGGCAGCCAGCAGCAAGCCCATGCCGAGGCCGTCCACCCCAACGTTGTTGCTGATCGTCGTCAGGTGCTTCACCCCCTTGCGCACCAGGGCCCGGATCAGGTTTTCGGGGATGCCGCACAGCCCAAAGCCGCCAACCATAATGGTGGCGCCGTCCGAGATGTCGCGGATCGCCTCGTCCGCACTGGCCACGACCTTGTTCATAAGACAGCGATTCTAACTGAAAACCGGGGGATTGAATGATGGAGTCAATGATTGGTAGTGGGTCAGTTTGGCTCTTGTTTTAAAGGGTGTCATCCCGAAGCCCCGCGCTTTCACCAGCGGGGCGAGGGATCTGGCGCGAAGTATTTCAAACTGACCCACTCCCCAATGATTCAATCCCGCAATTTCCCTGCACTTCTGGGTTGAGTCTTCTTTTTCAAATGATGTGCCCGCTCGAACTCCTTCGCCAGTTCACGCGTGCCTAGATTCTCCCGGATGTGGGCGAGCCGCTGTTCCAGTTTCAGCAGCGCTTGCTGGATGTTCTTCCGGTTGGTGAGAGCGATGTCACGCCACATCGAGTAAGGGCTGGCCGAGAGGCGTGTCATCTCTCGCAAAGCCCGCCCTCCAGCTTCGAGCAGAGGCGCGTCCTCGCCGAACTCATCGACCAGGGCAGCGGCCAGCGCGGTCGAGACCATCTGCGGCAAGTGGCTGATCCAGGCGCAGAGTTCATCGTGCTCTTCTGCCGGGATACTGGCGATCCGCGCCCCCATCTTTTCCACCCACTCCAGAAATTCTCCACTCATGCCCTCGTACACGCTTTGCCCCGTCGCTGGAGTCACGAACCAGGCGGCTCCCTGGAACAGGTCCGCATCCGCAAATTCCACGCCGCACTGTTCTTTTCCGGCCATCGGGTGCCCTGCCAGGAAGCGATTGCGGGTGTTCTTGCCGAAAACCGCCGTGGCGCGCGCCAGGACCTCGGCCTTGGTGCTGCCGACGTCGGTGAGCAGAGTTTTTGGCGGAAGGGCAGGGCCAAGTTGTGCGATCAAATCGATGATTGCGCTCACCGGAGTTGCCAGCACGATGACCTGGCTGCCCCGCACTGCATCGAATGGGTTGGTGTGGCCTTCGTTGATGGCGCCCTTCTCCCGCGCCCGCTCCAGCAAAGGTGCCCGATCGCAGCCCACGATCCGCCCGGCAAAACCATGCTTCTTCAAGGCGAGCCCCAGCGACCCACCCATGAGGCCGGTACCAATGATCGTGATCTGACGAAAGGACATGGCGAAAGATCTATCCCAGCTTCCGCCCCACCACCGGTGCGATCATGCGCAGTTCGCCCATCAATTCACGGAACTGCTCGGGATAGAGTGACTGCGCGCCATCCGAGAGCGCCTTGTCCGGGTCATGGTGGACCTCAATCAGGAGCGCATCCGCGCCGGCGGCGACCGATGCCCGCGCCATGGGTGCCACTTTGTCGCGGCGTCCCGTACCATGCGACGGGTCGGACGTCATTGGCAGATGCGAAAGCTTCTTGATACTCGGTATGGCCGAAATGTCGAGCGTGTTACGGGTATAAGTTTCAAAGGTGCGGATGCCGCGCTCGCACAGGATCACATCGTAATTCCCGCCCGCCAGGATGTACTCAGCCGAGAGCAGCAATTCTTCCAGCGTGGCCGCGATGCCCCGCTTCAGCAATACCGGCCTCTTGACCTTGCCCAGTTCGCGCAGCAGGTTGAAGTTCTGCATGTTGCGCGCACCCACCTGCAGGATGTCCACGTAGGGAAGCATCATGTCGATCTGCGAGATTTCCATCACTTCGCTGATCACCAGCAATCCGTACTTGTCGCCGGCTTCGCGCAGAAGCTTCAGGCCGTCCTCGCCCATTCCCTGGAAGGAATAGGGAGAGGACCGCGGCTTGAATGCGCCGCCGCGCAGCACGCGAGCTCCCGCATCGACGACTT
>JBGPJK010000094.1:0-14018 GCA_041485425.1 Terriglobia bacterium | reverse complement strand
GAACTCCGCGAAGCGGGGTTCCAGCGGAGTCGAAGCATCCCTACCCGGGTACAAACTGCCGGGGGTAGGGATTCTTCGACTCCGCTCAGAATGACCAGCATGGAATATTAAGTTGGGAGGATGTGGTGCCAGAAAAACCAATCCCCGAGCAAGATCCGATCGTAACCAAGTCTTACGCGCTGCATTACCTGCTGGCCATGGTCATCCTGCTCGCCACCCTGTTCTGGGCGCTGTGGGACGAGGCTTACGGGCAGCGTCCCTGGAAGGCCTTCCAGCAGGAGTGGAAACAGCGTTACAGCGCGTTCCTGGGCACGGCCCATTCGAAGTCGGAGCAGTCGCTGAAGGACATCGCGCAGAGCGCCGAATATCAACAGCTTGAGCAGGCCGCCAGGCTGGCGGAAGCAAACGCCAAGCCGCGCAAAGACGAACTCCAGAAGCAAATTACCGATCTCAGCGCGAAAATCCTGGCCGTGCAGAACGTCTTTACCGACAAACGCGCTTACGTCAATGCACTCAATTATGAGCTTGAGACCGATCCCAGTGCTTCGGGCAAAGAGAGCAAGCAGAAGGAACTCGAGAGCTACAAGCAGGAACTGTGGACAGTGGAATATCCCGATGGCCACAAGGAGAAATACAACTTCCGTCAACTCGAGGAGAAGTACAACCAACTCAAAGATGAGCGCACCAAGGTCAGCGCGGAACTGGGGGACGTCCTCAAGCCGGTCACCGAAACCAACACCAGGCTTTCCGAGTACATCTCCGACCACATGGTCGACCTCACCCCGTCCCAGATCGATGGTTTGAAGAAGAAAACAGCGGAATGGGACCCGAAAATTCAGCAGATCAACGTGGCGGAAGCCAACATCGTGGACCGCTGCGAGTCCTGCCACATGGGCATCCGTGAACCGCTGAAGATCAGTGCCGCCGTGATGACGCCCAAGGGGGAGAAGCAGCCCGACGAATACGCGCAGGCGTTCGTCAGCCACCCTGAACCCGAACTCCTGAAGGTCCACGATCCCGACAAATTTGGCTGCTCCCCCTGTCACCAGGGCAACGGGCGCGCCACCACTGCTGTGGAGAAAGCCCACGGCAACTACGAGCACTGGCTGTGGCCGCTCTTCCCCAACAAGAATGCCGAGGCGGGCTGCCAGACCTGCCACGCCGCCGACATGGTGCTGGTCAGCGGCGACGTGGGCTGGACCATCAGCGAAGGCAAAGACCTCTTCCGGCAAAAGGGCTGCATGGGCTGTCATCGCTACGAGGGTTACGACAAAGAACCGGAAGACCTCAACGCGGTCAGTCAACAGATCAAGCAATTCGAGCAGCAGCAGACCGACGACACCAAGCAGGCGGCTGACCTGATGAAGCAGGCCGACGCCGCCGAGAGCAACGAAGAAGCCAACAAGCTGAATGACAAGGCCGTGGCTCTGCGCGTCTCCAACAGCAAGATTGACGGCCGCATCCAGCAGCTCGATTTCCAGTCCCACAGCCTGATGCAGGACATGAAGAAGGTCGGGCCAAACCTGAAAGATATCCGGCTCAAGCTCAACAAAAACTGGATTCCGGTTTGGCTGAAGAAGCCGACTGATTTCCGGCCGGCCACCAGGATGCCGAACTTCCGCCTCAACGATGGACAGGTCCGGGCGATTTCCGCCTACATCTGGCAGACCGCGTTGAAAGATACTCCACCGCAACAGAAGCCGGGCAACGCAGAACATGGCAAGGAATTGTTCGAGACCCGCGGTTGCCTGGCCTGCCATTCCATCGGGGAAGGCGGCCAGATGCAGGGTGGCACCTTCGCGGCGAACCTTACTCGCGTTGGAGAAAAGGCCAATTACGATTACCTGGTGCGCTGGATTCACAACGCCCGCCAGCGCACGCGTCCCTACTGTCCGTACGAGAAAAAAGACATCGGACCAGAAGACTACGCCAGGAAGGGACTGCCCTACGTGTTCGACCTCGAGCACAGCCAATGTCCCAACGACGGCCACGAGCTTCAGGTGCAGAACATGACGGTGATGCCCAGCCTCCGCTTGAGCGTGGAGGACGCGCAGGACATCGCCACCTACCTGATGACGCAGAAAAAGCAAGAACCCTCTTCGTACGCCGACGCTTCCTTCATGGACGATCCCAACCTGAAGGGAGAAGGCAAGAAGTGGGTCCGCCAATTCGGCTGCGCGGGCTGCCACGAAATCTCCGGCTTCGAAGAGGAAGGCCGCATCGGCACCGAACTGACCTTCGAGGGCAGCAAACCGATCGAGCGCCTCGACTTCGCGCTGTTTACCGAAGAAGCGCAACGCGGCGGCAAAGAGCCGATCACCGATCCCGAAGACCTAAAGCGGTTGCCCGATGGCCCGTCCAAGGGCTCCTGGTACGACCACAAGGGCTTCTTCGAGCACAAACTCGCCGAGCCCAATATCTACGACCAGGGAAAGAACAAGTCGGAGACCGAGAAACTCCGCATGCCCAACCTGCACCTGGACCAGGAACAGATTCGGGCACTGACCACCTTCCTCCTGGGCAGCCAGGAAACTTCCCTGCCCGAGAGCTACCAGTACAAACCGGGGGATGCCCGCCGCGACATCCAGGAAGGCTGGTGGATTGTCAGGAAGTACAACTGCATGGGCTGCCACCAGTTCATCCCCGGCCAGCAGACGACGCTGGTGGGAATGAAGAAGTACCAGGACCCCGACTGGAAGGAGCAACTGCCGCCCAAGCTGTTGACCGAAGGAGCGCGCGTGGATCCCGAGTGGTTACGGCGCTTCCTCTCCAATCCATCGCTGAGCGATTCGGATACCAATCGCAACGGCGTACGTCCGTATTTGAAAGTGCGCATGCCCACGTTTTCGTTCTCTGACAATGAACTGCGCAAGCTGGTGCGCTTCTTCCAGGCACTCTCGCAGCAGCCCATCCCGTACATTCCGGAACAGGTTCCAACGCTCACGGCGAAAGAGACCGACATGGCGCGCAGCTTGTTTTCGAGCACGGCAGCGCCCTGCCTGAAGTGTCACGCCACCGGCGATCCGCAACACGACAAAATCGCCACTGCGCCCAACTTCCTGCTGGCCAAAGAGCGTCTCAAGCCGGACTGGGTGGAGCGTTGGATCATCGACCCACAGGCGGTGAGCCCGGGCACGTCCATGCCCTCGGGACTGTTCAAGCGAGAACACAACCAGTGGATCTTTGCTGGTCCAACCCCGCCATCGTTCCAGGGCTATGACAAGGACCACGCCAAGCTGTTGGTGGATTACATCTTCCAGTTGACGGCCGAGGAACAGCGCCGGGTCGCGGCGGCCATGGGGCGGACGCGTGCCTCAACCGCGCCCCCGCCAGGCGCTCACAAACAGGCTGCAAGTTCGCCGAACTCCCGGCGCGCGGCAAGCGGCGGTGGTTCGCGGTAAAATGGCTGGACTCGTAAAAGCGTTACTGGCAACCCGAAGCCAATGCACTTTGATGGCGTCATCGTGAGCCCGGCTTCAGCCGGCGAAGGATCTGGCGCGCAGTAGCGCTGGATCTGTGACACGGCGCAAGACAATTTCAAGTGCTTTAAGAAACCTCCCAAGAAAGGGCGACATCATGAATAGGAAAGCATGGGTAGCAATGTTAGGTCTGCTCTGCCTTCTGGGCCTGTGGCTGCTGGTGGGCTGCAGCAAGAAGGAAAGCCCTGCGGAGCAACCCGCTTCCGCTCCGGCAGCGGCGCAACCCGCGGCCACGCCGATCGATCCCAGCACGGTCGCCACCGTCAACGGCACCGTGAAGTTCGATGGCGCTGCTCCCAAACCCGCAAAGATCGACATGAGCCAGGACCCGGCTTGCAAGGGCGCCAACACAGCTGAGACCGTAGTGGCCGCCGGCGGCAACCTGGCCAATGTTTTTGTATACGTGAAAGACGGTCTCGGCAACCGCATGTTCGACGTTCCCAAAGACCCCGCCGTAATCAACCAGGAAGGCTGCCGTTACCATCCTCACGTGATGGGCGTGATGGCGGGACAGACGGTTCAGATCAAGAACGCCGATCAGACCACCCACAACATCCACCCCACCCCCAAGGACAACCGGGAGTGGAACGAGTCGCAGCCTCCCGCCGCGGCCCCGATCGAGAAGAGCTTCGCCCGCGAAGAAATCATGCTGCCGGTGAAGTGCAACCAGCACCCGTGGATGAAGATGTACGTCAACGTGGTGAAGAGCCCGTTCTATGCAGTTACCGGCCCGGACGGCAAGTACGAGATCAAGGGCCTGCCGCCGGGCGACTACACGCTTGCCTTCGTACACGAGAAACTCGGCGAGCAGGACCAGAAAGTGACCCTGGCCGCCAAGGACACGAAAACGGTCGACCAGAGTTTCAAACAGTAGCCGCTCTGGTAAAATGCTTGGTTTGTGAGTGGGCCGCCAACCCGGCCCACTCCATGTGTTCTTGCAGCGCCCTCGCTGTCAGCGCAACTTTGGGGTAAGTTGCGCTACGTGCCAAGGAGCCATCTCTGAAGTCTGTCGCTACACCCTACAATCGCGGGCTCCATTGCTTTGCCGTCTTCACGGCTTGCGTGACATTTCTTCTCATCATTGCCGGGGCCCTGGTCACCAGCAATGATGCGGGCCTTTCCGTCCCTGATTGGCCCACTTCCTTCGGTTCCCTGTACAAAATGCCGCACATGGTCGGCGGCGTGCGATTTGAGCATACCCATCGCATGGTGGCCGAGTTTGTCGGACTGCTCACTATCATCACCGCGGTATGGATTTGGAGAGCCGAGCGCCGCCGCTGGATGAAGATCCTCGGCGTGGCCGCGCTTGGAACGGTCATCGCACAAGGCATCCTGGGCGGGATCACCGTGCTCCATTACCTGCCTCCAGCGGTCTCTTCCGCCCACGCCGCCCTGGCCCAGACCTTCTTCTGCCTCGCCGTGGCCATCGCCCTATTCACCGGGCGCATGTTTGTGGAAGAAGTTCCCCAGGTTGAACTCGACACGCGGCGACCCAGCTTGATTACGCTGACTTTGCTCTCGATCTTCGTGCTCTACGTGCAACTCATTCTCGGCGCGATGTTCCGTCACAAGGGATTGAGTTGGTGGCCCCATGTGCTGCATGCGGCAATCGTCACCATCGTGCTCACCTGGACCGCGGTTCGCGCGCTGTCGTTGTACTCCAAGGTCGAAGCGGTGAGGCGTCCGGCCGTTATCATGCTCTCTCTGCTCATGGCGCAGCTCTGCCTGGGCTTCGTGGCGTTTCTGACCCGCATCGCTTGGGGTCACGATGCGGCCCAGCCCGAACTCCCCATGGTGATCTCGACCGTCGCCCACGTCGCCGTGGGGGCGCTGCTGCTGGCCACAGCCGCGGTTCTGGCCATCCAGGTCTGGCGGCACGTCCCTGTCGCCTTTGAAGAGCGACTTCCCAGCGGACAACGAAAGCCGGTGGCCGCATGAGCACTGCAACCCAACCTTTGGCCGTTCCCCGCAACGGCGCCATCACCCTGGCGCGTGACTACGCCGAGCTCACCAAGATGCGGGTGACGACCCTGATCGTCATGACTGCATGGTGCGGGTACTACTTCGGGGCCTTGAAGTCCGGCGTCTCTTCCCTTTCCTGGGGCCTGCTTCATACGCTGCTTGGGGTTGGTTTGATTGCTGGTGGCACGGCCGCGCTGAACGAAGTTATGGAGCGCGACATCGACGCCCTGATGCGCCGCACTGCGCAGCGTCCGCTGCCGGCCGGACGCATGACCCTCCTGCACGCTGGAATTGCCGGCGCACTCATGACTCTCGGCGGAGCGCTCTACCTCGGACTCGCTCTCAATCCTCTGACCGGCTGGTTGGCGCTCGCTACCTCCGCCACCTATCTCGCTGCGTACACTCCGCTAAAGAAAGTTCATCCCATCTGCACCTTCGTGGGAGCGTTCCCGGGAGCGATGCCCGGGGTGCTGGGCTGGGCCGCCGCCCGTGGGCGTCTGGAGTGGGGCGCGCTGGTGATGTTTGCCATCGTCTTTTTCTGGCAGTTCCCGCACTTCTTCTCGATCGCCTGGCTCTACCGCGAAGACTACGAAGCCGGTAGCATTCGCATGTTGCCGGTTGTGGAACCGAACGGAAAATCCACCGCGCGGCAGATTCTGCTGTATTCGGTTGGCCTGGTTCCCATCAGCCTGCTGCCCACGTTTCTGGGCATGTCGGGCAAGGTTTATCTCGTAGGCGCACTGGCGATGGGCTTGGGGCTGTTCTACTTCGGCTTGCGCCTGGCCACGTTCAAGATGCCTCCCAGCACCGCTTGTTCCAAGCAGCGGGCGCGGCAACTGCTGCAAGCTACCGTCTTTTACTTGCCGCTGCTGTTCGCCCTGATGATGTTGAACACGGTCTCGTCGTAGAATACCCTGTGGCTTTCAAAACACCCGCATATGCCGTGGCCGGCTCCGAGGCAGATGTCCCGATCGGCACGCCCGCTGTGATTTCGGTCCAAGACCTGGTCCACCGTTACGACGGTCGTACGGCTCTCAATGGCGTTTCCTTTGAAGTGCGCCACGCCGACTTGTTCGGCCTTCTCGGGCCCAACGGCAGCGGCAAGACCACGCTGTTTCGCATTCTCTCGACTTTGATGATCCCGGTTGGTGGCCGTGCCCTGGTCCTGGGACACGACGCTGCCAAGGAACCCAACGAGCTGCGCCGCCACATCGGCGTCGTCTTCCAGGCCCAGAGCATCGACGTAAAGCTGACTGCCGCGGAGAACCTCTGGCATCAAGGCCATCTCTACGGCTTGCACGGCAAGGTTCTGAAGGCGCGCATTCATGAAATGCTCGGTCGGGTTGGACTCTCCGACCGCGCCAACGAAAAAGCCGAAACCTTCTCCGGCGGCATGCAGCGGCGCCTAGAACTAGCCAAGGGCCTGCTCCACCATCCGTCGGTTTTGCTGCTGGATGAACCCACCACCGGACTCGATCCTGGTGCGCGCCGCGACCTCTGGCAATACCTGCGCATTTTGCGCGACGAGGAAAGTGTGACGGTAATCGTCACTACCCATTTGATGGAAGAGGCAGAGCGTTGCGACCGCCTCGCCATCCTGAATGAAGGAAAGCTGGTGGCGCTGGGCACTCCGGCCGACCTGAAGCATGAGATCGGCGGCGACGTGATCTGGCTGGAGGCGACGCGCAATCCGCGCGACCTCGCCGACCGCATTTCGGCGCGCCTCGGGGTCGAGGCTACGGTCATTGGAGATAACGAACAAGACGCCCGCATCCGGCTGGAAAGAGAACACGGCCACCGCTTCATCGCCGAACTGGCCGAAGCCTTCCCCGGTGAGATTCAGTCAATCTCGGTCAGCAAGCCGACCCTGGAAGACGTCTTCATCCACCGCACCGGCCATCGTTTCTGGACCGAGGGCGAGGAAGCTGCGGCGAAAGCATGATGTTTTCTTCGCGCCCTTTGCGCCACCTTTGCGTCCTTTGCGGTTAAAAGCTTTTGCCGCAAAGATCGCTAAGACTCGCAAACAGCGCAAAGAAATCAATGATGAGAAAGTCAAGGTAGAGCGCCCATGATGCTTGTGCTTTCGATTGTGCTCGGTATCGTTCCTCTGCTAGGAATCGCCTGGACGGTCGCAAGCGGCACCATCACCACCGTTGACGGCCTGTTCATGAGCCTTATTCTGCTGACGCTCTCTGGAATTCTGTTTCTCAATGCGTTCCTGGAAGTACGCAACCTGAAAGTTGCCAACAAGAAATCTGTCGCGCCTCCGGCGCAGAAACCGAGCTGACGTGGCTACCCAGAGCACAACATTGCCGGCCCAAGCCCCGATCTCCGCGGGCGTGATGCTTCCCGCCTTCACCCTCTGGTGGAGAGAGATCGTCCGCTTCTACCGCCAGCGCAGCCGCGTCATCGGCGTCATCGCCTCGCCCCTGCTGTTCTGGGTGGTGATCGGATCCGGTTTCGGAAGCTCCTTCCGCTCCGGAGACGCCGCCGGGCAACAACACTACCTCGATTATTTCTACCCCGGCGCCCTCATCATGATTGTGCTTTTCACCTCCATCTTCACCATGATGTCAGTCATCGAGGATCGTAAAGAAGGGTTTCTTCTGTCGGTGCTGGTAGCACCGGTGCCGCGCTCGGCTATCGTGCTGGGCAAGGTGCTGGGAGGAACCACGCTGTCGGCGATCCAGGGCTTGATCTTCCTGGCTTTCGCGCCGCTGGTCGGCGTGCACATGAGCATCAGTGGGTTCCTGCTCATCGTGTTGACGGTTTTCCTGGTGTCGTTTTCTCTGACCGCTCTGGGCTTTGCCATCGCCTGGCCCATGGATTCCAATCAGGCCTTTCACGCCATCATTAATCTCTTCCTGATTCCGCTATGGTTGCTCTCGGGCGCGTTGTTTCCGCTGTCGGGAGCCTCCGGCTGGATGCGCATGCTGATGCAAATCAACCCGCTGACCTACGGCGTGGAGGCGCTGCGGATTCTGCTTTACCCCGACAGCCCGGCTGACTTTTCGTTGTCGGCCTCCATGGCCACCCTGGTTCTGTTCACCCTGTTCATGTTCGGACTGGCCTTTGTGATGGCAAACCGCCGTACCACCAAGCCGGCGGCGTGATGCAGATACCTGAACAGTATGCGATTTTCCCGGCGCTCAATGCCTCCTTGAACGGCGCCAGCGCCGTGCTGCTGCTGGTAGGGCGCAATTTCATCAAGCGCGGACGCATGGCCGCACACCGGGCCGTGATGCTGACCGCGCTCGTGACCTCCACTTTGTTCCTGATCTCGTACCTGTACTACCATGCGCACGTGGGTTCCGTGCATTTTCAGGGGCAGGGCTGGTCGCGTCCGGTTTATTTCACGATTCTGACGACCCATACGATTCTGGCGGTTGTGATTGTGCCCCTGGTGATCATCACCTTGAGTCGCGCTTTGCGCGAGCGCTTCGACCGCCACCGCGCCATCGCCCGCTGGACATTTCCACTGTGGCTGTATGTCTCGGTGACCGGCGTAGTGATTTACTTCATGCTGTATCACCTGTTCGCTGCGTGAAAACATTCACCACGGAGACACGGAGGCACGGAGAAAAACAACTTCTCGGTGTCATCCTGAGCGCAGCGAAGGACCCCTACCCCCGGCACGATTGCGGCTATAGGGATTCCTCGCTGCGCTCGGAATGACAAACCCAAGCGTTTTTTCTCCATGGCTCTGTGACTCCGTGGTGAAATAGTTCCATGTCAACTGTGAAACTCAAGATTGACGTCAGCGGCACGGTCGGCGACGAGGCGTGGCAAAGCCTCCAGCAATTCGATCAGATCGAGAGTGCCGCATTCGGACAGCGCTTCGGCGGCCAGATTTGTAACCATCCGGCCAACGCACCCCACCCCAAGGGCGAATGGATCGGAGCCGAAATCAAGCTGCAGACGCCGCTGCTGGCGCAGTACGCCGTCTCCCACTACCTGGAGCAAGACCGCGTGCTGGACGCCGACGTAGTGAACTAGCCTCATTCTCCGCGGGCTCCGCGGCGGTTCTCCGCGTTCTCGGCGGTTTAAGATTCTGCTGTAGTATTCTCATTCGAGACCTCTGATGTCTGCAAACCCGATCCCACCCACGCCAGTTGAAAGCCTGCCCAAACGCCCTCGCATGTCCACCCGCAACCGCCTTCTTTTCTTCCTCACCGCCTGGCTGATCGTGCTCATGCCCTTCTTGTTCTGGTGGAACACCTGGTTCGGACGCCAGCTTTCCGACAAGCAGCTCACGGAATACCTGCAGGACGACAAGCACCCTCGTCACATTCAGCACGCGTTGGTGCAGATTGGCGAGCGCATGGGTCGGCACGATCCCAACGTCACGCGCTGGTATCCCGATGTAGCCCGCCTCGCGACCTACCCCGTCGAGGAGGTCCGCAACACCGACGCCTGGGTCATGGGCCAGGACACCTCCGGCGCCGGCTTTCACGATGCCCTTCTCAAGATGCTCAACGACTCTTCCCCCATGGTGCGCGGCAATGCTGCCTTGTCGCTAGTTCGCTTTGGAGACGCCACCGGGCGGCCGCAGATTGTCGCGCTCCTGCAACCGGCTACCGTGGTGGCTTCGCAAGGTGGCAAGGTAATGGACAGCAGCGCGATTGGGACAGCCATTCACCAAGGTGGAATCATCGCCAAGCTGCAGGTGGCGGACCAAACCATCGAGGTACGTTCACCGATCAGCGGCCGCCTGCGAACGCTGTCCGCCCAGGCCGGGCAGATGGTCGCCGCCGGCGCGGAAATCGCCACCATCGATCCCGGCACCGATCAAGTGTGGGAGGCGCTACGGGCGCTGTACCTGGTCGGCCAGCCAGACGATCTCCCTGCCGTTCAGCGCTACGAGCGCGAACTGCCAGAGATTCCCGACCACCTCCGCCAGCAGGCGCTGGAAACCGAGAAAGCGATCCGGGAGAGAGCTGGGCGTCAGTAGTCGGGCGTCAGCGACCCATTTTCCCCGGGCGTCATCCTGAACGGCCGTCCAGGCCGTGAAGGACCTGGCGCGCAGCGGCACGACTCTACGGGAGCAAAAAAACGCGCCCTCACGGCGCGCGCTGTTTGCCTGACTGCTGACGGCTGAGGGCTAAATCGCCATCACCCCAACTTCTTTTTCCACCTCAGTCGTATCCACCATCACAATCGCATCCCAGGGACATCCGTCCAGAAACGCTCCGTCCGGACCCTTGCTGGTGCACTTCTTGCAGCCAATACACAAGATCGGGTCCACTTGGATTCTGCCAAACGGCGGATGGTCTTCGTCCAGCACCCAGAACATGCAGTCTTCAACCGGACAGTATTCCACGCACGCGGGCGAACCGGCACAGCCGGTGCAGCACTCGGTAATGACCGCCAGCTCTTTGGGCTTTTTCTTGCGCGGGGTATTGATACCCTTGGACCGTGGTTCTTGCTTCAGTTCGTCGGGCACCATCCCGACCGCTGGGGTAGACATAGCGAAAATTATACCGCACTACGGAAAGCCTTAGCACACTCCACCGTGACCGCGGTCACCCAGACTATGTCGGTTGCTCACCTCAGGTCCGGCCCCGGTTTCTGATATATTGAGCAGCCAGCGGAAGGAGCAGCAATTATGAAAAGCGTTAATAAGGTCATTCTTATTGGAAATCTCGGTAAGGATCCGGAAGTGAAGTACACCCAAGGCGGCATGGCGGTTGCCAAGTTCTCTCTCGCCACCAATGATCGCTTCAAGGACAAAGAAGGCCAGTGGCAGGACCGCACTGAGTGGCACAACATCGTGGCCTTCCAGCGGCTGGCGGAAATCGTGGGCGAGTATCTGAAGAAGGGCGGCAAGGTCTACATCGAGGGCAGTTTGCGCACCAGTTCCTGGGACGACAAGGAGAGCGGCCAGAAGAAGTACAAGACGGAGATCATTGCCAACGATCTCGTGCTGCTCAGCGGACGGGGCGAAGGTGCAGAGGCCTCCGGCGGTCACGCCCGGGCCGCCGCCGCCAACAATCTCGACCAGCGCGCCCCGGAGCCCGAACCGGCCGCCGCTTCGACGCCCATCAGCGACGAAGACATTCCGTTCTAGTCCGGCTCTTTTCAGGGCTGACGGGCACGCTCACCTGCAGTCGGAACGGGTCGCGAACAAAGCTGTGCACTGAAGCCTCAGGAGGACACGGTGGAACCCTCAGGCACCGACATTCCTGCCCCGCTCGCACCAGTTCCGCCACTGCCTCCAGCGGTGCCCGCGTATAAGGATCGCAGCACCGGCCTGCTCGTCTTCGGCATCACGGAGATCGCCGGTGGCACACTGGCTGCCCTTGCGATTCCCTTCATGCTTCTCTCTGCGGTGCTCGTCCGCAAGACCGCCGGTGGCGGAATACCGTTGCGTAGTTTCGCGGTCAGCGTCATGACCTACGCCATGCTCGCGGTTGTCCTGGTGACGCTCGGCATCGGTTCCACTCAGGCCAAACGCTGGGCCCGTGCACTGAACCTCATCGTCTCCTGGATTTGGCTGATCAGCGGAGTCCTGGTCACCGTACTGCTCTGCGTGATGCTGCCCTCGGGCGTCCTGGTTGGCATGCACACCGCCGCGGCACAGAACCCGGATGCGCCCCCGGTGCCTGCGGGATTCATGGCCGTCATCATCACCTTGATGATCGTATTCCTTGCCATATTCCTGATCGTCATGCCACTGGCTTTCCTACTCTTCTACAACAGCAAGAACGTGGAGTTGACCTGCAAGTATCGGGATCCCATCGAACGCTGGACGGACCGCTGTCCTCTCCCTGTGCTTGCCCTGGCATTGCTGGCGGCCACCAGTACTGCGTACTACTTCGTGATGAGTTTTACCACGCCCCTTTTTCCGTTCTTCGGAAGATATCTCACCGGGCTGCCGGGCGCGGCGGCTTTCCTGGTTTTCGCCGCGGTGGACGCTTACATCGCTTTTTCCTTTTTCCGCTTGAAAGTGGCGGGTTGGTGGGTAGCGGTGATCGCCATGGCCCTCCGCCTTACCTCCTCAGCGCTCACCATCAGGCGTGGCAACCTGCTGGAAGCCTATTCCAAGATGGGCTGGTCGCACCAACAACTGGAAGCCATGAGCATGAACCCTATGTTTCGTGGCAACGCCATCCTGTGGTGGAGCATGACCTTCATGGTGTTCTACCTGGGATTCCTGCTCTGGCTGAAACGCTACTTCCGGGCGGCGGCTCCCCCAAGCTACACTGGGTTCGGCGATTCACTTTCGAACTCGATCCAGCCCGGGAGCTAACCATGTCGACTCTAGCCAGCAAGACCTGCGTCCCCTGCCGCGGAGGAGTGCCGGCACTCAAAGGCAACGACTTGGCGAAGTTGCACCGCGAGGTCCCGCTGTGGAAGGTGGTGAACGAGCACCACATCACGCGCACGTTCGTCTTCCCCGATTTCAAGCAGGCGTTAGACTTTGTCAATCGCGTGGGAGAACTGGCCGAACAACAAGGCCATCATCCCGACATCCTGCTGGCCTGGGGCCGAGCGGAAGTCACCCTGTGGACCCACAAAATCGACGGCCTCACCGAGAGTGACTTCATCATGGCCGCGAAGATCGACCAGCTCTACAGCGGTTAGAAAGTGACCGGTGTTGTCATGCTGAGGCGCAGCCAAGCATCCCTGTCACTACGATGATCCTAGGGCAAATAGGGAGTCCTCGCTTCGCTCGGAGTGACAATCCATTGAGTAGCCGCTAATCTGCCGTCCCCGCGCTGATAGCCTCCCGCACGCTCCAACCCCGTATCGCCCGCGCCCATAGGCCCGCCGGGACCAGCATCAGCAACCCGGTTCCCGTCGCCACCACGCGTGGCGAAACACCCCAGTCCAGGAAGAGCCCGCACAAATACGCGCCTACCGCGATAGTCAGCATGCACAAAGCCATATCGGCTGCAAAAACCCGTCCCCGGAAGCGATCCTCGGTGTTGAGCTGCAACAGCGTGGTCGAGAACACCCACACGGTGGAGCCTCCGCAATGCGCGAGGGCTACAAACAAACACGCCACCCACACGTTCGCGGCGCCGCCGAGTGCACCGTAACCCACAGCCACGGTAAGGTAGCCCAGCAGGATACCGAGCCGTAGGCGTTTTTCCTCATGGCCCGCCAATCGCGCCGAAAACAAAGGTCCCACCAGAGCTCCCAAACCACGCGCACCCAGCAGCAGGCTCATGCCGAGCATGGCGCCCCGCTGCGGATCAACGCTCCGCAGGTGCACGGGAAAAATCCGCTGCCCCATGACGGTGAACAGCACCCAACTCGGCCCCACCATGAGATTGCCGGCCTTCACAAAAATCGTGGCTAGCTGTCGACGGTCTGCGCGCACATAGCGCACTCCCTCCGCGACCGGCGAAAAGTCGAACAGATCGCGCGCACGCAGCGGCGCTGCCGCTTCGGCATGCGGCTCCTGAAAATGCATTCCCGCAATCAGGGCCGCCGATGCCAGGAACGACAGCGCGTTCAGCACGAACACCGCATTCAGCCCCAGCAGCGCGGCCACCACGCCGCCCAGGGTCGCGCCCAACATCAGGTTCAGCGACCACGTAGTGGACGAAAGCGTGTTGGCCAGGATGACGT